>CAKUAV010000067.1 GCA_934636425.1 uncultured Clostridia bacterium
GAGCACGACGAGCTGTTTAAAAAATACTGGCCCGCGGACATCCATCTGGTGGGCAAGGAAATCGTGCGCTTCCATACGATTTACTGGCCGATCATGCTGCACGCGCTGGGTCTGCCGCTGCCCAAGCGGGTGTTCGGCCACGGCTGGCTGCTCTTCGGCAACGACAAGATGAGCAAGTCGAAGGGCAACGTGGTCTATCCCGGCCCGATCGTCGAGCGCTACGGCGTGGACACGCTGCGCTATTACCTCATGCGCGAGATGCCCTTCGGCGCGGACGGCAACTACACCAACGAGGCGCTGCTCACCCGCGTCAACGCCGATCTGGCCAACGACCTGGGCAATCTGGTCAGCCGCACCGTCGCGATGATCGAAAAGTACTTCGGCGGCGTTGTGCCCGCGCCGGAAACCGTGGACGAGACGACCGACGCGCCGCTGCTCGAGCGCTTTGCGCATATGCCCGAGCTGGTTGAAAAGAGCATGGACGACCTGCAGTTCTCCGTCGCGCTGGCCGAGATCTGGAAGCTGGTGGGCGACTGCAACCGCTATATCGACCTCACGCAGCCCTGGGTGCTGGGCCGCAGCGAGGAGGACAAGCCCCGCCTGGCCACGGTCATGTACAACCTCGCCGAGTGCGTGCGCGCCGTCGCCGTGGCGGTCGGCCCGGTGATGCCCTCGACCCCCGAGCGCATATTCGCGCAGCTGGGCGTGACCGAGCCCGAACTCAAGACGTGGGAGTCCATCAAGGCGTTCGGCGGCCTGAAGGCCGGCACCGTCGTCAAGAAGGGCGAGGCGCTCTTCCCGCGCTTCGACGTGGCCAAGGAGCTGGCCGCGCTGGAGGGCGACAAGGCCGAAAAGAAGGCGGATAAGGCTGAGAAGAAGGCCGAAAAGAAAGCCGAGAAGGCCGAGATCAAGGACGAGAAGAAGGCGGACGACGAAGAAAACGCCGGCCTGATCACAATCGACGACTTCGCCAAGGTGAAGCTGCTCACGGCCAAGGTCATCGCCTGCGAGCGCGTGCCCAAGTCGGACAAGCTGCTCAAGGAGACGCTCGAGGTGGGCGGCAGCACGCGCACAGTGGTCAGCGGCATCGCCAATTACTACACGCCCGAGGAGATGGTCGGAAAGACCGTCGTGCTGGTGTCGAACCTTGCGCCCCGCAAGATGCGCGGCATACTGTCCGAGGGCATGCTGCTCTGCGCCGAGGACAGCGAGGGCAAACTGAAGCTGGTCACCATCGAGGGCGGCGACTTCGCCTCCGGCATGGAAATCGGCTGATCGATCAAAAACGCACAGCGTGGATAGCGGACAGAGCGCCGCTATCCACACTTTTAGAAGGAAGCAATCGGGAGGAATGGATATGAATCGCGTTCTTGCGGAGGGGCATCGCGGCTATTGCGCGCGCTATCCCGAAAACACGCTGGTCTCCTACCGCGCGGCGCTCGAGGCCGGCGTGGACGCCATGGAGTTCGACGTGTGGCAGTCCAAGGACGGCGTGCCGGTCATAATGCACGACGGCAACGCCTATCGCATCTGCGGCGTGGACAGAAAGCTGGGCGACATGACGCTCGAGGAAATCAAGCGGCTGGACGCGGGCGCGAAGTTTTCGCCGGCGTTTGCGGGCGAGCGCGTGCCGACGCTGCGCGAGGTGCTTGAGCTGGCGCGGGAAATTCGCCCCGACGTGATGCTGGGCGTTGAGATCAAGCTCTACACTGAGGACACCTGCGACAAGACGGTTGCGCTGCTCAGGGAATACGGCTTTTTCGACACCTGCATATTCTACGCGTTCAACGCGCGCATCATACGCTATCTCAAGACCGTCCATCACGCCCGCACGATGGGCTATCCCGATTTCCAGATGGCCGAATTTGAGAAGGATTCCTACAAATATTACGACGAGATCGGCCTCAGCATGGCGATCATGCGCTCGGAAATCTTTGACTTTTACAGGGCCAAGGGCATGAATATGCACATCTACTGCGCCGACACCGAGGCCGACGTGCGCGAGGCGATCGAGAAGGGCGCGTCGCTCATCACGGCCAACGAAATCGAGCCGCTGCTGCGCGTGCTGAAAGGAACTGTATGAGACTGTTCGATACGCATTGCCACCTGACCGACGAGCGCTTTGACGAGGATCGCGATGAGACCATCGCGCGCATGCGTGAAAACGGCGTGGAGCGCGCGCTGCTTGTGGGCGACGGCTCGCAGGAGGCGCAGCCCGTGTTCGCGCTTTCTCGGCAGTATGACTGGATGTACGCCGCGACCGGCGTTCACCCGCACGACGCGTCCTGCTGGAGCGCCGCTGCGGCCGCGCGCATAGAGCGCTGCATGGCCGACGAGAAGGCCGTCGCGCTGGGCGAGATCGGTCTGGACTATCACTACGATCTCTCGCCCAGAGACGTTCAGCGCGCCGTGTTCGAGGAGCAGCTGGACATGGCCTGGCGCCTTGACAAGCCGGTGATACTCCACATACGCGAGGCGCACGGCGACGCGACCGAGATACTGAGTGCGCATTGGAAGGCCGGACGGCTGCCGCGCGGCGTGATGCACTGCTATACCGGCAGCTGGGAGAGCGCGAAAACCTATCTGGCGATGGGGCTGTATATCTCCTTTTCCGGCGCGGTGACGTTCAGGAACATTCCCAAGCTGGGCGAGGTGGCCGTGAACGTGCCGCTCGACCGGCTGCTGATCGAGACCGACTGCCCGTATATGGCGCCCGTGCCCATGCGCGGCAAGCGCAACGAGCCGGCGTTCGTGGCCTACACGGCGCGGCGCGTGGCCGAGCTGCGCGGCATGGACGAGGACGCGCTGGCCGATGCGGCGTTTGAAAACGGCTGCCGGCTGTTCGGCATACGATAGCGCGGCGCGCCTGCGGGTCTGAGCGCTCTATCGAGAGACGTGCGGGGCGGTTTTGCGTGAAGGCGTCGGCGAATGAGCGAAGGGGCGGCTGCTCTTTTGAGCTGCGCTGCATTTTTGCGCTTCAAAAATATGGAACGGCGGCTCTTTGGGGCTGTGACCGGCGGCGCAGGGACGATTTATGCGTGAAGGCATCGGCGAATGAGCGCAGGGACGGCTTCTCTTTGAGATGCGCTGTATTTTGCGCTTCAAAAATATGGAACGGCGGCTCTTTGAGGCTGTGACCGGCGGCGCAGGGACGATTTATGCGTGAAGGCGTCGGCGAATGAGCGAAGGGACGGCCGCTCATTAGGAACGCGCGTCATTTGGCGCTTTCTGTGCGGCTTCGGCGCGCCGGATTGCCGGAGCTTCTCCGTGAATCGGCGCATGGTTTGCGGCGGCTGCGGACGCGCTGTCCCGACATGAACGCCGGCGGGGAAAAACAACACATCTGAAAGCGGAGGAGCGATGTTATGAGCAGATATGCGCTGGGGATCGATTTCGGCACGCTGTCGGCGCGCGCGCTGCTGGTCGATGTGGAGAACGGCTGCGAGGTGGCCGCGGCGGTTATGGACTATCCGCACGGCGTGCTGGACGAGGCGCTGCCGGACGGAACGCGCCTGCCGCCCGACTGGGCGCTCCAGCATCCGAACGACTATCTGGAGTGCCTGGGGCGCATTGTGCCGCAGGCGCTGGAGCAGGCAGGCGCGTGCCCGTGCGATGTGATCGGCGTGGGCGTGGACTTTACCACCTGCACGCTCATTCCCGTGACGGCGGACGGAACGCCGCTGTGCTGCAAGGCCGGCTTTGAGCATGAAAAATTCGCCTATCCGACGCTGTGGAAGCATCACGCGGCGCAGTCTCAGGCGACGCGCATGACCGAGATCGCCCGCGCGCGCCATGAGCGGTTCATCGAGGAGCGCGGCGGCAGGGTGGCCGCTGAGTGGGCGATTCCGAAAATATGGCAGGCGCTGGAGGAAGCGCCGGAAATCTACGCGCAGATCGACCGCTATATCGAGGCGGGCGACTGGCTGGTCATGCGGCTCACCGGCGCGGAGGCGCGCTCGAGCTGTCTGGCCGGCTACAAGGCGCTCTGGTCGAAGCGCGCGGGCTATCCGGACGACGAATTTTTCGCCGCGCTCGATCCGCGGCTGGCGCATGTGATCGACGAGAAGCTCTCGCGCGACGTGCGCTTTGTGTGCAGCCGCGCGGGCGCATTGACCGGCGAGGGCGCGGCGCTGACCGGCCTTTTGCCCGGCACGCCCGTGGCCGTGGCGCATTCGGACGCGCACGTCGCGCTGCCCGCGGCGGGCATTGTGGACAAGGGCGTGATGCTGCTTGTGCTGGGCACGTCGGGCTGCCACATCGTCATGGACGATGCGGAAAGGGACGTGCCGGGCATATGCGGTGTTGTCGAGGACGGCGTGATTCCGGGGCTGTTCGGCTACGAGGCGGGGCAGTGCTGTCTGGGCGATCATTTCGGCTGGTTTGTGGACAACTGCGCGCCCGCCTCCTATGCGCGCGAGGCCGAGAGGCTGGGCGTTGGCGTTCATCAGCTGCTCACCGACCGCGCGCGCGCCTTAAAGCCGGGCGAGAGCGGCCTGATTGCGCTCGACTGGTGGAACGGCAATCGCTCCGTGCTGGTGGACGCCGATCTGAGCGGCATGATCGTCGGCATGACGCTCTCCACAAAGCCGGAGGACATTTACCGCGCGCTGATCGAGGCCACCGCCTACGGCACGCGCGTCATCATCGAGAACTTCGAGCGGCACGGCGTTGAGATCCGTGAGCTGCGCGCGTGCGGCGGCATTGCGCAGAAGAACGATCTGCTCATGCAGATCTACGCCGACGTGCTGGGGCGCGAGATTCGCGTGGCGCGCTCCGCTCAGACCACGGCGCTGGGCAGCGCGATGATGGGCGCTGTGGCGGCGGGCGCGGCAAACGGCGGCTATGACGACATTGCGGACGCGGCGGCGCGCATGGCCGGCGTGCGCGAGGACGCGTATACGCCCAGCGCCGAGGCGCACGCGGTTTACGACGCGCTCTACCGCGAATATGTCGCGCTGCACGATTTCTTCGGGCGCGGCGGCAGCGACGTGATGAAGCGGCTCAGGGCGATCAGGGGGCGGGCGCATGAATAGGCGCTGGGCGGCGATTTCCATCGCGCTGACGCTGGCGTTCATGCTGGGCGCGTCGGCGGCGGCGCGGCGCGTCACGGCGACGGGCGGATCGGCGGGCTATCCGGCGCTGAGCAGCGCGGACAACACGCTCTGCCGCGTGGAGCAGGGTGCTGTGCAGATCAACATAAACGCCGCCGACAGCGCGACGCTCATGCTGCTGCCCGGCGTGGGCGAAAAGCTGGCCGCGCGCATCGTCGCCTACCGCGAGGAGCACGGCGCGTTTGCCAGCGTCGAGGAACTCACGAACGTCGAGGGAATGGGCGCGGGCAAGCTCAGCGCCCTGCGCGATGAGATTTACTGCGGCGAGGCGGGGTAGCGCGCCTTTGGAGGGCCGGATTCGATGGGGGCGAAAGCGCCCTAAAAGCCGAAAAAAGGTGAATGACTCACGCCGCATTTCGAAAACTGTCCGGAGGGTCGTTCCGGTTCGTCAGGCATGAAAAAAAGCCGTTTCTCTCGAAGAGGGGGAAACGGCTTTTGGCGTTCTCAGCCCTTGCGGGAGACGCGGCGTTCTTCAAACAGGCCGCTCAGATGGCGGCCAATATCGCACAGCTGCCGGAGCGCGCCGTCCTTGAGCGCGTCGGGCAGCGGGCGGACAAAGCCGGGCGCTTCAAACGTCAAATCGCCGCGATAGTCCGCGTCTGCGAGCGCGCGCATGACTTTTTCCCAGTCGATCGCGCCGTAAAAGGGCGCGGTGTGGACGTCGCTTATGCCGTCGCCGTCCTGAACGTGCAGCGCCCTGAGCCGCCGCCCCAGCGCCAGTATGCCCGCGCGCTGATCGACGCGCGCGATGTGCGCATGACCCGTGTCCCAGCACGCGCCGAAGAGCGGCGTGTCGAGCGCGTCGATGAGCGCGATGTGGTTTTCGAGCGAGGCGGTCAGCTCGTCCGGCTTGAATGTGTTTTCCAGCGCGATTTCGACGTTCAGCCGGGCGGCCGATTCGCACAGAGCCATGAAAAACGTCCGGTTGCGCTCGAAGCGACGGGCGGCGTCGGCGGTTTTTCCGGCGTGAAACACAACGCGCGGTATGCCGAGCAGCGACGCGGCCTCCAGATGACGGACGGCCATGGCCAGCTCGGCGGACACGTCGCCATCCAGATCGATGCGCTTTGAGCCGTGCGCCTGATTGAAGGGCAGGTGAAGCGCCTCGGCATCCAGCGCGACATTTTCGATCCAGCCGCGCCAGCCGTCTCCCGAAAAGGGGAGCGCGCGGCGCATTTCGGCATGGTTGGCCAGATTGAGATCGGCGCAGTCGAAGCCGGCGGCGCGCACGCGCGTCATGGCCGGGCGCAGATCGGCGGCGGGCGGCAGGACGTTCAGCGAGGTCGATACTCTCACGCGGCGGCCTCCTTCGGCGCGGTCAGACGGCCGAATATGAACAGGGCGGCGAAGCTGAGAATCAGCGCGAGAAGCGCCGCGCACAGCACGTCCGAGGGGAAATGCACATACAGATACAGCCGCGAAAAGGCGATCAGCGCGGCGATGGGGATGGCGAACCAGCCGAATTTCCGATTGGCCGCGGTCAGTATCACAGCGCCCGTGACGGCCGCCTGAGTGTGGCCGGAGGGGAAAGAGTAGCCGCCGGGATGCTTGATCAGCAGCTCGACCGCTTCAAGCCCGCAGGGGCGCGTGCGCGCGACGAGGTGCTTTATGCCCAGCGTGCCGATCAGCGCGCCCACGGCCAGCGTGGCCAGCAGCAGCGCGCCGTATCTGCGGTATTTTTTCGTCAGCAGCAGCAGCGCGCCGATGAAAATCCAAAGCGCGCCGCCGTTTCCCAGCAGCGTGATCTTGGGCATGATGAAGTCCAGCGCGCCGCAGCGCAGCGAATCGCGGATTGTGTGCAGTATCGCCCAGTCGATATTTTGAATGAATGCGGTCATGTTATACTCCTTTGCAATGAAATGAACGGGAAAACGCGCGCAATGAACCTTCCCGCGAGCGGCGAAGCGTGACTCCGTCTGCCGAAGTCGCTTTTGCCTGCGAGCGGGGGAATTGAAAGGCTTTGCCGGGGCAAGGCGCTTTGCAGGGCGCGGTCGGGGCATTTGGCGGCATGGCGGTTGATGGGCTGCGCTGGAGAATGTCTCCGCGAGCGGCGAAGCGCGATTCCATCTGCCGGAGCTGCTTTCGGCTGCGAGCGGGGGAATTGAAAGGCTTTGCCGGGGCAAGGGGTTTTGTCGGGCGCGGTCGAGCGCATCGGCGGCACGGCGGTTGACAGGCTGCGCTGGAGAATGTCTCCGCGAGTGGGGACGCGCGATTCCATCCGCCGAAGCCGCTTTTGCCTGCGAGCGGGGGAATTGAAAGGCTTTGCCGGGGCAAGGCGCTTTGCCGGGCGCGGTCGAGCGCATCTGGCGGCATGGCGGTTGATGAGCCGCGCTGGAGAATGTTCTGCGAGCGGCGACGCGCGATTCCATCCCGAAGCTGCTTTCGGCTGCGAGCGGGGGATTGAATGGCTTTGCCGGGGCGCTGCGAAAACGCGCAGTTTTACTTCGCTGCGAAACGCGGCTATTGCCCCAGCTCCTTCGTGCGCTGCCAGGCGGCGATCACCGCGTCCATGCAGGCGGCGCGGAAGGCGCGTTCCTCGAGCACGCGCACGCCCGCGATGGTCGAGCCGCCGGGGCTGCATACGTCGTCCTTCAGCGCGCCCGGATGCCGAGCGCTCTCCTGCGCCAGCTTCGCCGTGCCCAGCAGCATCTGCGCGGCGTACTCGAGCGCCTTTTTGCGCGTCAGACCCGCCGCCACGCCGCCGTCGGCCAGCGCCTCCATGAACAGGCAGGCGAACGCCGGCGCGCAGCCCGATACGGCGCTGCCCGCGTCTATGAGCGCCTCGTCCAGCCAGTCGATTCGTCCGGCCGCCGAGAACATGCGCTCAAATTCGGCCTTTTCCGCGTCGGTGGCGGCCGAATTGGCGCAGGCGAGTATCATGCCTTCGCCCACAGCCACCGGCGTGTTGGGCATGATGCGTATGACGGGATAATCGCCGCCGGCCATCTCTGCGATGCGCGCCGCCGTCAGCCCCGCCGCCATGGAGATCAGGCAGAAGCGGTCGGTGCGCGCCTTCAGCGTCGGCGCAAGGCCGTGAAGCAGCGCGGCCATGCCCTGCGGCTTGACGCCCAGCACGATGAAGCGGCTCTCGCGCGCGGCGGTTTCGTTGTCGCCGGACGCGCTTTTCAGCGCCTTTGCCAGCGCGTCGGCCTTCTCGCGCGTGCGGTTGCACAGCAGCATGCGCGCGGGATCGACGTTTTTTGCGGCGGCGCGGGCGAGCGCAGCGCCCATATTGCCCGTGCCGATGAAGCCCAGATCGTATGTCATGGCGTTTCTTCCTTTATATGTGTGTGTCGTGTGCCGGCTGCCCCGCTCGATCGCCAAAAAGAGCTGCGCGGCATATCGGGCGCGGCGGGGGCATAGGTGTTTTGTGGGCGGTCAGATCTCCTTCGTCAGGCCGGCGACCAGCTCCGCGCGATAGCCCAGCGCGGCCTTGAGTGCGCCGCGGTCGGGCGTGGAGGAACACATCACGGCGGCGTGCCCGCACACGCGGACATTCTCCGCGCAGGCGGGGATCAGGCAGCTTTCGCCGGCGCTCAGCGTGAACGCGCCCTCCGGCCAGCGGATTTCGGCATCGCCCAGCGCGGTGAGCAGCAGCATGCGGCCCGATTCGAGCGGCATATCGCCCGCCACATTCAGCCGGCACAGCTCGAAATTGCCGTCGCAGATATAGTAAGTACGGCTGCCGCCCTCGCAGAGCACGGTCGCGCCGCTCAGCTTGTCCAGCCGCAGCGCGGGGCGGCTCACATCCAGCGCCTTTTCGGTGTGCAGCGCGCGCGTCTGTCCGTCGGCGCCGACGCGGTTCCAGTCCCAGAAGCGATAGGTCACGTCGCTCGACTGCTGAATTTCATACACCACAATGCCGCCGCCCAGCGCGTGGACGCAGCCGTGGGGGATGTAGAGCACGTCGCCCGGCTGCACGGCGATCCAGTGAAGCGCCTCTTCGAGACGGCCGGACTGCACCTGTGCGCGCAGCTCCTCTTCCGATTTGACGTTCACGCCGTAGACCAGCCTTGCGCCGCGCTCGCAGGAGAGCACCAGCCAGGCCTCGGTCTTGCCGCGCTTGCCGTTTTCGTGGAGGGCAGCGTACGCGTCGCCGGGATGCACCTGCACCGAGAGCATGTCGCGCGCGTCCAGGAGCTTCAAAAGCAGTGGGAAATCGCCCTGAACGCCGGTCAGCCGCTCGCCGTATTCGGCGACGAGCGATCCCAGCGTCCGGCCGGCCAGAGGGCCGTTTGCCACGACGCTTTCGTGTCCGCTCAGCGCGGAAATTTCAAGGCTTTCGCCGGTCAGCGCGTCGGGAATGGCCTTGCCAAAGAGATCGCCCAGCGCCTGCCCGCCCCAGGGGGTCTCCGCGCCGTGCCGGAAACAGGGCGACATTTTCAGCGGATACAGCATGAGAAAATCACTCGCTTTCGCGTCAGAATCATTTGGACAAAAACATCCATGCTTATTATAGCGCACAAACGCCCGATCCGCAACATGGCGGCGGAATCCTTTGTAAAGAACGCGTTTGAATGTAAACTGATGGGGGCTTCACATAATATTGCATAAATACGGTAAATGCGTGCGCATAAAATGCAAAATATGGCGCATAAGCGATAGAAAACCGCCAGACGCGCTGAACTATGTGAAATGCGCGTTGAAGCATTGAAAAAATTGATGGACTAATTTGCGATTAAATCTTGACACAACGTAAAGCGCGGTGGTATAATTTAATTTGTAATTGAGACCTGGTTAAACAGATTGCCCAAATTGATTAAGGGGGAGCGCGAATGTCGGCCATGAGTACAAGCAAAGCACTACAGAAAAAGAAGAAGTACAGAGCAGAGGACTGGCAGCTTTACGTCATGGCGGCTCCGACGATCGTTTTCCTGCTGATATTCTGCTACGCCCCCATGCTCGGACTGGTCATGGCGTTTCAGGAGCTGAACATCAGCAAGGGCATTTTCGGAAGTCCGTTCGTCGGGCTGGCCAACTTTAAATTCCTCTTTTCGACAACCGACGCGTGGGTCATCACGCGCAACACAGTATGCTATAACCTGGTGTTCATCGCGCTCAATATGCTCCTGGCCGTGACGCTGGCCATGCTGCTGAGCGAGCTGCGCTCTCAGCGGACGGCGAAGGTGCTCCAGACGGTCTACATGCTGCCCTATTTCCTGAGCTGGGCGGTCGTGGCCATCATACTGACCGCGTTTTTGGACAAGCAGAACGGCCTTGTCAACCGCATCATCACGCTGACGGGCGGCAAGGGCAATGTGGACTGGTACAAGCGCCGCGACGTGTGGCCGTTTTTGCTGGTGGGCATCAACGCCTGGAAGGGCGTGGGCTATTCCACGGTGCTTTATCTGGCGGTCATCTCCGGCATATCGCACGACTATTATGAGGCGGCGGTTCTGGACGGCGCGACAAAGCTCCAGCAGGCGCTCTACATCACGCTGCCGCATCTGCGCTTCGTCATAGGCATTTCGCTGATCATGTCGCTGGGCGGCATATTCCGCGGCGACTTCGGCCTGTTCTACTCTGTCACAAAGGACTCCGGACGACTCTATGCCGTGACCGACGTCATAGACACATACATATACCGAGGGCTGACAAAGCTCTCCAACGTCGGCATGAGCACGGCGGCCGGCCTGTATCAGTCGGTCGTGGGTCTGGTGCTGGTGCTGGCGGTGAACGCCATCGTCAACAAGATCGATCCCGACAGCGCGATGTTCTGAGGAAGGGGGGAAGCATCATGTCAAAGCAGGACAACAAGTTCAATGTCATCGGCCGCGGCTGGAACGCGCTCTTTACCACGATACTGTGCATCGTTTCGCTGACCATGATTATCCCCATGGCGCTGGTTGTGGTCGTCTCGTTCTCGAGCGAAATCTCCATCGCCAACAAGGGCTTCAGCTTCTTCCCGGAAACGTGGACGCTCGAGGGCTATCGCTATCTGGCCAAGATGGGCGATCAGGTGCTGCGCTCCTACGGCATCACGATATTCTACACGGTCACAGGCACGCTGATGTCGCTGACGGTCATGTCGCTCTACGCCTACGTTCTGGCGCAGCGCTCCTTCAGGCATCACACGTTCATGACGTGGATACTGTTCTTCACCATGCTCTTCGGCGGCGGCCTCGTGCCCAGCTACATACTCAATGTGCGCTATCTGCACATCTACGACACAATCTGGGTGTTCCTGCTGCCCTCGCTGGTGAGCGCCTACAACGTCATCATACTGCGCACGTTCATACAGACCACAATCCCCGATTCGCTCTTTGAGGCGGCGCGCATAGACGGCGCGAACCACTTCCAGGTGTTCGGCAAGATCGTGCTGCCGCTCTACAAGGCGGGTCTGGCGACGATCGGCCTGTTCAACGTGGTCGGCCGCTGGAACGACTGGTTCACCGGCGTGCTCTACATCGAAAATCCGAATCTCGTGCCGCTACAGACGCTGCTGCAGAAGATACAGTCCAACATAGAGTTCATCAAGCAGAATGCCGCGGTTGCCGGCACGCCGGACGGCATAGAGCTGATGCGCAATCTGCCCCAGCAGAACCTGCGCATGGCCTGCATGATCATCATCATACTGCCGGTGCTGGCCGCCTATCCGTTCTTCCAGCGCTATTTCGTCAGCGGCCTGACGATCGGCTCGGTCAAGGAATAACGGCCCCATTCAATACGGTTTTGTCGCTTTGTGCGATGAAATAAAAATTCAAGGAGGGACTTTCACATGACACGCAAGGTTCTCACGATGGTTCTGGCTCTGCTTCTGGCCCTGACGGCCATGCCGGTTTTCACCGCCGGCGCTGAGAGCGAGCTGCCCTTCGTCACGATCGACTGGTATTTCGGCCAGGGCGAGATGGACGACTGCGGCATCGTCAACGACGCTGTCAACGAGTATCTGAAGGAAAAGATCAACGCCAACGTCAACCTGCACTACTGGTCTGGTCAGGAATACTGGGACAAGATGACCACCATGATCTCCGCCGGCCAGGACGTCGGCATCATCGGCTTCGGTTCCCAGACCAAGCTGGACTACGTCGTGCAGTCTCAGCGCGGCGCGTACTATCCCCTCGAGGATATGCTGGACACCATCGCGCCCGACACCAAGGCGCTGTTCAAGGACAACATCTGGGATTGCATGACGATCGACGGCCACATCTACGGCATTCCGTCCCTGAAGGACAACGGCTACTTCATCTCTCTGGTCTACAACGCCGATATGCTGGACGATCTGGGTCTGAATATCGACGACTATCCCTTCGACAACTTCCGCGATCTGGAAGAGCTGGGCTACAAGGTGAAGGAGCTGCGCGACGCCAGCGAAAAGTACGCCGAGTTCAAGGATTACCCGGTGTTCTGGGATACCAGCCTGATCTACCCCTACTATTTCGGCTTTGAGACATTCTTCAACGATCAGTACTTCGCTGTCTGCAACATCGACGGCATCAACGACATCGCCGGCGTTGACTGCGAGACCGTTGTGAACTTCTACGAGACCCCCGAGTTCCTCGAGTTCGCCCTGCAGAAGCAGCGCATGGTCGAGGACGGCATCTATGACTACGACTACTCCAACAAGGGCGAGCGTCAGTACACCGGCGGCATGTTCGGCTGGGTTGGCTGGGGCTACACCTACATGCAGGAGCATATGTACGGCGAGAACTTCACCACCAAGATGAAGATGTTCGACAAGATCTGGACCGATACGAACAACTTCTTCTCCGCTGGCACCGCCATCTCCGCCAAGTGCGCCGATCCCGAGCGCGCCATGATGATCCTGAACCTGGTCAACACCGATCCCGATTTCGCGACCATGATGCGCTTCGGCATCGAGGGCGTGCACTACACCTATGACGCCGATGGCAAGATGACCTTCGACGGCACCAAGAACGCCGATCCCAAGAACCGCGCCTACTACCACTGGTACATGGCCCCCATCGGCAACCTGACCATCGTCCATGCTCCGGAAGAGCTGGTCGGCCCCGACAGCATCATGCTCACGCGCATGATCGAGTACAACAACTCTTGCCTGACCGGCAACCACATGGGCTTCGTGGTTGATCCCGCCCCCATCGTCAACGAAGTCGCCGCCTGCACCTCCGTCGTCTCCGAGTATCAGAACGACCTGACTCGCGGCCAGGCCTCTTCTCAGGACGAGGTTAAGGAACTGGTCGAAGAGTTCGTCGACAAGCTGAAGGCCAATGGCGTCGACACCATCGTCGCCGAAGTGCAGAAGCAGATGGACGCCTGGAAGGCCGCGAAGTAATCGCATCCCTTCATAAGGCAGTCTGAACGGACTTAACTGAATAAGCGCGCGGAGCGGGTCGCTATGATCCGCTCCGCGCGCTTTTTCGTGCAATTCCGGCGCATTGCGAAAACAACAGCGCGAGGGATGATAGCGTCCGGCGGGGCTTCGTCGGCGCTGGGCGTGGACTTCCGCAAGCACTCCGGCGGGCTTCGCCTTGAAAAGAGGGTTTGGCATGGGCGCTCGGGGGGCGCGGCGCCTTTCGAGGACTCCGATCAGAAGACGGCCGGTTTGTCACGGGTATTCCGGGAGCGCCGTTTTGCGCCGGGCACGCTTGAAGCCGGGGCAGTGGCGGGCAGTCGGGCGCACGGCGGATCTTTCCGTCATGGCGCTTGCATTGGATTATTCTCTCGACTTTTTGGTGTAGAGGCAAATAGCAGGCGCGAGGGACGATAGCGTCCGGCGGGGCTTCGTCGGCGCTGGACGTGATTTTTCGCAAGCCCTCCCGGCGGGCTTCGCCGTGAAAAGAGGGTTTGTCACGGTATTCCGGGAGCGCGGCGCCTTTCGAGGACTCCGATCAGAAGACGGCCGGTTGTCACGGTATTCCGGGAGCGCCGTCCTGCGCCGGGCACGCTTGAAGCCGGGCGGCGGCGGGCAATCGGGCGCACGGCGGCGGTTCTTTTCGTTATGGCGCCTGCATTGGATTATCCGACTTTTCGCGAAGAGCCATAACAGAGGCGGCGCACGATCAGGGCGCGGCATTCGGCGAGAGGGCCGGATTTTGTGCCGACGCATTGCCATTCGGGCGCGGCTCTGCTATAATAGGGGGCGAACAAAAGGCGCGAAAGGGGGCGGCGGATGTGGAAGGCGCGCTGCGCGTCAATGTGAGGACTCTGGCGGAGTTCTATTACGAGGGCGGCGATCTGGAGAGCGGGCGCGCTCTGCTCCGCAGAATGCTCGAGGGCGCGCGGGGGCACCGCCTCATACAGAGCGCCTATGGCGAGGACTGGCGCAGCGAGGTCGCCGTGCGCATGGACATTGTGCGGCGGGGCTTTGCGCTGGCGCTGTACGGGCGCATAGACGGCCTGAAGGAGACAGAAGACCGCGCCTGTATCGAGGAGATCAAGACCACCGGCGAGGACATAAGCGCCATGACCGGCGGCGAGCATCCCGTTCACTGGGCGCAGGCCGAGCTGTACGCCGCCATGATCGCCGAGAAGGACAACCTCGGCGCGGCGACTGTGCGGCTGGTGTACGATGATCTCAGCGGCAATCGCGCCGCCTTTACGCGGGAGTATGACCGGCAGGCGCTGCTCGAGCGGCTGGAGACATATATTGCGCCGTTCCTCGACTGGCTCGAGGCGGCGAATCGCTGGATTGAACTGAGCAGGCCGACGATGCGCGCGGCGCGCTTTCCGTTCGGCGGCTATCGCGCGGGGCAGCGGGACATGGCGGCCAATGTCTATGTGGCGCTGCGCGACGGAAAAAACCTCCTCTGTCAGGCGCCGACCGGCATCGGCAAGACAATGGCGGCGCTGTTTCCGGCGCTCAAGGCGCTGGGCGAGGGGACAATCGGCCGGATATTCTATCTGACGGCGCGCTCGACCGGCGCGATGGCGGCGGACGCGGCGCTTTGCCGCCTGCGCGGCGAGGGCGCGCGCATACGCTCGGTGTGCCTGACCGCGAAGGACACGATCTGCCCGATGCAGGCGCGCGATTGCAGGCCGTCGGTCTGTCCGCGGGCGCGGGGATATTACGACCGGCGGCGCGCGGCGCTCTATGAGGGGCTGACGCTCGAGCGGCTCGACCGCGCGGCGATCGAGGCGCTGGCCGAAAAATACGCGCTCTGTCCGTTTGAGCTGTCGCTCGATCTGGCCGAGAACGCCGACGCGGTGATCTGCGATTACAACTATGTGTTCGACCCGCGGGTGAAGCTGCAGCGCTTCTTCACGGGCAAATCGGACGCGGGGCTATTGATCGACGAGGCGCACAATCTCTGCGCCCGCGCGCGGGATATGCTCTCGGGGCGGCTGAATCAGGCCGACTTTCGGGCGCTGCGCCGCGCGGTCAGCAAGGACGGCGGCCGCAAGCACGCGCTCTATCTGTCGCTCACCAATCTGCTCAATGAGATGAAGGCACTGCGCTCGGCGATGGGCGAGGCCACGGCGCGCGCCGAAAGGCCGGACGCGCTCGTTCAGGCGGCGCGTGATTTTGTCGAATTGTCCGACCGGCTGGGCGGCGAGGCGCATGATTGGAGCAAAGAGCTGACCGAGCGGCTGTTTGAAGCGCTCGATTTCCTGCGCGCGGCGGACGATTACGGCGAAAACTACCGCACGCTGATCGAGCCGCATGGCCGCGACGGGTGCGACGCGGCGCTCTGGTGCGCCGATCCGTCGGAGCACATCGCGGGGA
>CAKUAV010000068.1 GCA_934636425.1 uncultured Clostridia bacterium
CATGCCGCGCCGACTGCCGAGCCGAAACAAGCCCCCGCACCGAAGCAGGAGCATGACGCGCCGACTGCCGAGCCGAAACAAGCCCCCGTGCCGAAGCAGGAGCATGCCGCGCCGACTGCCGAGCCGAAACAAGCCCCCGCACCGAAGCAGGAGCATGACGCGCCGACTGCCGAGCCGAAACAAGCCCCCGTGCCGAAGCAGGAGCATGCCGCGCCGACTGCCGAGCCGAAACAAGCCCCCGCACCGAAGCAGGAGCATGACGCGCCGACTGCCGAGCCGAAGCAAGTCCCTGCCCCGAAGCAGGAGCATATCGCGCCGACTGCCGAGCCGAAACAAGTCCCTGCACCGAAGCAGGAACACACCGCGCCCGTCACTGAGCCGAGAGAGGCTTCCCGCGCGGACGAGCAGACTGTCCGCCGGATGGAGGGCGTTCAGCTGCCCCGCGATCGCTTCCGCACCAATTTGGGTGCGGCGACGCAGCAGAATTCGCCGCGCGAGAATACGTTCCGGCGCGATTACCGCAGCGCTTATCCGAACGCTTCACAGCGGACATGGACGCGCGCCAATGCGGACAACAACGCTCCCGGCGAGCAGCGCTACCAGCGCGCCAATGCGGAAGGCAGCGCTCCCGGCGAGCAGCGCTACCAGCGCGCCAACACGGACAACAACACTCCCGTCGAGCAGCGCTATCAGCGTTTCAACACGGACAACAACACTCTCGGCGAACAGCGCTATCAGCGCGCCAATGCGGAAGGCAGCGCTCCCGGCGAGCCGTTCTACCGGCGGCGCGACACCGGCTATTATAACGCCGAGCTGGGCACGTCCAATCCGGCGGTCGAGGGGATGCTGGCGAACAGCGAGTGCGGGGAAGGGCAGGGCGTGTTGGACATACAGCCCGACGGCTACGGCTTCCTGCGCGCCGAAAACTATCAGGCCGGCGACAAGGACACATATGTCTCCATCGCCCAGATCCGCCGCTTCGGCCTGAGAAACGGCGACTGGGTGGCGGGCAGGACGCGTCCTCAGCGCGAGGGCGACCGCTACAGCGCGCTGTTTTACATCACGTCGGTCAACGGCGAATCGCCCGACAAGGCGCAGCGCAGGCCGTCGTTCGAAGATCTGGTGCCCATCTATCCCAACGAGCGGCTGCGGCTGGAAAACGCGGGCAACGAGCGCGATCTGGCGCTGAGGGCCATCGATCTGGTCGCGCCCATCGGCAAGGGTCAGCGCGGGCTGATCGTCTCCCAGCCCAAGGCCGGCAAGACCGTGCTGCTCAAGAAGATCGCCAACGCGCTCACCGAAAACAATCCCGAGCTCAAGCTGATCGTGCTGCTCATCGATGAGCGGCCCGAGGAAGTGACCGATATGCAGCGCTCGATCAGCGGCGAGGTGGTCTATTCCACATTCGACGAGGAGCCGGAAAACCACACCAGAGTGGCGGAAATGGTGCTCGACCGCGCTGAGCGGCTGGTCGAAATGGGGAAGGACGTCGTGGTGCTGCTCGATTCGATCACACGCCTGGCGCGCGCCTACAACCTCGTGATTCCCCCCACGGGACGCTCGCTCTCGGGCGGTCTCGATCCGGGCGCGCTGTACAAGCCCAAGCGCTTCTTCGGCGCGGCGCGCAACATCGAAAACGGCGGCAGCCTGACGATCATCGCCACGGCGCTGGTGGAGACCGGCAGCCGCATGGACGACATCATCTACGAGGAGTTCAAGGGCACGGGCAACATGGAATTGCATCTCGACCGCAAGCTGTCCGAAAAGCGCATCTTCCCGGCCATCGATCTGCTCAAATCGGGCACGCGCCGCGACGATCTGCTGCTCACGCCGGACGAGCAGGAGGCCACGCTGGCGCTGCGCCGCTACCTTTCCGGCAACACGCAGGAGAGCACCGAGCAGACGCTCACCATGCTCGAAAAGAGCGCGAACAACGCTGTTTTCATCGAGAAACTGAAGATGTTCTCCAAGAGCTGGGAAAAGGAAGGCTATCGCTGAAATAAAACGACAAAAAAGTGCGTGACGAAACGTAAAGTTAATAAAAGTATCTTGCAAAATAGGAAAGGTCATGCTATAATTAACCTTGCATTGTGCAAGTGAGGTGAGAACCATGAAAGAGAAGATCCATCCCAATTACGGCAAGGCCGTTGTACGCTGCGTTTGTGGTGAAACCTTTGAAACCGGTTCGGTCAAAAAGGAACTGCGCGTCGATATTTGCTCGAAGTGCCATCCTTTCTTCACCGGCAAGCAGAAACTGGTTGATACCGGCGGACGTGTTGATCGCTTCAAGAAGCGCTATGGCATGTAATCGCAGCAGCCGAAAACGCAAAAAATCAGATCGGGCGATTGCCGTCCGGTCTGTTTTTCGTTCAGCGAATTGACTGCGCGCGCCCATGAGTGATGCGCACGCTCAGCGTGAGTTGACTTCGCCGCATGGCAGGCGCGTCGCTCGACACAAGCCGCACTCACACGCGTCATGCGTGGCGCTCGACATGAGCCGCATTTACACACGACAGGCATGGCGCTCAGTGCGAATCATGATAAGCGCGTCGCTCGACACGAGCCGCATTTATACACGACAGGCATAACGCTTTACGCGGCGGTTCGCATTCATCCCGCGACGGCGCGTCGCTCGACACGAGCCGCATTTACACACGACAGGCGTGGCGCTCAGTGCGAATCACGGCATGCGCGGCGCTCGACACAAGCCGCACTTACTCGCGACAGGCGCGATGCGTAGCGCGGCGGTTCGCATTCGTCCCGCGACGGCAGGCGTTCAGCGCGAGCCGCACTCGCTCACGACAAGCGAGGCGCTCAGTGCGAATCACGGTATGCGCGTCGCTCGACATGAGCCGCACTCGCTCACGACAGGCGCGATGCGTACGTAGCGCGGCGGTTCGCATTCATCCCGCGACGGCGCGGCGTTCACGCGAGCCGCACTCGCTCACGACAAGCGAGGCGTTTGCGGCGATATTCCGGCATGGGAGCGCGTTTTTTCACGATATTTTCCATATTGTCATGATTGCGCGGCGGCCGTTTTTTCGGGGTCGCTGCGTCTAAGAGATATAAAAAAACAGGCAGGCGCGTCTGGCGCAGGCCGTCCTCGGAAAAAGGAGGGGCATACGATGAGCAAGAAGAACAGCGTCCGGCAGGAGAATGGCCGCTATCCCGTCGGCAGCGTCGGCGGTCAGGCCGTCATGGAGGGCGTGATGATGCAGAGCCCGGACAGGATCGCCATGGCGGTGCGCCGTCCGGACGGCAAGGTGGAGCTGCGCGTGCGCGCGCGCAAAATCCTGTCGAAAAAATATCCGATACTGGGCTGGCCGATCATACGCGGCGTGGTCAATTTTGTCTATCAGCTCTATGACGGCATGAAAACGCTCACCGCGTCGGCTGAAATTGCCGGCGGCGAGGCGGAGGAGCCGTCCAAATTCGAAAAGAAGGTCGCCAGGGCGCTTCACATGAAGCCCGAGGACGTGATGATGGCCTTCGCCGTGGCGCTGGCCATTGCGCTGAGCATACTGCTCTTCTTCGTGCTGCCCACCGGCCTTGAAGCGCTGATCAAGAAGGTCATATCCAGCCGTGTGCTGCTCAATATCATCGGCGGCCTGATCCGCATCGGCGTGTTTCTGCTCTATGTGGAGCTGGTGTCGCGGCTCAAGGAGATACACCGCGTGTTTATGTATCACGGCGCGGAGCACAAGTCGATATTCTGCTATGAGAGCGGCCAGCCGCTGACCGTCGAAAACGCGCAGAAATTCACCACGCTGCACCCCCGCTGCGGCACGAGCTTCCTGGTGATCGTCATGGTCATCTCGATATTCATATTCACAGTTTTGGGCACGAACAGCTCGAATGTGTTCGCGCGCGTGGGCAGCCGGCTGCTGCTGCTGCCGCTTGTGGCGGGCGTATCCTATGAGATACTCAAGTGGCTGGGCCGCGCCGAGGATACGCCCATTGTGCGCGCGCTCAAGTGGCCGGGCCTGATGGTGCAGAAGATCACCACCGCGCAGCCCACAGACGACATGGTCGAGGTGGCGCTGATCTCGCTCAAGGCCTCGCTGGGCATGCCCGACGCGCTGCCCCCCGAGCTCGATCCCAACTATACCCCCACCGGGGGAGCTGAACCGACCGACGCAGCCCCCGCCGGGGAAGCCGAACAGGCCGGCGCAGCCCCTACCGGGGAAACTGAACCGACCGACGCGGCCCCCGCTGAGGAAGCTGAACAGACCGGCGCGGCCGATCGCGGCGGCGAACAGGCGTGACCTGGGGCGAGTGGCTCCGGGCGGCCTGCGAGCGGCTGGAGGCGGCTGGTGATCTGGACGCTCACTGGGACGCGGACTGGCTGCTCTCGGACGAGATGGGCGTTTCCCGCGCGCAGCTGCGCTTCCAGAGGGGCGATGTGCTGTCCGAGCGCGCGCACACGCGTCTGGACGAGCGGCTTTCGCGGCGCGTTTCCGGCGAGCCGCTTCAGTACATACTGGGCGACACCGGCTTCATGGGGCTGACGTTTCTCTGCGACGCGCGCGCGCTCATTCCGCGTCAGGACACCGAAACGCTGGTCGAGACGGCGCTCGATCGCATGAAGGGGCTTAAGCGCCCCCGCGTGCTCGATCTGTGCTGCGGCACCGGCGCGATCGGCCTGAGCGTCGCGCATTACAGGCCGGACGCGTTCGTCACGCTGAGCGACGTGAGCGCGGATGCGCTGGCTCTGACCGAGGACAACCGGCGCGCGCTGAACATCGAAAACGCCGCGTTGAAGCAGGGCGATCTGTTCGAAGCCGTGCGCGGCGAGACATTCGACATGATCCTCACCAACCCGCCGTATCTCACGGCAGACGACATGGCCGCGCTCCAGCGCGAGGTGCGCTCTGAGCCGGCGCTGGCGCTCTATGGCGGCGAGGACGGGCTGGCGTTTTACCGGCGCATCGCCGCCGAAGCCGCGCTCTATCTGAATGCGGGCGGCGCAATACTGCTCGAGGTGGGGCAGGGGCAGGCGCGGGACGTCGGCGCGCTGTTTGAGCCGCCGATGGGCGATGTGCGCGTTCATTGCGATATAAACGGCATAGAGCGCGTTGTAGAGGCCGCGAAGGGCGTTTAGCGCGGGCGTTTCTGTACGCGCCGTCCATCGCCTTCACGCTCAGCACGGCGAACCGCTGCCAACGCGTGGAGACGTTTTGCACCATGCGATGGTGTTCCTGAAAGCGCTGAAGAGGGATTTCCGCACGGCGAACCGCTGCCAGCGCGCAGAGCCGTTTCACGTCATGCGGCGTTTATGAAAGCGCTGCCGAGGATTTCCGCGCGCATTCATCGCCCTCATGCTCTGCGGCGAACCGCTGCCGCCGTGCAGAACTGTTTTGCGTCATGCGGCGGCGGTTATGAAAGCGCTGTAGAGGATTTCCGCGCGCATTCATCGCCCTCACGTTCAGCGCAGCGAACCGCTGCCGCCGTGCAGCGTTGTTTTGCGCGCAGCACACCGACATTTTGCCGCGGCGCGGGCGCGCGGTGCGCTCTCGAGCGGCGTTTGATTCTCAATTCCGGCGGATAACGCGGGATTGTTTTATTTAAGCAGGAGTTTTTGTATGCTGGAAGAAAAGGAATATGAGCGCATTGCCCGCAAGCTGGAGGACGTTGAAAACCGCTTCGAGGAGCTGAGCGTGCGCGTGACGCTGCCCGAGGTGATCGCGGATACGGCGCTGTTCACAAAGCTCATGCGCGAGCACAGCGACATGAGCGAGCTGGCCGAATTTGCCGTGTCCTATCGAAAGCTGCTCGAGGACGTCGGCGAGGCGCGCGCACTGGCCGCGGGCGACGATCCCGACATGGCCGAGATGGGGCGGGAGGAGCTGGAGGCGCTGGCGCCGAAGCTGGAGGACATGACGCAGGAGGCGCGACTGAGGCTTCTTCCGCGCGATCCGGACGACTACCGCAACGCCATCGTCGAGGTGCGCGCCGGCGCGGGCGGCGAGGAAGCCGGACTGTTCGGCGCGGAGCTGCTGAGAATGTATATGCACTATGCCGAAAAGCGCGGCTGGAAGGCCGAGCTGACCAACAACGACGAGACTGAGCTGGGCGGCATAAAAGAAGCGGCGCTATTGGTGCAGGGCAAGGACGTGTTCAGCCGGCTGAAGTTCGAATCGGGCGTTCACCGCGTGCAGCGCGTCCCGGTGACCGAATCGGGCGGGCGCATCCACACGTCGACCGCCACTGTGGCGGTGCTGCCCGAGGCGGAAGACGTGGAGCTGGTCATATCGCCCAATGATCTGCGCATAGACACCTACCGCGCGTCGGGCGCGGGCGGCCAGCACGTCAACCGAACCGATTCGGCGGTGCGCATCACGCACATACCGACCGGGCTGGTCGTCACCAGTCAGGATCAGCGCAGCCAGATCCAGAACCGCGAGAAGGCCATGCGCGTGCTCAGAAGTCGGCTGTACGATCTCGAGCGGCAGCAGGCGCAGGACGCGTATGCCAGCGAGCGCAGAAGCCAGGTGGGCACGGGCGACCGCAGCGAGCGCATACGCACATACAACTTCCCGCAGGGACGCGTGACCGATCACCGCATCGGCAAGAGCATATACAACATCGAGGACTTCATGAACGGTGATCTGGACGAGATGATCGACGCGCTGATACTGGCCGAGCACACGGCGCTTTTGAACGCGGAGGATGAATAATAGATGAGCAGACTTTCCATCGTGGCGCTCGACGCGCTGCAATTAAACGATCTCGACTGGAGCGCGCTCGAAGCGCTGGGCGACGTCACGCGCCATGACGGCACTGCGCCCGAGCAGGTGATCGCGCGCGCAGAGAACGCGGACATACTGCTGGTCAACAAGGTCAAACTGCCCGAAAGCGTGCTTTCTCGGCTGCCGAAGCTGCGCTACATCGGCGTGCTGGCGACCGGCTATGACAATGTGGACGTCGCCGCGGCGGAGAGGCGGAACATCGCCGTGACCAATGTGCCCGGCTATTCGAGCGATTCCGTGGCGCAGCTCACATTCGCGCTGCTGCTCGAAATCTGCCATCACGCGGGCGAGCATTCGCGGCGCGTGCTCGAGGAGAAAAAGTGGAGCCGCCAGCCGTACTACTGCTTCTGGGATTTCCCGCTCAGCGAGCTGGCCGGCCGCACGATGGGCGTGGTCGGGCTGGGGCGCATAGGACTGCGCGTGGCCGAGATCGCGCGCGCGTTCGGCATGAATGTGATCGCCTGCACCCGCACGCCCAAGCAGATTGACGGCGTAAAGTGCGTCGATTTCGACACGCTGCTCGCCGAGAGCGACGTGATCAGCCTGAACTGCCCGCTGACCGAGTACACGCGCGGCCTGATCAACGCGGACGCGCTTGCAAAGATGAAGAAAACGGCCTGTCTCATCAATACATCGCGCGGCGGCGTGATCGTCGAGGACGATCTGAGAAGGGCGCTCGACGAAGGCGTGATTGCGGGCGCGGCCGTGGACGTACTCAGCAGCGAGCCGCCCGCCGAGGACAATCCGCTGCTCCACGCGAAAAACATCATCGTCACGCCGCACATCGCCTGGGCGACGAAGGAAGCGCGCACGCGGCTTTTGTCCATCGTGGCCGACAACCTCAGCGCCTATCTGCGCGGCGAAAAGCTCAACCGCGTGTGAGCCGAAGCCGCCCCTGCGAAAGCGTTCGGCGCGCGAATCCAGAGCCATCTGGCGGCATCGCGGATGCGGCTTAGCCCGACGCGCTGCGGTTGTGCGGAACATTCGAGCGCGTCGCGCTTTCCCGCGAAAGTCGTCCGGCAAGCGAATCCCGATTCTATCTGTCGCCGCTGCGGACGCGGCGCGAAACAATAAAGAAAAGTGGTCTTGACAGTGAAAACAATCATGACGGCCGCCACGCCCGAGTCAATCGCTCAGGCGGCGGCGATTATCCGCGCGGGCGGCATTGTGGGCTTCCCGACGGAAACGGTTTACGGACTGGGCGCGAATGCACTGAACGCCGATGCGGTTAAGACGATATTTGCGGCGAAGGGCAGGCCGGGCGACAACCCGCTGATCGTCCATGTATCGCGCGCGGAGGAGATCCCGCCGCTCATCAGGGGCGATATTCCGCCCGCTGCGCGCCGGCTCATGGACGCGTACTGGCCGGGTCCCATGACGCTCATTTTCCCCAAATCCGATCTGATTCCGGACGCGGTGTCGGCGGGTCTGGACACGGTGGGCATACGGCTCCCGTCGCACGAGACGGCGCGCGCGCTGATTGCCGAGTCCGGCTGCCCGATCGCCGCGCCCAGCGCCAACCGCTCCGGGCGGCCCAGTCCCACAACGGCTCAGCACGTGCTGGACGACATGGACGGCCGCATACCGATGATACTCGACGGCGGGCCGTGCAGCGTGGGCGTTGAGTCGACTGTGATCGACGTGACCGGCGCTGTGCCGCGCGTGCTGAGGCCGGGCGGCGTTACGCCGCAGATGATCGCCGACGTGATGGGCGCGGTCGAGGTGGACGGCGCAGTCATGCGTCCGCTGAAGGAGGGCGAAAAGCCGCGCTCGCCCGGCATGAAATATCGCCATTACGCGCCGGAGGGCGATCTGGTGATATTCACCGGCGACGCGCAGACCGTCGCGGACGTGATCTGCGACCACTACGACCATGCGGGCGGCAGCGCGGCCATACTGGCGCTGCCTGGCCACGAGGCGCTCTACGGCGATCGCCATGTCATCGAGCTGGGGCGCAGCGATTCGCCCGAGAGCGTGGCGGCGGGGCTGTTCGCGGCGCTGAGGCGGCTGGATGACGAAAACGTGAAATACATATTCTCCGAGGCCGTCGACGCGCAGGGCGTGGGGCTGGCGGTCATGAACCGGCTGGGACGCGCGGCCGCGTTCCACATTGTGCCGGTCTGAGTGGGGGCAGTGCGGCTTCTCCTGAACGAAAACCGACGCAAGTGTGCGCTTGCGTTGGAGCAGGGGACTGTGAGCGCAGTCTGCTGGAACACAAGCAACGCTCTGAGCAGAACAGCGTGGCTTCCTCTGAACGAAAACCGGCACGGCGTATGCGCTTGCGGTGATCTGAGCGAGACAGCGCGGAGTCATCCGAACGAAACCGGCGCGGCCGCTGCTGCGGACATTTTTCATGCGTTTATTGTAATAATTCGTATTTTGAGGGCGCTTCATGGCACGGCTGTGCGGGAACGCCCTCTTTTTTGCCACCTAAGAATGTTATAACTGCGTTAAAACACATTTTTGCCCTTGACAGGGAGAAAAAAGTGTGTATAATAATGCACATATCCGATAGAGGCGCGGCGATCATGACGCGCGCGGAGGAGTCCGTTCAGAGGGCTGTGAATCCGCGCAAAAGGGGTCGCTGCCGAAATGCAGGTCTGTCTCTGGAGCAGCCTGTGTTGGGGGCCAGCAGAATATGCTGTCCACTGTCACATGGAAATGTGGAGTGCTATCGCGGATGCTGGTTTGTTGCCCGTTCCTTTCATTGAGCGGCTGACGGCGGTTGAGGCGATTGCGTCTCAGCCGCTTTTTCTGTGGTCGGGGAACGCAATGAGGAGGATATGACAATGAAGAGGTTTGCTGCGCTGGTTCTGGTACTGATGATGGTGTTTTCCGCCTCGGCGATGGCCGAGGGCACGCTGCGCGTGGGCATGGAGTGCAACTACGCGCCGTTCAACTGGACGCAGGCGGAGGCGAGCGATACGGCCGTGCCGCTCTCTGGCGGCGGGTATGCCGATGGCTACGACGTGCAGATTGCAAAGCTGATCGCCGAGGGACTGGGCATGGAGCTGGAAATCGTCAAGACCGAGTGGGACGGCCTGCCCATGGGCGTCATGAGCGGCAAGCTCGACGCGGTGATCGCCGGCATGAGCCCGACCGAGGAGCGCAAGGTGATGCTCGATTTCACCAACAACTACTATGAGAGCCAGCTGGTCATCGTGGTGCGCGCCGACAGCGCCTATGCCGAGGCAAAGACGCTGGACGACTTCGCGGGCGCCAAGCTCACAGGCCAGCTGAATACATTCCACTACGCAGTGCTCTCTCAGGCCGACAAGGCGACCGTCGTCACCGCGATGGAGACATTCCCGGCGATGATCGTGGCGCTCAAGGCCGGCTCGATCGACGGCTATGTGTCCGAGCTGCCCGGCGCGGTCTCCGCCGTCGCATCCAATCCCGAGCTGACGTACGTCCAGTTTGCCGACGGCGAGGGCTTTGAGACCACGGTCGACGACACAGCCATCGCCGTGGCCGTCGCCAAGGGCAGCCCGCTGCGCGAAGAGATCAACGCGATTCTGGCCACGATCAGCGAGGAAAAGCGCGAAGAGCTGATGCAGTGGGCGGTCGACAATCAGCCGCTGTCCGAATAATCATACGCAGTTATTCAGCGGCACACAGGCAACCGGGCGGCGCGGGGCTTGCGGGTTTCGCGCCGCCTTTTACGAACAATGCTTTTGAGGAGATTGGACAATGCAGTTTCCAACGTCGTTTTTCGGCTGGGTCGGCTTTCTGATCGATCAGTATGGCGGCATGTTCCTGCGCGGCACGGGCGTGACGCTGCTCGTCGCGCTCACCGGCACTGTGCTGGGCTTTCTGATCGGCCTGCTTGTGGCGATCGCCCGCACAATCGAGCCCGCGCCCAAGGCGTCGGCGCTCAGGCGGGCGCTGATTAAGCTGCTCAAGGGCATACTGGCGGTGTACATCGAGGTGTTCCGCGGCACGCCCATGATGGTGCAGGCGATGGTGATCTATTACGGCGCGATGCAGTATCTGGGGCTGGATATGCCGCAGATGCTCGCGGCGGTGCTGATCGTGTCGGTCAACACGGGCGCGTACATGGCGGAGATCATCCGCGGCGGCATCATATCGGTGGACAAAGGCCAGGTCGAGGCGGCCAAATCGATCGGCATGACGCACTGGCAGACAATGAGCGCCATCGTGCTGCCTCAGGCCGTGCGCAACATCATGCCCTCCATCGGCAACGAATTCGTCGTCAACATAAAGGACTCCAGCGTGCTGAACGTCATCTCCGTGTCGGAGCTGTTCTTCATGTCCAAGTCGGCGGCGGGCACCTATTACAAGTATTTCGAGGTGTTCTTCATCACGGCGCTGATCTATCTGGTGCTGACATTCAGCGTCACGCGCCTGCTGCGCCTGATCGAGCGCAAAATGGACGGCGACAGCTCGTATACCATATGCGGCTCGCAGTCGGACAGCCGCTCTGTGATTCATGTGCCGGTTGAAAAGGAGGAAGCGTGACCATGGCGGAGGCGATTATCGAGGTCAGTCATCTGGAAAAGCGCTTCGGCGACCATATTGTGCTGCGCGACGTGAACTTTACCGCCAATCAGGGCGAGGTGACCTGCATCATAGGCTCGTCCGGCTCGGGCAAGTCGACGCTCCTTCGCTGCATCAATCTGCTGGAAACGCCCACGAGCGGCGTCATACGCTATTGCGGCGTGGACATACAGTCGGGCAGCATCGCGCCCGGCGCATTTCATTCCAAGGTGGGCATGGTGTTTCAGTCGTTCAATCTGTTCGCCAATCTCACCGTGCTGGAAAACTGCGTGATCGGGCAGATGAAGGTGCTGCACCGCTCGCGGAAGGAGAGCGAGGAGAACGCGCGCAAATATCTCGACCGCGTCGGCATGCTGCCCTATCAGAAGGCGCGCCCTGCTCAGATTTCCGGCGGCCAGAAGCAGCGCGTGGCCATCGCGCGGGCGCTGGCGATGGACCCGGAGGTGCTGCTCTTCGACGAGCCGACGTCGGCGCTCGATCCGGAAATGGTGGGCGAGGTGCTGGGCACGATGAAGAGCCTGGCGCAGAGCGGCCTGACCATGCTGGTTGTGACGCACGAAATGGCCTTCGCGCGCGACGTGTCCAACCGCGTGGTGTTCATGGACAGCGGCGTGATTGTCGAGGACGCGCCGCCCGCCGAGCTGTTCACCAGCCCCCGACACCCCCGCACGCGCGAGTTCCTCACGCGATTCATGCAGGGCTAAAACAGAAAAAACAGGCCGGACGCTCCGAAACGAGCCGTCCGGCCTCAGTTTGTCAAAAAAGTTTTTGACAAGCTGTTGGACGGGCGAGCAAGCTTCCCCGCCACTGCCACCCCTACCAGTTTTTGCAAAAAATCTTTCAGAGTTCCGGGTGCAAAAATCATCCGGTGCCCGCCGTACACGCCGCCGGGCACGATTAAAAGCTCGAGAGAGCTTCGACGCCCTCGAATTCTCCAAGGTTTTTTCGACAGTCTGAGGCCGGACGCTCTGGAACGAGCCGTCCGGCCTGCCTTATGGATGCGGCGCGCGCTAAAATGACGAAGGGAGGGGGAAGGAATGATAGAATCAGGTCTGTTCAGATGAGCGACGCGGCGTTCTGGCGGCGGCTCGATCCGCATATCTCGGCGGAGAAATTTGAGCGCAAGGCGCGCGACGGCCGCGGCCATGTGCTGCTGGAGGACGGCGTGCCCGCGGCGCTCATGCGCTATAATCTGTTCTGGGACAACACGCCCTTCTGCACGCTGCTCTATGTCGATGAACGCTGCCGCGGACGGGGCCATGGCGGCGCGCTCATGCGGCGCTGGGAGGCAGACATGAAGGCGCGGGGCTGCGGTCTGCTCATGACGTCCGCGCAGGTGGACGAGACGGCGCAGCACTTTTATCGAAAGCTGGGCGATCGCGGATGCGGGCGGCCTGCTGCTCGATGCGCCGGGCTATGAGCAGCCCATGGAGCTGTTTCTCATCAAGGGATATAGGGCGGCGTGCCCTTTGGAGGGCGCGTTGGCCGTATACATAAGCCACGACCGGCTGCGCGGAAGATTGCGTCGCCGGTCGTCGTATGCTTTTTTGAAGAAGGGATTATTCCTCCAGCGCCCTGCCGATGCGCCGGTCAATCTGGCCGGCTGCGCGGCATAGTCTGCGCGTTCTTCGTCGGATAAAGCGGAAAACGGCTTACTTGGACAGCCGTTCTGCGTCCCGCCGGTCGGCCAGCGCGTTGACGCGCGCGATGAGCCGCAGCTCCTTCGGGTCGTAGGGATAGAAGCTCGGGCGATAGAGGTCGTGCAGCCATTTTGTAAAGTCGAGATCCTCGTGCTGACCCTCGAGCGCCTGATCGAGCATTCCCGTCCACGGCTCGTTGGTCTGCGTCTTGCCCACGACGAAGCCCCAGCACCAGCAGGCGACGCGCTCGAGGAAGAACAGAGGATACATCTCGAAAATCGTGTTGCCGCCGATGCGGTTGAGCCATTCGGTGCAGAGCAGCGGACGGCCGTATTCCTTGAGCCGGTCGATCATGTCGCAGGTGGTGACAAAGTCCCTGTAGGTGTGGAAGCTCACCACATCGGACAGCTCGAGCGCCGCGCGTTCCTCGGCGGAAACGGGAGCGCCGTCCTTCAGGCCGCGCCACACGTCGACGGTCAGCGGCTGATCCGGATCGCATGCGCGCACCGTCTCAAAGAGCGTCTCCAGCATGGGCACGGCGCGCTCGCCCAGCATGATGCCCGGCTCGTTGAACACATTCCAGATGATGATGCGCTCGTCGTGCGCGTATTTCGTCACGATGTCCGTGACCATTTTGAGGTATTTGTCGCGCAGCAGCGGCGATTCCAGCGGGTGATAGGGCGGCAGAGCCGTCTGCTCGGCGGTGAGCGGCGCGCGCCCCTGATGGTAGCCCAGCGCGTAATGCTGCTCGCCCAGCGGCTTGGGCTTGAAATCGGCATACTCGCCGCGCGGCAGCTGCACCTCGGCGCAGAGCACCAGCATGACATACTGCCCGTTTTTCGCGGCGATCGTCAGATAGCGCTCCAGATTGTCCATGAAGCCCCGCTCCTCCTGGAGCCACACGTCGAAATCGACGATGATGCGGATGGTGTTGAAGCCCGTGCGCCGTGCCAGCGCCAGCTCGCGGTCGGCGGTCGCCATGTGGTTTTCCACATCGTGCTGCTGCCACTGATCCTGTCGGTTGGCGCAGTCGCTGCCGATAAAGTTGCAGCCGCGCAGCCACGGATAGCGGTTATACCACGCCCACGCCTGCTCCTTTGTCCACTTTTCCTTCATATAATGCGCTTCCTTTCCCGATTTCACATTTGCTTCGCCCGGATTGGCCGGTATGAGCGCCGCCCATAAACGCGCGCTTATACGTTCATTGTATCCGACGCGCCTCCGCCCGTCAAGCTCAAATCGGGCGTAAAAAGAAGCACAAAAAATCATCCGCGCGACGCAGTGTCACGCGGATGATTTTTTTAAGTCAATCAGACAGGCATGGCGTTGTTCTTCTCATCGCGGACGGAGTTGTCCAGGCCGATGGTCTTGGCCTGACGCGCCTTGAAGAACTTCGTGGCGACCTGCGGGAACAGCGCGTAGGTGAGCACGTCCTCTTCCTGAGTGATGTACTCGCCGATTTCGCTGCGGTACTTCTCCAGCTCGGGCTTGAGCAGGTCGGCGGGACGGCAGGTGATGACCTCCGCGTCGCCGATGACCTTGCGGCGCACTTCCTCGTTGACAGGAGCGGGCAGACGGCCGTATTCGCCGCGCATGAGACCCTGAGACTCCTTCGGGTTCATCTTGTAGCGCTCGCCGCAGAGCACGTTCATGACGGCCTGCGTGCCGACGATCTGGGAGGTGGGGGTGACCAGCGGCGGATAGCCGAAGTCCTCGCGGACGCGCGGCACCTCGGCCAGCACATCGTAGAACTTGTCGGAGGCGTTCGCCTGCTTGAGCTGGTTGATCAGGTTGGAGAGCATGCCGCCGGGCACCTGATACTTCAGCGTGTTGATGTCCACGCCCAGCACCTTGGGATCGAGTATGCCTTCCTTCTTCAGGCGGTCGGCGACGCCGCGGAAGTGATCGGTGGCCTTGGTCAGCTCTTCCAGATCGATGCCGGTGTCATAGGGCGTGCCGCGCAGCGTGGCGATCAGCGGCTCGGTGGCGGGGTTGGAAGTGCCGTTGCCCATGGGGGAGAGCGCGCAGTCCACGATGTCCACGCCGGCCTCGATGGCCTTGAGTACGGTCATGTTGCCCACGCCCGCGGTGTTGTGGGTGTGCAGGTGGATGGGGCACTTGACGGCCTTCTTCAGCTTCTTGATGAGGCTGTAGGCGTCGTAGGGCAGCAGCAGGTTGGCCATGTCCTTGACGCAGATGTTGTCCGCGCCCAGACGCTCGAGCTGCTGAGCCAGCTTCACATAGTATTCCTCGGTGTGAACCGGGCTGATGGTGTAGCTCATGGCCACTTCGCAGATGCCGCCGTACTTCTTGGTGGCGGTGATGGCGGCCTGCAGGTTGCGCACGTCGTTCAGCGCGTCGAATATGCGGATGATGTCGATGCCGTTCTTGATGGACAGGCGCACGAACTCGTCGACCACGTCGTCGGCATAGTGCTTGTAGCCCAGTATGTTCTGGCCGCGGAAGAGCATCTGCAGCTTGGTGTTGGGCATGGCCTTGCGCAGCGTGCGCAGGCGCTCCCACGGATCCTCGTTCAGGAAGCGCAGGCAGGAATCGAATGTCGCGCCGCCCCAGCACTCGATGGAGTAGTAGCCGGCGTTGTCCAGAATCTTGCAGGCGGGCAGCATATCCTCAGTGCGCATACGGGTCGCGGCCTGAGACTGATGCGCGTCGCGCAGTATGGTTTCAGTAATAAGAACCTTTCCCATAGGTTTTTCCTCCTATTAATGTCACAATCAGCCGAACAGAGAAATGAACACACCGGCCGCGACTGCGGAACCGATAACACCGGCGACGTTGGGACCCATGGCGTGCATGAGCAGGAAGTTGCCGGGGTTCTCCTTCTGGCC
>CAKUAV010000069.1 GCA_934636425.1 uncultured Clostridia bacterium
ACGTCCTCCACCTTGTCCACGCGGCCGTTGGCCAGCTTGGAGATGTGGATCATGCCGTCCTTGCCGGGGGCGTACTCGACGAACGCGCCGAAGGGCATGATGCGCGCCACGGTGCCGGTGAACACGTCGCCGACCTTCAGCTCGCGGACGATGCCCTCGATGATGCTCTTGGCCTTCTGAGCCGCAGCCGCGTCCTCGGTGGCGATGTACACGCTGCCGTCGTCCTCGATGTCGATCTTCACGCCGGTCTGCTCGATGATCTTGTTGATCATCTTGCCGCGCGGGCCGACGACCTCGCCGATCTTCTCGGGATCGATGCGGAACTGTATGATCTTGGGCGCGTACTTGGACAGCTCCTCGCGCGGGGCGGGCAGCACCTCGAGCATCTTGCCCAGTATGTGCATGCGGCCGTCATAGGCCTGAGCCAGCGCCTGACGCAGTATCGCCTCGTCGATGCCCTTGATCTTGATGTCCATCTGTATGGCGGTGATGCCCAGCGCGGTGCCGGCCACCTTGAAGTCCATGTCGCCCAGGAAGTCCTCAAGACCCTGTATGTCGGTCAGCACGGCGACCTTGCCGGTGTTCTCGACGTCCTTGATGAGACCCATGGCCACGCCGGCCACGGGGCGCTTGATCGGCACGCCCGCGTCCATCAGCGCGAGGGTGGAGCCGCACACGGAGGCCTGAGAGGTCGAGCCGTTGGAGGACATAACCTCGCTGACCAGACGCAGGCAGTAGGGGAACTCGTCCACAGACGGGATCATGGGCAGCAGAGCGCGCTCAGCCAGCGCGCCATGGCCGATCTCGCGGCGGCCGGGGCTGCGCAGCGGCTTGGCCTCGCCGGTGGAGTAGCCGGGGAAGTTATAGTGGTGCATATAGCGCTTGTTGGTCTCGGTGCCGATGCCGTCGAGTATCTGAACCTCGCTCATCGGGGCCAGCGTGGCCACGGTCATGACCTGAGTCTGGCCGCGGGTGAACACGCCGGAGCCGTGCGCGCGGGGCAGCACGCCCACTTCGCACCAGATCGGGCGCACCTCGGTCAGCTTGCGGCCGTCGGGGCGCACGCCGTCGTCGATGATGTGGCGGCGCATGACTTCCTTATTGAGGGCGTAGAGCGCGTCGCCGATCTCGGTCTCGCGGCCGGCGAACTGCTCGGCAAAGTGCTCCATGGTCTCGGCGTTGACCTGCGCCTCGCGCGCCTGACGCTCCTGACGATCGAACGTCTCGAAGCACCAGCGCACCTTGTCCAGCGCGAATTCGCGCACGGCGGCCTTCACGTCGTCGCCCGGCAGCACCAGCGGGAACTCGCGCTTGGGCTTGCCGATCTCCTCGACGATCTTCTCCTGGAACTCGACAAGGCGCTTGACCTGCTCGTGGGCGAAGAGTATGCCCTTGAGCATGACCTCCTCGGAGACTTCCTTCGCGCCGGCCTCGACCATCAGCACGGCCTCTTTGGTGCCGGCCACGGTCAGGTTCATGAGGCTGACCTCACGCTGCTCGACGGTGGGGTTGATGACGTATTCGCCGTCCACATAGCCGACGTTCACAGCGCCGATGGGGCCGGCGAAGGGGATTTCAGAAATGCACAGCGCGGCGGACGCGCCGTTCATCGCGCAGATTTCGGGCGAGTTGTCCTGCTCGACCGACATGACCACGGCGGCCACGGCCACGTCGTGGCGCATGCCCTTGGGGAAGAGCGGGCGCAGCGGGCGGTCGATCAGGCGGCTGGTGAGTATGGCGTGCTCGCCGGGACGGCCTTCGCGGCGGTTCCAGCTGCCGGGGATGTGGCCGACGGAGTAGAGCTTCTCCTCATAGTCGACGCTGAGCGGGAAAAAGTCGATGCCGGGACGGGGCGTCTCGGCGACGGTGGCGTTGACCAGCACGGCGGTGTCGCCGTAACGAACGAATGCGGAGCCGCTGGCCTGCTCGGCGTACTTGCCGAATTCCAGCGTCAGCGTGCGGCCGCCCAGCTCAATGGAATATTCCTTGTACATGGTGTCCCTCCTTACGGGCATTCTTGATCTATGTTCTTTTTATTGAAACCGGGGAATGATGCGCGCCGCGCGCAATGGAACTTGGCACACAGACGTGACGATGCGCCGTTTGCATGCCAAGTTTCACTGCCGCGCGCCCGCGCTTGCGGGAGAGGTATGTGCGCATACAAACACCGCCGCCCGGGATGAGAAATCCCCGAGCGACGGCGTGACTATATGGCACCGGGGGAGACGTGAAGAGCGAATATCTTACTTGCGCAGACCCAGCTTGGCGATCAGGTTACGATAAGCCTCGATGTCGGTGCTCTTCAGATAGGCCAGCAGGCCGCGGCGCTTACCAACCATCAGCAGCAGGCCGCGGTTGGAGTGGTGGTCGTTCTTGTTGACCTTCAGGTGCTCGTTGAGGTGATTGATGCGCTCGGTCAGCAGAGCGATCTGAACCTCGGGGGAACCGGTGTCGCCGACGTGGCGGCCATACTCAGCGATGATTTCAGACTTGTCCATGATGCTTTCCTCCATTTTTCGTATTCCCGTCAACCCGGCAAGCCGTCGGAGAACTCGGACAGACTGAGCAGACGGATCATTATGTGGCTACAGTATACCACGAAGAGCATTATACCATACATCGCGGGCGATGTAAAGCCGTTCAAATGCTAAATTTTGAGCGTTATTCCTCCGGCAGCTCGACGACCGATATGCCCAGCGCGCGCAGATCGTCTATCAGATCCTCTATGGGCGCGGTCATGACGCGGAAAACGCGGCCGTCGAGGCAGCTCAGCTGCAGCGTGAGCGGGTCGAGCTGCTCTGCGTGGTGCATTTCGCCGGGGCGCAGCGTCGCCTCCCAGCGCCCGCGCCGCCCGACCGAGGCCAGCAGCAGCCGGTCCCTGAGCACATAGATCATGCCGCCCATGCCCGTGCTGCCGGCGAATATGCTGGCGACGAAGCGCGCCGTGACGGTCTCGCCCAGAGACTGCTCGAAGCGCGCATAGCGGCGCATCTCGATCGCGTCCTGCGCGCTCAAAAACAGATGCGCGGCGAGCATGACCGCGGCGAAGGCGATCATGGCCGTTGCGCAGGCATTTTGAAGCCCCGCGCCCGCCATGAGCAGTGATACGAGCGTCATCGCGCCGAAAAACAGCCCGAAGAGCGCGGAGAGAAGAGTAATGCGGCTTTGTGTAGAGTTCATGGCGCAGTCCTTTCAGGCAGCGGATGCCCGGTCAGTCGTTCAGCTTCCTTCGTGTCGCCCGCGGCGAGCAGCGCGCGTATGCGCGTGGACGAAACCGGCGCGCCGTCCATGACAAACGGTTCCAGCACGACCGGCTCGTAGTGAAGGCGGGGCGCAAGACGCCGCAGCAGCGCCGCGTCGCCCTGTCCGAAGCGGCCGAATGTGTGGTTATAGCCGATCACAATGGCCGCGGGATGCAGCGCGCCGCACAGCAGCGTGAGGAATTCCTCGCCGGTCTGCGCGGCGAATTCCCGCGTAAAGGGCTGCTCGATCATGACGTCCAGTCCCAGCGCCGCCAGAAGAGCCGCCTTTTCCGCGTTGGTCGTCAGCGGCGCGGGCGCGCTCTGCGGGCGTATGAGCGCGAGCGGATGCCGGTCGAACGTCACCGCCGCGGACGGCAGGCGCCGCTCTGCGGCCAGCTCGACGGCGCGCCTTATCAGATGCGCGTGTCCCAGATGGACGCCGTCGAACGTGCCCAGCGCCGCGACGCAGCCGGAGCCGCCGAATTGTTCAAGAGAGTGAAGAATCTGCATGAGTTTGCTCTGTGTTTTCCTTTCCGGCAGCATGGCCTGTATAACCGCCGATCGACGAGTCGGCGCGCAGTCAGCGGCTCGATCGCACATGCGCTTTCACGGCAGCGCCGGATAAATCCGACCAGCCGTGCCGCAGCGGCTCGGCACACACCGCCCATCCCCGACTGTTCACGCCGAAATCCGGATGAATCTTTGAAGTGCCTTTTCAGATTCTGGCGATTCAGCGAGGTGCGCGGCAAAGCGATCGGCTTTGCGGAATGTCTCGCCTGCGCACATCGCGCTTCCAGCCGCGGCGGCTCGGCGGCATATCGCCCATCCCCGACTGTTCACGCCGAAATCCGAATGAAGCTTTGAAGTGCCTTTTCAGATTCTGGCGATTCAGCGAGGTGCGCGGCGAAGCGACCGGCTTTGCGGGATGTCCCGCCTGCGCACATCGCGCTTCCATCCGCGGTGGCTCGGCGGCACAACGCCCATCCTCAACTGTTCACGCCGAAATCCGGCTAAAGCTTTGAGGGATTTTTCCAGATTCAGTGATATTCAGCGAGGTGCGCGGCGAATCGATCGGCTTTGCAGAATATCCCGCCTGCGCACATCGCGCTTCCAGCCGCGCCGCAACAGCTCGGCAGCACAACGCCCGCTCCTGACTGTTCACGCCGAAATCCAGATGAAGCTTTGAAGTGCCTTTTCAGATTCTGGCGATTCAGCGAGGTGCGCGGCGAAGCGATCGGCTTTGCGGAATGTCCCGCCTGCGCACATCGCGCTTCCAGCCGCAGCGGCTCGGCGGCACAACGCCCATCCCCGACTGTTCACGCAGAAATCCGGATGAAGCTTTGAGGGATTTTTTCCAGATTCAGTGATATTCAGCGAGGTGGCTGTCAGCTTTGCAGCGCGTCCTTTCCGAAGCACACCTTGAAGCGGATCAGCCCGGTCTCGTCGGCCTGACCAATCCCGACGAACGCGTCCTTCAGATACACGCGCACGATTTCATCCGGCATAAGCGCCTCGCCCGGCGCGCGCACGGGCACGCCGTTTATCGCGCTTTTCGTCCACATATCGTCCAGACGCACCGCGCGTATGTGCTCCAGCGGCGCATCGAGCGGATAGAGCAGCGCCTCAAGGCGATTTTCTTCGGCGGCGGCCTTCATCTCCTCAAGCGTCGAGGCCGACTGAACGTCGAAGCAGCCCGCGGCGCTGCGCAGCAGAAACGCCATGTGGCCGCCCACGCCCAGCGCCGCGCCTATGTCGTGGCAGAGTGTGCGGATATACGTCCCCTTGCCGCAGACAACACGCAGCAGATGCGCCGTATCGCCCCGCCGCTCGATGTAGTCTATGGAATGAATGGTCACAGGCCGCGGCTCCAGATCAACGCTCTCGCCCTTCCGCGCCAGATCGCACAGCTTCTGACCGCCGCGCTTGAGCGCCGAATACATCGGCGGAATCTGAGAGATCGTGCCGGTAAAGCGGGGCAGCGCCGCGCGCACGTCGTCCTCGGTAACGAACGACGCGTCGCGCCGCTCGAGCACAGCGCCGCTCGCGTCCTGCGTGTCGGTCACAATGCCCAGCCGCAGCTCGGCGATATACGTCTTCTGCTTGTCGATGATATAGTCGAACAGCCGCGCCGCGCGCCCCACGCACACGGGCAGCACGCCCGCCGCATCGGGATCGAGCGTGCCGCCGTGGCCGACGCGCGTGCCCCGGGGCAGCAGCCGCCGCGCCTGGAACACCATGTCGCCCGAGCTCATGCCCGGCGGCTTGAGGAGATTGAGAAATCCGTCCATGCAGGACTCCTTCCTGATTTATACACACACTGCGGCTCCAGCCATCCCGCGCGCCCGATTCGGCGCCGCGCACAAAGCCGAACGCCCAGACACCGCTCGAAGCCCGTTTTCCGGCAAATTAAAGCGGCGCAGCCGTCACAGCGCCTCGACGGCCTCGCGCACGGCGGCCAGCACGCGCTGAACGCACACATCGAAATCGCCCTCGAGCGTCAGCCCGGCCGCGCGCTCGTGGCCCCCGCCGCCCAGCGGACGCAAAAGCGCCGCCACATTGACCGCGCCGCGAGAGCGCAGACTGAACTTCACAGAATCGCCCTGCTGAACGGCCAGTATCGCGGCCAGCACGCCCTCCGCGTTGACGCCGAAATTGACGACGCCCTCTGTGTCGGCCATGGCCGCGCCGCACGCCGCGAAATCATCGGCGCGCAGCGTCATCAGCGCGATTTTGCCGGCGCAGGGGAACGTCATGCCCTCAATCGCGCGCCCCAGCAGCTTTGTGCGGGGAATCGAGCGCCTGCGAAACAGCTCGTAGTTCATCTCGTCGATGTCGACGCCCGTCTCGACACATTCGGCGGCGATGCGCAGCGATTCCGGCGTGGTGCAGCTGAAGGCGAAATTGCCCGTGTCGGTCGAAAGGGCGATATACAGGCACAGCGCCATATCGCGCGTGAGCGGCGCGCCCAGCTCGCGGCGTATCGCGTCGATCACTTCGCCCGACGCGGCGGCGTCCGGCCTGACCAGCGAAATGTCGGCCAAAAGCGTGGGCTGCTCGTGATGATCGACGCAGCAGAGCGGCAGTCCCCTGTCCAGCAGGAACGCGGCGCGCCCCAGCCGGCCGGCGACGCTCAGATCGACGCACACCAGCGCCTTCGGATCAAACGGCAGGCTCTCGGGCAGATGCAGCTTCTCGCGCGCGGGCAGCGCATCAAGATATTTCGGGCACTCGTCCTGACAGCAGACCGCGGCGCGCTTTCCGATCGATTCCAGCATCAGGCACAGCGCCAGCGACGAGCCGAGCGCGTCGCCGTCGGGGTGCATGTGGGTGAGTATGAGCAGGTCGTCATGGCTTTTGAGCCACTCGGCCACATCACGGCTGGTCGTCATGCCGTTCCTCCTGTTTGAGCAGCTCGTTGATGTGCGCGGCGTATTCTATGTTCACGTCCAGCTCGAAGAGCAGCTCGGGCGTATAGCGCAGCATCATGCGGTGGCTCAGCTCGCGGCGTATGAAGCCGGAGGCCTTCTTGAGCGCGTCCATCATGGGGGCGCGCTTGTCGCTCTCGAGTATGCTCACGCGGATCTTGCAATAGCGCAGATCGCGCGTGGCCTCGGCGCGCACCAGCGACCAGGTGCCGTCGATGCGGGGATCGCGCACATCCTCGCGGATGATCTTGTCGACGTTGCGGCGAATCTCCTCGGAAATTCGATCAATGCGGTCATAAGCGGGCATAAATATCACCTCGAATGTCGGTCTTTAATGATGCGCGGACAGTGCGCCGCGCGGTGTGTGAAAACGATTGGATTGGGAGTAAATAGAGAACATATTCGGCATGCGCACAGCGGAAAGCAAAATCATCGGCCATTGAGCCGCACGCCCATGAAATCGGCAAGCGCCCCGACGCAGATCAAAAGCACGCTCGTCCATCCTCGCGCCGCGCGGACTGAAGGAGATGCGCGCAGGGCGTCGGCGTTTTTCAGCGCCCGCGAAAAAGTCAGCGTGCCGCAAGGCTTTCAGCGGCAGACGCGTCGGATATGCAGCGCGCAAAATCCTGCGGAATCAGCCGCGCGCCTGCGGAATCGGCAGGCGCTCGCCCCAGAGCAGCAGCGCGCCCGTCGCGCGCTCGTTCATCCACGCGCCGCGCGGACTGAAGGAGCCGCTCGCAGGGCGTCGGCGTTTCTCAGCGCCCGCGGAAAAGTCAGCGTGCCGCAAGGCTTTCAGCGGCAGACGCGTCGGATATGCAGCGCGCAAAATCCTGCGGAATCAGCCGCGCGTCCACAGAATCGGCAAGCGCCCCGACGCAGATCAAAAGCGCGCTCGTTCATCCACGCGCTACGCGGATTGCAAAAGCCCAGAGCAAAGCATCGGCGCTCTTCTCATACCCGAAAATATCAGCATGTCCGAACAGCCTTCATCCGTCAGGTTTTCAGGAATCGCCGTCTCATATGCGCGGCACGCACTATTCGCAAAATCGGCAGCGCGTCCTGCCCAAAGGCAACTCCGCTCGGGGACAGCGAATGCACGGACACGGCTGAACCGGCAGCCGCTCGTCCGCAAAATCGAAAAGCGTCCCGCCCCTGAGCAATGCATCGAAACTCTTTCAATGTCTGCAAAAAAACAGTACGCTCAGTCAAACTTCAGCCAGCGCAAAGGCACGCCCTTCGGATTGCGCCCGCATATCAGGCTCTCGCACGCGGCGTGCAAATGCCGCCGGGCAAAGCATCGACACGCTCCCAGTGCCCATAAGAAAAGCGGCATGTCTGATCAGGCCTTATCCGTCGAACTTTCAGAAACGGGCACGTCGAATGCAGAGACGCAAACGCAATCGCTCCATGCAGTCATATCCACGCAGAAACAGCAAAAGGCATCCCGTATTTGAATGGACAGCTATTCCTGTTCACGGTCTGGATTGGCATCAGCATTCGTACCGCATCAATAACCCATATGATCGACGGCTTCCAGTACATACAGCGCCGCCGAACGCCTTCAATCCGTTTAATGACGGGGATTTGCGGAACTTCTGCCCGCCATCATCCGCCCGGCGCAGCGCATTCATGCGGCTGAAGCGCCGGTTGGGCAAACCGCTGCTCTCCGGGCAATGGCGGCGTTTCGAACAAAAGGGGATGCTTCCGGCCGGAAACATCCCCTGTCATGCGTTTGATGCGTGACCGGCCGCGCGCGGCTGGTTACTGAGCCACTTCCTCCATCAGGAAGCACTCGATCACGTCGCCTTCCTTGACGTCGTTGTAGTTTTCAAGGCCCACGCCGCACTCGTAGCCCGCGGCGACCTCCTTGGCGTCGTCCTTGAAGCGGCGCAGCGAGTCGATCTTCGTCTCGGTGATGACCACGTTGTCGCGCAGCAGGCGCGCCTTGGCGTTCCTCTGGATCTTGCCGTCCAGCACATAGCAGCCGGCGATCGTGCCCACGCCGGACACCTTGTAGGTCTGGCGCACCTCGGCGCGGCCCAGCACGTTCTCCTTGAACTTGGGCGCGAGCAGACCCTTCATGGCGGCCTGAATCTCCTCTATGGCGCTGTAGATGACGCGGTACAGCCGGATGTCGACGTTCTCGCGCTCGGCCAGATCGCGCACCGCGTTGTCATGGCGCACGTTGAAGCCGATGATGATGGCGTTCGAGGCCGAGGCCAGCATGACGTCGGTCTCTGTGATCGCGCCCACGCCGCCGTGTATGCAGCGCACGCGAACCTCGTCGTTGGACAGCTTTTCGAGCGACTGCTTGACCGCCTCGACCGAGCCCTGAACGTCGGCCTTGACGATCAGATTGAGCTCCTTCACCTGGCCGGCGCTGATCTGGTTGAACAGATCGTCCAGCGACGTCTTGGTCTGGGACTTGATGAGCGCGGCGCGCAGCTTGTCCTTGCGTTCCTCGGCCACCTGGCGGCTCAGCTTGTCGTCGTCCACGGCGCTGATGATGTCGCCGGCGGACGGCACGTCGTTAAAGCCTATGACCTCGACCGGCATGGACGGGCCCGCGCTCTTGACGCGCTCGCCGCGGTCGTTCACCATGGCGCGCACGCGGCCGTACGCCGTGCCCGCGACGATGGTATCGCCGATCATCAGAGTGCCGTTCTGCACCAGCACGGTGGCCACGGGGCCGCGGCCCTTGTCCAGACGCGCCTCGATGATGATGCCGCGCGCCTTGCGGTTCGGGTTGGCGCGCAGGTTCTGCACCTCGGCCACCAGCAGGATCATCTCGAGCAGCTGGTCGATGTTCTGGCCGGTGGTGGCGGACACCTCGACCATGATTGTATCGCCGCCCCACTCCTCCGCGACGAGGCCGTATTCGGTCAGCTCGGTGCGGATCTTTTCGGGGTTGGCGGTGGGCTTGTCGCACTTGTTGATCGCCACGATGACCGGCACGTTGGCCGCCTTGGCGTGGTTGATCGATTCAATGGTCTGCGGCATGACGCCGTCGTCGGCCGCGACCACCAGCACGGCGATGTCGGTCGCCATGGCGCCGCGCGCGCGCATCGCGGTGAACGCCTCGTGACCGGGGGTATCGAGGAATGTGATGCCCTTATCGCCCACGTTCACGGTGTAAGCGCCGATGTGCTGCGTGATGCCGCCGGCCTCGCTGGCGGTGACGCGCGTCTTGCGGATGTAGTCCAACAGGGAGGTCTTGCCGTGGTCGACGTGACCCATGATGGTCACGACCGGATTGCGCACGATCAGATCCTCTTCCTTGTCCTCGAAGTTCTCGTCGGACAGCACGTCCTCGGCGGTCTTGTCCAGCTTCAGCTCCAGCTCGATGTCGAACTCGGAGCAGACCAGCTGCGCCGTGTCGAAGTCCAATTCTGCGTTGATCGTGGCCATGACGCCCAGCAGCATCAGCTTCTTTATGATCTCGGCGCTGGGCTTGCCGATGCGCTCGGAGAGATCCTTGACGGTGATGGTCTCGTTGTTCATGACCGCCTTTTCGATCTTCACCGGTTCCGGCTTGGGCTGCTGAATCTGCGCCTTCTTCTTGCCGCGCTTGCCGCGCTCGAACTCGTCGTCCATGCCATAGGCCATGCTGCCCCGGGCGTTGGTCTGCTGCTTGCGGTTCTTGGCGGCGCGCTCGGGATCATTCTGGCGCACATAGTTTTTCTTGTTGGGATCGTAGTTGGAGACGCGCTCCTTCTCGACCGCGGGCGTCAGCTCGCTGCTCAGCTTGCGTCCCAGTCCGCCGCCCTGTGCGGGGCGCGGAGGACGGCTGCCGAACGAGCCGCCCTGTCCGCCCTGCGGCGCGGGACGGCCATACTGTCCCTGACCCTGCGGCGCGGGACGGCCATACTGTCCCTGACCCTGCGGCGCGGGGCGGCCATACTGTCCCTGACCCTGCGGCGTGGGACGACCGTACTGTCCCTGACCCTGCGGCGCGGGGCGGCCGTACTGACCCTGCGGCGCGGGGCGGCCGTACTGACCCTGACCCTGAGGCGCGGGACGGCCGTACTGTCCCTGACCCTGCGGCGCGGGACGGCCGTACTGTCCCTGACCCTGCGGCGCGGGACGGCCATAGGCGCCGCGCGGCGCGTCGGCTCGACGGTCGGCGGGCTTATCCTCGCTCCTGGGCGCGTCGGATTTGGGCGCGTCAGCCTTGACGGGCTCGGTTTTCGCCGGCTCGCTCTTTTCTTCGGCCTTTTCGGCGCGGGGCGTTTCGGCGGGGGCGGTGGGCTCGTGCTTTTCCTCGGCATGAGCGGGTTCGGCCTTCTGCGCTTCGGTCTCGGCGGAGCGGACGGCCTCGGCAACGCTGTCGGAGGAATAGGCGTTCATGAAGGCGGCGGCCGCCTCCTGCTGACGCTTCATTTCTTCCTTCTGCTGCTGCTCCTGCGCCTCCCTGACCTTCTGAAGGGCGGCATCCTCGAGCTTTTTGAGCGAACTGAGCGTTTCCAGCGCCTGCTTGCGCGAGCGGGACACCGTGTCGTATACCCGTCCCACTCCGGCGGTCAGCTCTTTGGTGGCGTCCTGGACGCGCACCTTGGCCGTGGCGGCCGTATCCTGCGCTCTGACCCTGGCGTCTTGCACCCTGACTTTGGACATTCCCTACATACACCCCCGAGTTATCATTCAATCTCTGTGAACGCGCCTTGCAGGAGGACTTTGAGCCGCTCCGCCAGCGCTTTATCCGTAATGGCCGCGACCATGCGGCCGGACTGGCCGATTGCCCGCCCCAGTTCACCTTCGGGGATCAGACAATAGCTGACGTTGTAGTAGGCGCAGGCGTCGGTGACAGCCTTGCGCGTGTTGTTCGACGCGCCCGCGTCGATGAGTATGAGATGGGCTGTGCCGGCCTTGATCAGCTTGTCGCAGATCGCCTGACCGCTCTGTACGCGGCCCGCCTTGCAGGCCAGCCCGAGAGATCCCAGCGCCCTGTTCATCTAAGCGTCCTCCCCGGCCAGCTGCGCGCTGAGCTGAGAGAAAACTTCTTCGGACACGCTGCATTCCAGCTGGCGCTCGAGCGCATGGGTCTTGACCGCCTTGGCGAGGCACTCGGCGCTTTTGCAGACATACGCGCCGCGGCCGGGCGCTTTGCCCACGCGGTCGAAGGCGATCGCGCCCTCGGGCGATTTGACCACGCGCAGAAGCTCCTTCTTGGGCTTCATCTCGCGGCAGCCCACGCACATGCGCATGGGCACTCGGCGTTGTTTGAGCATGAAAATCCTCCTGGCTCGAAGCGCTCAGAGCGCGTCCTCATCGGGGCGCTCCTTCGAATGTATTATTCCGCCTCGGGCGATTCGGTTCCTTCGCCCTCGATTTCGGTCTCGCTGATCATGTCGGCCACCTGGCTCTGGCTCTTGATGTCGATCTTCCAGCCGGTCAGCTTGGCGGCGAGGCGGGCGTTCTGTCCCTCCTTGCCGATGGCCAGAGAGAGCTGATTGTCGGGCACGATGATGCGCGCGCTCTTTTCCTTCTCGTTGACCGCGACGTGAATCACGCGCGCCGGGTTGAGCGCGTTGGCGATGTACTCGGCCGGCTCGCTCGACCAGCGGATGATGTCGATCTTCTCGGTCTTGAGCTCGGCCACGACGTTTTCGACGCGCATGCCGCGCGGGCCGACGCACGCGCCGACCGGATCGATCATCGGGTCGGTCGAGAACACGGCCATCTTGGTGCGCGAGCCGGCCTCGCGGGCGATCGACTTGATCTGCACCACGCCGCTCTGTATCTCGGGCACTTCGATTTCAAACAGGCGCTTGACCAGTCCGGAATGGGTGCGGGAGACCAGAATCTGCGGCCCCTTGCCGTTCTTGCCGCCGGTGACCTCCAGCACATACACCTTCAGCCGGTCGCCGGGTGTGAATGTCTCGCCGTTCATCTGCTGGGCGGCCTCGAGACATCCCTCGGTGCGCCCCAGCTCGACGTAAACGTCCTTGCCTTCGACGCGGTCGACCACGGCGGTCAGGATCTCGTTTTCCTTCTCGACGTATTCGTTGTATATGCCGCCGCGCTCGGCCTCGCGGATCTTCTGCACGACCACCTGCTTTGCGGTCTGCGCGGCGATGCGGCCAAACTGACGGGGCGTGATCTTTTCCTCGATCAGATCGCCCTCGCAGTAGGCGGGATTGAGCTGACGCGCCTCGGCCAGACTGATTTCGGTCTGGGGATCGGCGACCTCCTCGACCACCTTCTTGCGCGCGAACACTTCAACCTCGCCGCGCTCGCGGTCTATGCTGACGCGGACGTTGCCGCCGTTGTTCTCGTAATTGCGCTTGTAGGCGGCCACCAGAGCCGTCTCGATGGCGGTAAAGAGCATTTCGCGGTCGATATGACGCTCGCGCGCCAGATCGTTCAGCGCTTCGATGAATTCGTTGTTGGATTGATTCGCGGCTTTCGCGGTTTTCGCGGCTCTCATGGATTCTTTTCCTCCATTAATGATACTTTCATGGCCGGTCAAACCGGTCGTTCCTCGCCGGCGGGCTGAGCGTCCGCCTGATCGTCCTCCCCGAAGAGCTCGTCGGAGGCCTCGTCTGTCGTCTCGTAATCGTCGTCCTGATCGTATACGCCGTCCAGCGCCGCGTCGATCGCCGCTTCGTCCAGCTCGATGACCGGAGCGACCTGCGCCACGCTCGCGCGCGGGAAGGCCCTTTCCTCATCGCCGATGCGTATGACGACGTTTTTGTCAATCAGCCCCACGAGCGTCCCCGTGAAGCTCTTCAATCCGTCCACGGCCTTGTAAAGGCGCACCTCGACGGTCGTGCCGGCGGCGCGCTCGAAGTCAGCGTCCTTTTTGAGCGGCCTGTCCGCGCCGGGCGAGCAGACCTCCATGTAGTCGTAGTCCACATCGTCCATCAGCGGCAGCACGCGGCGATGGAAGCTCTCCAGCGCGTCCAGATCCACGCCGGTCGGCGTATCGATAAAAAAGCGCAGAAACCGGCCGGTGTTTTCCTTAACCAGCTCGACGTCCACCAGCTCGTAGCCCATATCCTTCGCCAGGCGGGATGCGGTCGGCTCGACATATCCGGAAAGCGTATGCTTCATAGTAATCTCCCATCGTCGCTTATATGAAAGCGCGCACATTCGCCTACAACAGCAAAGAGTGGGCATCCCCCACTCTTTCACGCCTGTTTCTATGGCAGATGCGCGAGCATATTGCACAACACACTCATGCAAAGCTATTATACCACAGCGGCGCTCCAAATACAACCACCTTTTCACAAATTGACCGGCTCAAACGGGACGCGGCGTTCGAATTTTGCGTTAACATTGCCCGCATGACCGTTCATGAGGGGATAATTGTTATTGAAGCGCCGCGCCGTCCATGCTATAATAAAGGAACCTGAACTGACAAAAAGGAGGGATCGCCGTGCGCCGTCTGGCCGTAACGCTCATCGCGCTGCTTTTTCTGCTGCCCTGCCGCGCGCTGGCGGCGGAGAGCTATGCGCTGCGCACCGGCGGTTCGGCCGTGCTGGCCGACGCGGACGGCAATCTCCTCGTGAGCGCGGGCGTGTATTCCGACATGATCCGCTTAAGCGACGACGATCTCTTCGCCGCCAGCCCTGTAGGCAGCGCGCAGTACGGCCTGATAAGCGGCGACGGCCGGGCGCTCACAGAGTTTATATACGACAGCCTGACATTCGACGGAGAGACTGTGATCTTTTCGCAGCGCGGCCTCTGCGGCGCCATGGACGCGCAGGGCAATTTGAAGATCGAGCCGCGCTACACCCGCCTGATTCCCATGGGCGAGGGCATGTTCCTCGCGCTCAAGAGCAATCCTCTGGACGACTCGCCCGACGCGCTGTATGCCGTCGCGGAGGACGGCGGCGAGCGTTCCACCGGCGTGCGGCTTTCGTACGGGCCGTTTTCCGCCGGGCAGGGGCTGAGCGTCGCCGTGGCGCTGGGCGGGCTGTACGGCTATTTGGGCGCGGACGGTCAGTGGGCGATCGAGCCGGCCTTCACATGGGCGGACAAAATGCGCTTTGGCCGCGCGCGGGCGAGCACGGAAAGCGGCATGGGGCTGATCGGCCTGGACGGGCAGTGGCTGATCGAGCCGCAGGACGGCCGGCTGATCATCTCGGGCAAAGCCGAGGACGCGCCGGTCGTGCGCGTAGACGACGGCGGCGCAGAGCTGCTTTCATCCGCCGACGGCACGCTGATCCGGCGCTTTGAGGGCGCGCTGAACGCGGCGTTTACGGGAAGCGCGATCTGCATTGAGGGCGCGGACGGCGTTTTTCTGGCCGACTACGCCGGAAATGTGATCTTTGAAAGCGCGGACGGCGCGGAGGCGATCGCCGAGCTGGGCGGCTGCTGCATCGAGCGGCTGGACGCACAGCAGGATCAGCGGTTTGTGCTGCGCGATCACACGGGCGCGGAAATCGGGCGCTGGCAGGAGCTGACATTCGCAGGGCGCTACAACGACGTGATCTACGCGGCCTTTTCGACCTATGACACACAGGCGACGGAAATCGACGGCGTGACATTTCTGGACGAAGTGTCGGGCAGCCGGCGCTATGGCCTGATCGACATGACGGGACGCGTCGTGATCGACGGCCTGATCAGCCTGCGGGCGACCGGGCGCGCGCTGCTCACCGCCGAGGCCGACGACTGGCTCGGCCTGATCCGCCCCGACGGCACAATCGTCATAAAGCTGAACAAGGAAGAATAACCCGGCGGCAGTGCCGCTTCCACACCGCTTCGCGCGTATCAACCCGACTCTTCGCCGCTTGGGGGCGGCTCGAGTCTGGACG
>CAKUAV010000070.1 GCA_934636425.1 uncultured Clostridia bacterium
TGATCGGCCTCTGGCTGAACCGCGGCTGCGGCGCGCCGAAATCCGGGAGCATATCGGCCAGAATGTGACGTTTGAATTATATTTTTCGCACCGGCGCAAATTTTGCTTGCCAGCCCGGCTTCTTTCATGTATAATAAGCTTGCATACAACTTGACACAAATTAGCCATACTCATAAACGTGAAAGAGAGGATTTCCCGGCATGACCATCAAAATCACTTCGGACAGCACCTGCGATCTGTCAAAGGAACTGGTTGCGAAGTATGACATCGGCATCATTCCGCTCTATGTGGTCAAGGACGGCGTCTCGCTGAAGGACGGGCTGGAGATCACGCCCGAGGATATATTCGCCTTCACCGATTCCACAGGCAAGCTCTGCACCACAGCGGCGGTGAGTCAGTACGACTATACCGAAACCTTCAAGCCGCTTTCCGAGCAATACGACGCCGTGATTCACATCACCATCAGCGCCGATTTTTCCAGCTGCTATCAGAACGCCTGCGCCGCCGCCGAGGAGTTTCCCAACGTCTATGTCGTCGACTCGCGCAATCTGTCCACGGGACACGGCCACATCGTCATCGAGGCGGCTCAGCTGGCCGCGCAGGGGCTTGCGCCCGATGAGATCTGCGCGCGCCTGAACGAGCTGACCGGCAAAGTCGAGGCCAGCTTCCTGCTCGACCGTCTGGACTACATGGTCAAGGGCGGACGCTGCTCCTCCGCCGCCGCGCTGGGCGCGAACCTGCTGCACCTCAGGCCGTGCATCGAGGTCATCGACGGAAAAATGCGCGTGGTCAAGAAATACCGCGGCCCCTACAACAAATGCATACACGATTATGTCGTCGAGCGCCTGACCAACCGCGACGATCTGCGCGGCGACCGCATATTCATCACCCACGCCGCCGCCGAGCCGGACACCGTCGAGACGGCGCGCGATGCCATCGCGCAGTGCCATCCGTTCGACGAGGTCTACGAGACCCGCGCCGGCTGCACCGTCACCAGTCACTGCGGCCCGCACACGCTGGGCATACTCTTCATCCGCAAATAAAAGCGTAAATCCGCCGGAGGATCAGCTTCCGGCGGATTTTTGCTTGTCAAAAAAAGATCTTAATAGGCTGGGGAACGAGGTGTGGGAACTCCCCGCCGTATGCCACCTTCTCCAGCTTTAGCTCTGGAAATGGGATTTTTCGCAAAAAGTCGTCTTGCCCATCGCACACGCTGCTGGATGCGTTTGAAAATTCGAGAGGGCTTGACCCTTTCGAGTTCTCCGAAGGTTTTTCGACAGTCTGACATCCGCCGGAGGATCAGCTTCCGGCGGATTTTTGCTTGTCAAAAAATGTTTTAATAGGCTGGGGAACGAGGGGTGGGAAAAACTCCCCGCCGTATGCCACCTTCTCCAGCTTTAGCTCTGGAAATGGGATTTTTCGCAAAAAATCGTCTTGCCCATCGCACACGCTGCTGGATAGAAAATTCGAGAAGGCTTGACCCTTTCGAGCTCTCCGAAGGTTTTTCGACAGTCTGACATCCGCCGGAGGATCAGCTTCCGGCGGATTTTTTAGGCGGCGCGGGAAATCGCAAAAAACAGCGGCTGCGAATATTCCTCACGCTTCGCTCTCCTGGCGCTGAAAACGCCTCTTTATGCGCGTATCCGCCCTTTCGCCTCTTTGTCAGCCGCAGCGGCGCTCTGAAAGGCGGCGTTGACGCGGGCCGAGAATATTTCGATTTTCGGCGCACGCCCTTCGCCGCTGCGGGCAATGCGCCAAGGAAATGCGCCGGCGCGTCTGCCCGAGCCGGCCGGCTGAGGATTCGCGCGCATTTCGTAATTTTGATTCCGATCCATATATGAAAAGGACCGCCGCAGAATTTGAATGCTCTGCAGCGGCCATTTTTATCGCTCATCTCCAAAAACAGCGGAGTCGGAATATTCGAAGCGGCAGCGTTGGCGATTTCCTGCGCCGCCGCTCTTTTCGCAGCGATGCCGCGCCTCGCCCCCCCTTATTTTTCGCGAAGAACTCCTTTTATTTCAGGAACAGTATCACGGGATTGAGCGTATAGGCCGGTGTGTGAATCACGGCGCGGCCATTTTCCGCTTCGAATGCGACCGCCTCGCGCTCCCCCTTTTCCGTGAGCCGCTCGACCGTTTCAAACGGCGCCTTTGCAACCAGCTCGATTTCCTCCAGCGGGTCAAGCCCCAGATTGAAGAACGCCGCCATCAGCGAACCGTCCGCGCAGCGCGCCGCCTTCAGATAGACCTCCGCGTCGCCGGGATAATAGACCGGCAGGCAGCCCGCCTCATCCAGCAGCTTTATCAGCTGCTTTTTGCGCGATTCTGTCAGGAAGGAGAACGCCTCCATGTAGTTGAACTCCGCCTTGGGCGTGCCCGAGAACACGACGCTGCGCCCGCCCAGCGGGTTGTCGTAGACCGTCACGCCGGGGAAGAGCCTTTCATGGACGCGGCCGTCGCGCAGATGATAGACCTCCGATTCTGCGCGCACGCTCTCATTTTGAGGAATCAGCTCGCAGAGCTTCATCTGGGCGTTGGTATCGTTGCCGTTCACAAAGAGCGTCTCGTAGCTGGCGCGCTCGCCCGTCCAGGGCTTCACGTCCACGCCGGTCATTTCGCCAAATCCGCGTGCGTTCAGGCGCATCGCCGTATCGGACGCGAGAAACAGCGGCCCTTTGAACATCTCGCGGATCTCCTCGTCGGTAAACAGCTCGTCGATCGGGCCGTCCATGAACACCGCGCCGCCCGCTCTGTGCGAGAAGTACATCGGCAGGCCGAGCCGCTCCAGCACGCACACCGGCCAGCCGTCGCTGTCGCCCACAGCCGGAGAAGAGGGGAAGCCGTAGCCCGGCCGGCTCGAAAGCGGAATGCGGCAGCCCAGCCACTCGAGCGACGGATAGAGCGCGGCGAGCGCCTCGTAAAAGCCGCGGTTCTTCGCCAGCTTTTTGCGATAGGCCTTGCCGCTGTCCGGCTCGAATGCGTGCAGGCGGGTGATCCAGTGCTTCGCGCCGCTCGTGCCCTCGAGGATTGAGCCGGTCAGATGCGCGTGGACGATCTGCGCGCTGGTGCTGTAGCGGTTCTGCGGGCAGGTGTCGCTCTCGTCGAGCAGCACGTCGGCTTGACCCTCCAGCACGGCCGCCTCGGCCGCGGCATAGAGCATGCGGGCGCTCAGCGTGCGCGCGCCGGGGGAGGTGTACATGCCGTTGTTCAATCGCACGATGACCGGATTGCCCTCGCCGGCCAGTATCCGCGCGATCTCGCCGGCAAATTCCGCCGCCGTGCCGCAGGCGCAGAACGAGCCGGGCAGGCTGGGATTCACGCTGTCAATGCCCTCGCGCATGGCTCTGGCCGCGCCGATCAGCGAATCGCCCTGCGTCTCGATAAAGATTTTCGTATAGCGGCGATCCTCCTCACTCGTCCCCTGCGTGTGGCGGTACAGCTCCTCGCGCGTCATGTTCGTGCCCGCGCGGCGGTTGAACTCGGCCATGTGCAGCGGGCAGGCGCAGCCGTGGCCGGGGCGGCAGTGCATCAGGCGGAAATCGTCGTCCACCATGATGGTCGCGGGTCTGTGCGAAGCCAGCGTGCGCATCACCGAGCGGAAATGGCCGCGAAAGCCCTCGTCATAGGGACAGACGATGTTGCGCTCCACGCCATCCGACAGGCCGACATAGCGCTGAAAGGCGAACATCCTGTCCAGCGCATAGCCGTGGCCGATGCTGGCCTGCACCAGTATGCCGCACTGATCGCCGGTTTCGGCCAGCCGATCGCGGATTTTATCGAACGTCTCGCAGTAAATGCCCGCCTTGTCGATGGGCGGGTCGTCCTCGGGCACCAGCGTCATCATCATGAGCGCGCAGGTGGCCACGCCGCTTCTGTACTGCTCGCGAATATCGCGGCAGGTTTCCTCAACGTGCGCCGCGTCCAGCGGCATGATCGAATAAAGATACATCGGTATGCTCCTCCGTTTCGCCCGCCGTCCTTCACGCGCCACAGCGGGACGTCCGCGCTCATTATAGCATCGCCCGCGCGCCTTGTCGAGCCTTTTTTACACTTGCCGGCCGCGCCGCGCAATGCTATAATGGAGCTGCCCATCAATAATATGGAGGACGAGATCATGTATAAAATCGCCGTTCCCATCACCAATCGCTATCCCAACCGCGAAATGGACGAGGCCGCCACGCTGGCCGAATTGAAAAAAGCGGGCGCGCAGCGCGTCTGGCTGTGCTCGGCGCGCGGCATCGAGGCGGAAAGCGTGCTGGCCGACGAGCTGGAGCAGCTGACACGCCACCGCCTGTTTTTCGAAGCCAACGGCATTGAGGTCGGTGCGTGGATCAGCTCGCTCGGCCACGGCGGCCCGCTGACTCAGGACGACGCCAACACGCCGCTCAACGGCAAGGCCTATCGGAAAATCGTCGGCCTGACCGGCGAGACCGGCTGCGACGGGCTCTGCCCCTCCGACGAAACGTTTGCGCGCGACTATGCGGACTGGATCGGCCGCATCGCTCAGACCGGCATAAAGCTCATCATGATCGACGACGACTACCGCCTCTCCACACGCCCCTGCGGCAACGGCTGCTGCTGCGATCACCACATGGCCGAATACCGCCGCCGCGTGGGCGAAAACGTCGAAAGAAGCGAGCTGTTCCCGCTCATCATGCGGGGCAAGGCCAGCAAATACCGCGACGCCTGGCTCGACATGGGGCGCGACGCGCTCCTCGGCCTGGCGAGGAATATCCGCGCGCGCGTGGATGAAGTTGACCCCACCGTCCGCGTGGGCGTGTGCGCCGTCATGGGCACATGGGATGTGGACGGCGTGACCGCGCTCGAGATCACAAAAGCGCTGGCCGGAAACACCCGCCCCTTCCTGCGCACGATCGGCGCGCCCTACTGGGCGGCAATGACGATGAGCCAGCGGCTGGAGGTCATCATAGGCTATACGCGTTTGCAGCGTTACTGGTGCGAGAAGGAAAACGTCGAGCTGTTCACAGAGGGCGACGCCTATCCCCGCCCGCGCTACCGCACCCCCGCCGCCTATCTGGAGATGTACGACATGGCGCTGCGCGCCGACGGCGGCTTCGACGGCATACTCAAATACATGATGGACTACACCGCCTCTCCCCGCTATGAGCGCGGCTACATCGACCGCATGGCGCGCAACAAGCCGGCCTACGACTGGATTGAGGCGCATCTGAGCGGCGGCGCGGCCGAGGGCGTGGATATAATCTGCCGTCACGACCGGCTGAGGAACGCCGATCTGCCCGAGGGCCTGACGCAGGGCGAGATCAACGATCTGTTCTTCTATTCCATGGCTGAATCGCTGGCCGCGGAAACCGGCCTGCCCTTCACGTTCGGCACGCGCAGCGCGCACATCGTCTGCGGCGAGGACGCGCGCACGCTGGACTTGGCGCTGCTGGACGACGGCATGGCGCTGGACGCGACGGCGGCGCGGCTGCTCGCCGAGCGCGGCGTGGACGTGGGCCTGCGCACCATCGGCGCGGCTGAAAAGCGCGGCGGCGTCGAGCACTATATCGCCGAGGACGAATACAACTCCGACGTGTCTGCAAAGCGCTTCTATCCGATCACGCCGGACGAAAAGGCCGATGTGCTCTCCACGCTGGGCGATTCTCCCGCCGCCTACCGCTATGAGAACGCGCAGGGGCAGCGCTTTGTCGTCTACTGCTTCGATCTCACAACGCCCTATCCGGACAACGCGCTCGTGCGCTCCTACTGCCGCCAGCGCCAGCTGATCGACGGCCTGGAATGGGCGGGGCGCAAAAAGCTGCCCGCCGTCTGCCCGGGTCAGCCCGATCTGTACATGACCTGCAAGCGCACGGAGGACGGCCTGGCCGTCGGGCTGTGGAATCTGTCCGCGGACGTGATTTCGGAGGCGCGCATACGGCTGGACGGCGCTTATACCGCCCTTGAGGCCTTCAACGCATCGGGCGCGATCGAGAGTGACAGCGTCATCCTTTCGAGCGACGTCATGCCCTTCTCGTTCGTGGGCTTCACTGTGCGCAATACAAAAAATTAACTTGTCACAGAGCCGATATGGTGCTATACTGATCAAGTGCTGTGAAACAGCTTGTGCCATAGACAGCAGGTGCTTAACGCTTAAAGACATGTTAGGTGTCGCCAGCCGAGGCGTAATGGTTGTGACATCCGATGATTTGTCGCCCTTGCGTCGTGCGCGCAAGGGCGTTTCATATGCCGTCATTCTCTGGACGGATATGGAGGTGTTTTACAATGTCCAAAAATTTTGAAGTCAAGCAGGCTGCCGTCGCCGAGATCAAGGCGAAGTTCGAGCAGGCCAAGTCCGTCGTGATGATCGACTATCGCGGCATGACCGTGGCCGAAGTGACCGAGCTGCGCAACCAGTTCCGCAAGAACGGCTGTGAATACGCCGTTCTGAAGAACACTCTGGTGAAGCTGGCCGCCAAGGAAGCCGGTCTGGAGGGCTTTGATCCCTTCCTGAACGGCCCCACCGCCGTGGCTTTCGGCATGGCTGACGCCGTCGCTCCCGCCAAGGTGTGCAAGGAGTTCATCGAAAAGGCCAAGAAGGGCTCCATCAAGTGCGGCATGGTCGACGGCCAGCTGCTGGACGTCAAGGGCGTCGAAGCTCTGGCCAGCATCCCGTCTCGCGAGGTTCTCCTGGCGAAGGTCATGGGCAGCATGATGAGCGCTGTGTCCAAGTTCGTGTACGTCGTCGAGGCGCTGCGCAAGAAGCAGGCCGGCGAAGAGGCCTAAGCTTCATCGCCCGACGCACACATTATCCCAAGGCATTACTACATTATATTGGAGGGTATATCAATGAATCGCGAAGAGATCATTTCCGCTATTGAGTCTATGACGATCCTTGAGCTGGCCGATCTGGTCAAGGCCATGGAAGAGAAGTTCGGCGTGTCCGCCGCCGCCCCTGTTGCCGCCGCCGGCGCCGCTGCGCCCGCCGCCGCCGCTGAGGAAGAGAAGACCGAGTTCGACGTCGTGCTGAAGGAAGTCGGCTCCGAGAAGATCAAGGTCATCAAGGTCGTCCGCGAGATCACCGGCCTGGGCCTGAAGGAAGCCAAGGACGCCGTCGAAGGCGCCCCCAAGACCCTGAAGGAAGCCGTCTCCAAGGAAGACGCCGAGAAGATCAAGGCCAAGCTGGCCGAAGTCGGCGCCACCGTCGAGATCAAGTAATTTCTCGCTGCCTCAGGCAGCACGAAAGCCCCGTCCGTTTGGATGGGGCTTTTTTCTGTGTTCTTCACGGAAAGCCGGAAAAAGCAATGCGCGGCATAGAGACGTAAGCAGCATGGAAGCAAAGCTTGCACTGCTGAACACGCAATTTTCCCTCTTTCCTGTTCACCGGCTTGCCAAAAAGGTCTTAACAAACCGGCGAACGGGGATGCAAGCTCCCTGCTGTGCCCCTCTCCGGTTTTTGCTCTGGAAATGAGATTTTCCGCCGCATAAATCATCCCGCCCGTACACGCTGCTGGGCATGGCTGAAAATTCGAGAGGGCTTTCGACCCTCTCGAGCTTTTTGAATGTTTTTCGACAGCCTCTCATGGAGAAGCCATGTCATCTGCTGCCGCTATGGACTTACACTCCCTCCAAGATGCTGTAAAGAGCCTTTTTCTATGCCGAATGTCTGTCCAATCGCCCTCTGCCAGGGCGAATGCGCCGCCATGGGAAACGCCGCGCCCTTCACGCGCCCGGCCGCCAGAACAGGCCTTCCGACTGCGCCAGCGCCGCGAGGATCGCCCGCATCTCTTCGCCCGGATTGTAGACGGCAATATTCAGGCTGTCGCCGTCAAAGACGATCAGCGCGTTTTCATCGGGGAAGAGACAGTTCAGCGTCCCGACGCGCCTTTTCGCAATTTTCGCAACGGCGCGGTCGATCAGCGCCGGATCGGGGCGCTCAGTCCAGCCGTTCCAATCGATAGCCGCGCGGTAATAGCACATCAGCTTCAATATGATGCCGGCGAATTTTTCCGCCAGCGCGCCGTGCCGCCCGCTCTCCAGCCAATAGCGCTCCACGGCGAAATACTGACCCAGTGCGTCCGCCGGAACGGTCTTGGGCAGAAAGTCGACGATATGGCAGGGCGCTTCCAGCAATTCTTCAGCCTGCCGGTCATAATCGCACATGATATTCCTCTCAATTCATCGCAAAAATCCGGAAAAGCGCAGATCCAGCGCGCCCGCGCGCTTCAGACTGTCAAAACCCTTGGAGAGCTCTGGAAGGCCGAAGCGCTCTCAAGCTTCCAATCGCGCCCGGCGGCGTGTACGGCGGATGCGGGAGGTTTGTTGCGTCCGGAAATCTGAAAGATTTTTTGCAAATACTGGCAGTGGGGAGAGCCTGCTCCCCCGTTCAACAGTTTGTCATAACCTTTTTTGACAAGCTGCAGCGCGCCCGCACATTCATGGCCTGCCATGAGGATGCGGGCAAAGAAGGATTCAGACGCAGCGCATCTCTTCCCGCCATGCGGTGCGCACTGCGCTTCCTCGCCTTCTCTCCCCGGCTTTGCGCAAAGAGGCGTTCCCTCTCAGTTCTGCTCAAATATATGCTCGCCGGTGATCATCGGATAGCGCGCCAGCGCGCCGCCGTCCAGATCCTCGCGGCGCATGTCCACCGCCGTGATCTGATGGTTTTCATATGTCGTATAGTAGTACACGCCGCGCGTGGCATTGCAGCAGGAGGTGTAGATCGTGATCTCGTATTTTCCGTCCGACACCTCGCAGCAGCCGCGCTGCTGATCGACCGCGCCCAGTATGTGGAAGAACTGGCTCACGCTCTCCGCCTCGCTCTCGCCCGAGACAGCGTTCATCCTGACGAACGCCACGCGCGCAAAGCGGGACATAGAACTCAGATCGCCCGGCAGTCCCAGCGCGCCCATGCCGCGGCTGTAGGTCTGAAGCGGCAGCGCCTGAGCAAAGCGGTTCTCCGGCTGTCTGGGCGACAGGCCGATATAGTTGTTGAGCGCAAACATCTGCTGCTCGAAGGGCGGGTTGTTGGTCAAAACGCCCACGGGATTGTCATAGATCTTCAGGCCGTCCTTCACGGATTCGACGGTGATCGCTTCCTGCGCGTCGGCGATGATCCAGTGCAGCTGCGCCGCCGGGAAATGCGCGCTGAAGCACGTGCCGACCAGATTCATCCGGGAAAGCAGCGCCCGCGCCTCCCGGACGCTCGCGCACTGACACAGCACCCACGGAATGAACTCGAACTGCGACACATTGTCCCTGCCGTCCGCGCACTCCGCATAGGCCGCATTGCCGACGAAATTCAGGCCGGCCATGCCCAATCCCTTCTCGTTGGCCGCGTCGTAATAGAGCGGATAGCCGTCCGCCATATGCGCCATGCCGATCATGGCGTAGTGCGCGTCTCTGCGCCCCGCGTGGCGAAACTCCAGCGGATAGGCGCGCGGCATGACGACCACTTCCTCGCCATAGGAAAACTCATAGTCCAGCGTCCTGCCGATATAGAAATCCTTCGTCTTATAAGTCGCCGCGGTACACATTATTGCACGCCCTCTTTCATTATTGTTCTGTTCAAGCATACCACTTCGCCCGCAATCCGGCAAGCGCCTTTACACTTTCATCGCCGAAACGTGCCTTCCCAGCCGCATTGCGCGCCCATAGTTTTCGCCATGAGCGCGCGGTTCATGCGGCCTTTGCCGCGCGCAGAACGTCAAAAAAGGCCGTCGAGCAATCGACGGCCTTTGATAACCATTCGCGTTTTATCAGAACTTCAGGGCGTTCAGCTTGATGCCGGGGCCCATGGTGCTGGAGATAACGGCGGAACGGATGTAGGTGCCCTTCGCGGAAGCGGGCTTCGCCTTGATGACAGCCTCCATCAGTGTGCGCAGGTTCGCGCCCAGCTGCTCCTCGGTGAAGGAAGCCTTGCCCAGGGGGCAGTGGATGATGGCGGTCTTGTCGACGCGGTACTCGACCTTACCGGCCTTGATGTCGTTGATGGCCTTGGTCAGATCCATCGTGACGGTGCCGGTCTTGGGGTTGGGCATGAGGCCCTTGGGGCCCAGCACGCGGCCCAGACGGCCGACAACGCCCATCATGTCGGGCGTGGCCACGCAGACGTCGAATCCGAACCAGCCGCCCTGAATCTTGGCGACCAGATCCTCAGCGCCCACAAAATCGGCGCCGGCGTCCAGAGCTTCCTGAACCTTGGGGCCCTTCGCGAAGACCAGAACGGTCATCTTTTTGCCGGTGCCATGAGGCAGAACGACAGTGCCGCGAATCTGCTGATCGGCGTGACGGGGGTCAACGCCCATGCGCAGGGAGATCTCAATCGTTTCATCGAACTTGGCCTTGGCAGTCTGCTTGACGAGGGCAACGGCCTCTTCAGGATCGTACTGCTTCTGGCTGTCGATCAGCTTTGCGCTGTCAGTATATTTCTTTCCCATCTATATTTCCTCCTCGTGGTCCAAGCGGAATGAATCCTCCCACTTGATTCTGGCGCCCGAATAGACCGGGCGGCGGCGCGCTCTTTTACGAGCGAACCGGAAATCAGTCGACGACAGTAATGCCCATGGAGCGGGCCGTACCGGCGACCATGCTCATCGCGGCCTCAACGGACGCGGCGTTCAGATCGGGCATCTTCAGCTCGGCAATTTCCTTGACCTGAGCCTTGGTGATCTGGGCGACCTTATCCTTGTTGGGGCGGCCGGACGCGTGCTCAATGCCGCAGGCCTTCTTGATCAGGACGGCAGCGGGCGGCGTCTTGGTGATGAACGTGAAGGTGCGATCCTGGTAAACGGTGATGACAACCGGGATAACCAGGCCGACCTGCTTGGCGGTACGATCGTTGAACTCTTTGCAGAATCCGGGAATGTTCACGCCGTGCTGACCCAGCGCAGGACCGATAGGCGGCGCGGGCGTCGCCTTGCCGGCATTGACCTGCAGCTTGATGAGCGCAGTTACTTTCTTTGCCATGGGGGTATCCTCCTCTACTCGTATGTGGTGTAGCGGAACGCGCCTTTGCGCATTCCTCCCACTCCCCTGAAATCCCCGAAACGGAGATGTTCAAGCTCGTCAGACGCGTACGACCTGATCGTATTCCAGCTCGACCGGCACATCGCGGCCGAACATGGAGACCGTCACGAATATCTTCTGACCGATCGTGTCGATGTCCGTCACCTTGCCGACATGGTCGACCAATGGGCCGGACAGTACGCGCACATCCTCGCCCACAGCGATGTCCACGGACACCGTCGCGCGGGTGAGCATGAATTCGATCTCATTGTCCTTGAGCGGGACGGGATGAGATCCCGGGCCAACGAAGCCGGTCACGCCGCGCGTGTTGCGCACGATATACCAGGTTTCGCTGTTCATGATCATTTTCACCAGCACATAGCCGGGGAAAATCTTGCGCTGAATCGTATGGCGCTTGCCATTGCGGATCTCAACGACTTCTTCGACAGGAATGCTGACTTCCTGAATCAGGCTCTGGAGACCTTCGTTGTTCTCAACGGATTTCTCGAGATTGGCCTTGACCTTGTTTTCATAGCCCGAGTAGGTATGCACGACATACCACTGAGCCGTTTCAGCCTTTTCTGACATATTGCCACTCCAACCCTATCAGCGGGTAATCAGCTTGACGAGCGCGCCGGCGCCGGCATCGATCGCAAAGATCACGATGCCCATCGCCACCATGAACGCCAGAACAACCACGGAGTAGTTGACCAGTTCACTGCGCTGCGGCCAGGTTACCTTCTTGAGTTCGGCATACATCTCTTTGAAGCTGCGAGCGATACGGACTCCCAGGTTCTTAAAGAATCTGCCCACCTTGCCGATAAAGTTCACTTTCTTGGCAGCCTCTTCCTTCTTGGCCATGCGATTCACATCCTTGCAGCTTATTCGGCCTGTGCGATCCTTACTTCGTTTCCTTGTGAGCGGTATGCTTCTTGCAGAAGCGGCAATACTTGTTCATCTCAAGGCGATCGGGATCGTTCTTCTTGTTCTTGATGGTATTGTAATTGCGCTGCTTGCACTCGGTGCAGGACAGCGTAATCTTAACACGCTTATCGGATGCCATCTGCGACACCTCCTATTGAAAAGTATGAGAAATAAGCCCCTTGAACACGCCTTACTACTTTATCATATTCCGGCCTTTTTGTCAATCCATTTGGAAAATTTCCTGCATAAATAACATTGGAAATCTTCCTCACTCCGTCAGCGTAAAGTCGTACAGCCGCCATTCGTCGCCCTGACGCACAAAGAGCAGCTCGTAGGCCGTGGGATAGATCTCCGGATCGGCCTTGCGATACTTGATCTGATAGTCATAGTGCGCCTCGACAGAGAAGCAGTCGTCCGCATAGCTGATGTAGTGATCGATGCGCATATTGAGGAAATCATAGCCGGTGTGCTTGGCCACCCAGTCGCTGTCATAGGCGTCTATGTACTTTGCGGCCGGCGAATCGGTCACGACGCATTCGCGCTTGAAGCGATAGTCCTTGTAGTCGTTGGTCATGGAGCAGGACATCTTCCGAACGGTCTCGATGATGCGCTCCTCGTTGACGCTGAGCTCCTCGTCGTCGTAGTTGAAGGCGGCGGTGTAATCGCGGCCATTCTGCGTCACGGCGTTCTCATTGCCGCGCCAGTCGGTCACGCGCACGTCCTGCACGCCGAAATAGCGCGAAAACGCGTACACCTTCGCCGTGGGCACCTTCGCGTCGCCCGGCAGCTTGAGCGAGACGGTGAACAGGGGAATGTTGTCCTCGGTCACGCTGCCCTCGTCCAGCGTCACGCCGTCCACAGTGACCGTAGAGCGCGAGGGCGCCTTCACGGTGTATGTGGACGCGGCGAGCACATAGAGCTTCACATCGTCCAGCGTCCACTGCCTGAAGCCGCTTTCATCGCTCTCGGCGCTCTGGCGCAGCGTAAAATCGCCGATCTTGCTGCCGTCCGCCTTGACGACGTAGAGCTTTGTGTCGGCCTCGGTGCTGTAGCCCTCGCTCCATGTGATTTCCTTGCCGGCCAGCAGATCGGTCATATAGCGGACGTACTGCTCGCGCGTCTCGTGCTGCGCGGCGAAAGCCGACTGATCCTCCCAGTCGAACAGCGCCGCGTAATCCCGCTGCGTGAACATCTGCGCGGCGGCCTCGGCGGCATACTTGGGCTGAGAGGCCTCGTAGCCCTCCATGCTGGCGCGCAGCCTGCCCTTGCCCACATTCACGGCGATCACCGCCGCGATGATGACCAGCGCATAGATGCTGTAGAATATGGCCGTATGGATCTTGCGCCGCTTGCGGCGACGCGCCTTGGCCGTGATGCGCTTCGGTTCGGAAGACGCTTTCTTTGCGGCCTTGACCGCGGTCTTTTCAGAATCCTTCATAGCGCGCCTCCTCTCACTGAACGACGAACGTCGTCGGAATGCGGCGCGATCCCGTCACGGCCACGCCGTCGTTGAGAATCTCGCCCTCATAGACCATGTTCGACGATGAGCCGCCGTCCAGATTGCAGGCGTTGACCGCGCCGTAGCGCACCATGACGTCGACCAGATCGGCCATGCTCGCACCCAGGCTGTTGACCTGGCGGCCGTCTATGACCAGCATGAGCACCGCGCCGTCCGCGCGCTGGCCGATGGCCGTGCGGGGATTGAGGCCGGAGCTGACGCCCTCGAACTTGGAGGGCTCGCCATTGACGACGAGCGCCGGCCCGAAGGAGACCGCGTCGCGCAGTCCCATTTCCTTGGCCTTGGCCTTTGTGAACTTGCCCACGACCAGTATGTTGTTGCTGTCAAAGCCCACTGTGGTGTGCTCCGCGCCGCCCTGAGAGTTGCAGATCTTGCCGTCCGAAATGGTCAGTCCGCTGGGCATGCCGCCGTTGCCGGTTCCGCCGCTGTCGGCAAACGCGCCGCCGTTGATCGCCGCCACGGCGCTGTATTTTTCGGCGATTTCGTCGATGTGCATGCCGCCGCGCCCCTCCGAGAAGCTGTCGCTGGACACGCCCACCTTCACGCGCGAGGGATCCTTGACGATCAGCATCCAGCCCTTGTATGTCGCGCCGGTCACCGTCTCCACGGTGATGTCGTCCTCTTTGGGCGCGGGCGTTTCGCCGGCTTTGACCGGCTCGGGCGTCTCGATGACGATCAGGCTGGTATTGGTCTCCTCCTCGCTCTCGATCAGGCGGTTGCGGTTCTTGATGGTCTCCACTTCATCGGCCGAATAGTACAGATACGGCACGAACTTGCCGGCGCTGCTTTCGAGCAGAGAAATGGTCAGTATGTCGCCCGCCGTCTGCGACGGGCCCTTGAAGATCTCGCCGAGCAGCTCATAGGCGCCGAACACAATCAGCGCAATGAGCGTAAACAGGCTCAAAAGCACGCGCCGCACAACGCGGGCTATCGTCCTGCGCCGGCGCTTCTTCAGTTTTTCCGCTTTCGTCAGCTTGACAGCCGTCTTTTCAGACGCGCTGCGCGTCCGCTTTTTATCCTGTGTACTCTTTTTGCCCTTCGCCGCGCTTTTGCCGCCCGAAGAGCCGCTCTTCTTTTTCTTTCTGACCGTTTCCGTGTCCTTCTGGCTCATGCCCATCCTCCCCGCTGCCGGCCGCAGTGTGCTTTGGAAGTTTCAATGCGCGGGCGCTTTCTCCCGGCGCGTGTATCATAAAGAATAAAGCCGAATGCGCCAAAGTCGATCGCCGTTTCGAGCGTGCCCCAACGGCCCGCACTGCTTTTCAGATCGAGCGCTGCCCTGAATCCAGTCTGGAAATCTGCTTTCAGGCGCTCTTTTTGGTTCTTCACGGAATCCCGGGGGGCGTGCAAGTCCATAGCGGCAGCAGATAACATGGCCTCGCCATGGGAGAGGGGGACAAAGAAGGAAATATGCGTGCTTAGCGGCGCAGTCTTTCCTTCCATGCTCTTTGAGTATCTCTGCCGCGCCTTGCTTTCCCCAGCTTTTTCGCAAAGAGCCTCTTTCTTGGAAACGCAGCGGCTGAATCCTGCGATTTTGAGCGCCGCGCCCCGACGAAAAAGCCGCTTCCGCGCCCCGATGCGTTCCCGGCGCGCAATGCGCCCGCCGCCGGAGAAAAGCCCGTATGCAAATGCAAGTTCCATACCGAAAAGGCATGGAACTTGCATGAATGCTGAAACATCAGGCCGCGAAGCTCATCCGTTCAAAGCATCGCTCTTTTCGGAATCGCCCGCCTGTGATTAGCCCAGGATCTTGGTGACAACGCCGGAACCAACGGTGCGGCCGCCTTCACGGATAGCGAAGCGCAGGCCTTCCTCGCAGGCGATGGGGGTGATCAGGGTGATCTC
>CAKUAV010000071.1 GCA_934636425.1 uncultured Clostridia bacterium
AGAGAGTCCAGAGAGTCGAAGACTCTTTGGCGCAGTCTGGGGCGCGCAGCCCCAGCGTACTCCCGGCGGAAAGCATTTCAAAGCCAATGTGCCCGCGCAAAAGCGCACAAGCGCCGCGCCGCCAGCCCCGTAACTCCGTTTCCTCGTCCCCCGCATCCCCGGTAACCCCGTCGAGATCGCCTGCAAGAAACGTCCAAGCCCGAAGTGAACCCACAAATGCAGATAACCGCACCGGCGCATCGAGAACGCACGAATGGCGATCTCGACCCGGCGGAATAGAAACGCAAGATATTGCAAGCCGTCTCTTTTTCCTCGAAGAGGAAAAAGACAGGCGTGAACCGAAGGCAAATCGCCGCAACAGAACCACAATGCTGGACGTAAACCGAGGCAAAACACCCCGCCAGAACCGCAACGCCAACCGTGCTCATCCCCGTACCCCAATTCCGCATTCCGCATTCCCCGTCGCCGCAGCCTCCGCGCGCACCGAGCGCAAACCGCCCCGCCAGAACCACAACGCCGGGCGCAAACCGACAGCAAGCCCCGCGATAGAACCACAATGCCCGCCGCGCACCGAACGCAATCACCCCAACAGAACCGCAACGCCGGACGCGCTCATCCCCGTACCCCAATTCCGCATTCCGCATTCCCCGTCGCCGCAGCCCCCGCGCGCACCGAGCGCCAACTGCCCCCGCCAGAACCACAACGCCAACCGCGAACCGAACGCAACCGCCCCGCCAGAGCCGCAACACCAACCGCGCACCGAGCGCAACCGCCCCGCAACAGAACCACGGTGCCGGACACGCGCCGAAGGCAAATCGCCCCGCCAGAACCGCAACGCCGAACGCGCTCATTCCCGTACCCCAATTCCGCATTCCGCATTCTCCCCGCCGCCGTTCCCCCGCGCGCACCCACGCCTGTGCCGGGGCTAAAACCGGCAGGCACTTATCGCCGCGCCGGCTGACAATTCACAACCATATGAAAACCGCCGCCGCATCGCCGCGCCAGCGCGGTATAACGCCCTGAGCAAACCCCGCCGCCGCATCGCCGCGCCAGCGCGGTATAACGCCTTGAGCGAACCCCGCCGCCGCATCGCCGCGCCAGCGCGGTATAACGCCTTGAGCGAACCCCGCCGCCGCATCGCCGCGCCAGCGCGGCACAGCGCTCCGGGCCGCGCCCCGAGCGCCCCCCCGCCGGGATGCGCAAAAAACTCCCCCGCCGCGGACGAATGCACGCGGGCGGGGGAGGGGGATGCGGTTTGGGGCGTCAGGACGCGCTCTGCGCCTCGATCATCTTCAGCGACTCGCCGAAATAGTCCTCCATCTGCGCGTCGGTGAAATTGAACGTCTCCTTGATGTAGTTCATGACGTAGCTGGGGCGCTTGCGGATCAGGTCGCGCAGCTCGGCCACGGCGTTGTCGTAGGTCGAGCGCTTTATGCTCCACTTTTCAAGATGCCGGTCGATCTCGGTGTCCAGCTGGGCGTAGTATGCGTCCAGCCTGCGCAGCATCTCGCCTGAGTTAAACACCTCGAGGAACAGCTCGTTGAAGCGGCGCAGGAACTTGTCCTGTATCGCCGGGTTCTTCATCAGCTCGATAAAGAGCGTGTTGTCGGTCTTTTTGCCCGAGCCGGCGCCCTCCGGGTCGAGCCAGCGGCGCACCGAGTTGGTGTCGAGTATGTTGAGGCCCCAGTCCATGTCGAAGAGTATCCAGCGCCAGCGGCCGTCCTCGTCCGCGCTGCGATAGCGCTTGACGTTGAGAAGGTCGGTGTTGCCGGTGTACATTTCGATCGCGACATAGTCCAGATAGTTGTCCACATCGACGATCGAGTTGATGTGCTCGAGTATCGCGTCGTAGTCGGCCTGCGTCAGCGTCTCCTTCCTGGAGCGCGCCGTCGCGCCGCCCTCCTTCTTGATCCAGTCCAGCAGATTGGCGAATGTGTCGTTGCTGCCCTGCATCACGGTGCGGTTGGCCTTGATCAGGTCTATGTCGTTCGGGTCGCTCGTCCAGCCCTCCCACTGCGCGATCGAGTACTTGTTGATGCGCTCGCGCATGTTGTAGTGGCCCCAGTACTCGCCGTTGAGATAGACCGCGCACACCTCGGCGGCCTGATACATCACGTCGGTCGCGTCGGCCAGCGAGGTCTGCAATACGTCGCGCACGCGCGCCTTGTTGCCGTCCTGACCGGTGGCGCGCAGCACGAACGACTGATACTCGGTGTAATCGCGGTCATTAAACAGCTTCGCCTTGAAGCGGTTGCCCTTGCCGTACTCGCTGCGGGCGATCAGCTTGAACGACTTCTGAGGCTCCTTGCGGCTGTACTGACCCTGCAGCTTCAGGCCGCAGCCCTGAGAGAGCAATGCCGTGCCGTCCGATTCGAACACCTCGACGTTTGCGGCCTTCTCCCAGTCCATCCAGAAGTTCGCGCCCTGGTTGTTCGCGCCGTAGGGGCTCTCCGCCCAGGCGTTGGGGCCCTTGACGTATATGCCGGTGTTGTAGTCCCACAGATTGTCGGGCGCGGTGACCAGCGACACCACGCGCACGGCGTGATCGACGCCGAAGAAGTAGCTCTGCGTCGAGACGATCGAGGGCATCGCCGTGCCGGAATAGACGCGCGTGCGCAGTATCGTGGTCGAGTTGAGCGTGATCGGCCCGACATAGAGCGTCGAGCTTTGCGTCGGCTCGGTGCAGTCGGTGGTGTAGTATATCGAGCAGCCCTTGGGCGCCGTGAGCTGAACGGTGACCGTCTCGCCCGCATTGAACATGCCGCCCGCGACGCTGAACTCAGGCTCGCTCGCGCGGCCCTCATAGCCGTATGTGGTGTTGGCGGCGCGCGGCGTGGGCTCCTCGAAATAGCGCAGCCCGCTCTGGCCGTACGCGCGGCCATAGGAGACGTTCGTGTACTGCTCGGAGACGGCCATGCGGTCGACGACATTGCCGCTGGGGTCGCACAGCGTGACCGAATAGCCGCCCTCGGCGGACAGGCGGAAGCTGGTGTGATAGCCCTTTGAGTCCTTCGTGTCCTTGCCGGAGCAGAACACGAGCATGTATTCGCCCGCGCCGATCGTCGTGCCGTTCGGGAACTGCCACGCACGCGGATTGTTCGACTTGTCGGACAGTCCCCAGCCGGACAGATCGAGCGCGCCGGCGGCGGAATTATAGATCTCGATCCAGTCGTAGGAGTCGCTCGAGACCGACGTGTCGTTGGTCGAGGCCATGATCTCGCTGATATAGAGGCTGCTCGCATTGGCCGATGTGATGGCCGAATCGACCGCCGCCGCGCCGGTGAAGTCGTTGCTCGCGCCGGGCGTGGCGGGGACGTCGTTCACCCAGCCGCTCTCGGTGAGCGACCACGCCTGATCGGCGGCACTCACATCGGGCAGCGTGGAGGAGACGACGCGCCCCCTCGGGCTGGAGAGATAGACCGTCTCGCCCTTACTGAGCTTGAACGGCGCGTGCAGCTCGCCCTCGGCCTGATTGCGGCCGGACGCGAACACGACGATGTAGCCGCCCGCCGGAATGCTGCCGGAGGCGATCACGAACTTGTCGGGCGACGCGTCGTCGTCGGAGAGCCTGTAGCCGGCCAGATTGACGGCGTGGTTCGTGGTGTTGTGCAGCTCGATGTAGTCGGAATACTCGCCGAAGGAATCGCGTATTGTGGCGCGGTTCTTGATCATGACCTCGCTGATGACGACGTCGCCGCTCTCCTCGCCGCTCTGGCTGAGGAAGAGCTGGTGATTGGCCTCGTTGTTGGTAAGACACGGCGTGTACTGGCTGGTGACCGTCCAGCCGCCGGCCATGCGGGCGTAGGCCTGATTGCGGCTGAGCGCGGGGATCTCGATTTCGTCCAGCAGAGCGCCTGTCTTGTCCAGCAGCGTGAGCGTTTCGCCGGCGCCGGTGAGCGAGAAGGGCGCATGGCAGACGTAGGCGGGGTTGTTCTGGCTCCGGCCGGACGCGAACACCAGCGCGCACTCGCCCGCGCCCAGCGTCTGGCGGCCGAAGCAGTACACGTCCAGCTTTTCCGTGCCGCGCACGACCATATAGCCGTTCAGATCGACCGCCCTCTCGCCGGTGTTTTCCAGCTCGAACCAGTCGGAGAACGCGCCGTAATCGTCGGCGACGGCCGATGAATTGGCGGTCATGACCTCGCTGAAGCGCACGCTGGAGACGGCCGCGTCGGCGCTGGTCATGCGCGGGGCGATCAGGAACTGCCACAGCGCGGCGAGAACGAATATGAGCGCCCCTGCGGCGAAGAGCAGCGGCGCGTGGGACGCGCGAGATTTTTTGCTCATGGCGTATAAAAATCCTCCCGGAGTATCAGTCGATGAGGGCGTTCGCGGCGCGAAGCCCTTCCTCTATTATCGCATAGATAGACGTAATTTTCGACGGCGCGGCGGCGGTTTTTGCCGTCCGGGCGCGTTAAAATTCAGAAAAGCGGGGGCGGCAATTCGGAATGCGGAATGCGGAATTGGGGCGCGGGGGATGGCGCGGTTGGCGATGCCTGTCAGCGGCGGCGGTATGGGGGATTGCGTCCTGCGTCGCCTGTCAGCGGCGAAGGGTATAGCAAACGCTCCGCTTGCGGGCGTTCGTCCGCGCTGACGCGGCGGGGCGCTGTTCTGCTTCATGCGCGCGTGAATTGTGCGCCGGCGAAAGGCTGCGTTTGGCCGGTTTTAGCCCCGGCACAGGCGTGGGTGCGCGCGGGGGGACGGGGGACGGGAAAATTCGGAATGCGAAATTGGGTGGGGATGGGGCTGGCGGCGCGGTTCTGTCGCGGCGGTTTGCTTCGGCTCACGCCCGGCTTTGCATTCCTGTCGCGGCGCTTTGCCCTCGGCTCACGTCCGGCTTTGCGGTTCTGTCGCGGCGTTTTGCCTCGGTTCACGCCTGTCTTTTTCCTACTTGAGGAAAAAGAGACGGCTTGCGATAGCTTGCGTTCCTGTTCCGCCGGGTCGAGATCGCCATTCGCGCGTTCTCCAGTGTCGGCGCGGTTATCTGCCTTGGCGGGTTCACTTCGGGGCTGCGCGTTTTTTGCAGGCGATCTCGACGGGGTGACGGGATGCGGGGGACGGTCTGGCCTTGCATTCCTGTCGCCGCGCTTTGCCATCGGTTCATGGCTGGCTTTGCGTTCCTGTCGCGGCGTTTTGCCATCGGTTCATGGCCGGCCATGCGTTCCTGTCGCCGCGTTTTGCCTCGGCTCACGCCTGTCTTTTTCCTACTTGAGGAAAAAGAGACGGCTTGCGATAGCTTGCGTTCCTGTTCCGCCGGGTCGAGATCGCCATTCGCGCGTTCTCCAGTGTCGGCGCGGTTATCTGCCTTGGCGGGTTCACTTCGGGTTTGCGCGTTTTTTGCAGGCGATCTCGACGGGGTACCGGGATGCGGGGGACGGGGAACGGGGCGGCGGCGCGGCGCTTGTGCGTCTTTGCGCAATCGCATTGGCTTTGCAATGCTTTCCGCGGGGAGTACGCTGGGGCTCCGCGCCCCAGACTGCGCCAAAGAGTCTTCGACTCTCTGGACTCTCTTCAGGGGCTGGCCGAGTGAGAGAGTGCGTTTCACGCCGGCACTGCCGGCTGGTGCGGATTCGCGACTTATTCCGTTATCAAGTCCGAGAAGAGCGTCGGGTTCAGGCCGCGCGCCCAGTTGAGCAGCGCTGTGCCGAAGAAGGACACCGCCAGCAGCGCGAGCAGCAGCAGCGCGCCCGTCAGTATCAGACACGCGATCGAAAACGTGCGGCGCGAGGCGCGCTTCGCCGCAAACGCCCAGATCAGCCACAGTATGACGTTGAGTATCGGCACGCAGCTCAGCAGTATCGTGCCCAGCCAGCCGCCCACGCTCACAGGCCTCTCGCCCGACTCGATCAGCGTGGTCTCCACAGTGACGTTTTCATACGGCTCTGTCATGGTACACCTCCAAAAAATTATGTCAAAAATGACAATTTGCGGAACTTTTTGCCACAAATTCCTTCTAATATATTATACAGCAGATGTCTCCGCTGCGCAAGTCCCGTTTTGCGGGAGTTTCTTCCTATTATAATAGCTCTGGAGACGATTATGTCTGCCGCGCGCAGATTTTTTATAGATTCCCAATCTGACTTTTTATGGGAGGTCAATCTGATGAAACGCAGAATTCTGACGCTTCTCCTGATCGCGCTCACGCTGATACCGCTCTTCGCCATCGGCTCGGCGCAGGCCGCCGTCACGCCCGCCGTGGTGCAGCTCAGCCAGACCAGCGGCGTGATCGACATGGCCGTCGACCGCAGGCTCTCTCTCTCCGCCGACGTGCTGCCCGCGTCCGCCAGCCAGCGCGTCACATGGTCGAGCAGCAACCGCCGCATCGCCACAGTCAGCTCGAACGGCACAGTCACCGCCAAATCGCGCGGCACTGTCACGATCACCGCGAAGGCGCGCGGCACAAACGTGACCGCCAGCTGCACGATCACGGTCAAGAACAGCAATCTGCCCGACGGCATATCGCTGGGGCTCACCCACGTCAACATGGAGCGCTTCTCCACGCGCCAGCTGAGCGCCACAGTCTGGCCCGGCACGGTCGATTCCTCCGTCCGCTGGACGAGCAGCCGCTCATCGATTGTCTCCGTCGACAAGAACGGCCTGCTCACCGCCAGGCGCGCCGGCGTGGCCACAATCACCTGCTATTCCAAAAAGGACAAGTCCGTCAAGGCGACGCTGACCGTCACAGTCTATCAGAAGGCCTCGCCCCGCTCGCTCACGCTCACACCGTCGACCGACGTGCTGGTGCGCGGCGACACGCTGCAATTAAAGATCACGCCCACGCCCTATGACGCGAGCGCGTATGTCACATGGCGCGTGAACAACCGATCCCGCGCCAGCATCACATCGGACGGCCTGCTGACGGCCAAGCAGACCGGCTGGGTCACGGTCACCGCCAGATCGCGGCAGAACAGCCGCGTCCGCGTGACGCGCAAGATACTGATCGTCGCGCCCGATTCGCCGCAGTCGCTGTCGCTGGGCCTCAATAGCGTCGTCATGACGCCCGGCCGCACGCGCCAGCTGAGCGTCACCGCCTATCCGCTGGGCAAGAGCAATGAGGTGACGTGGAAGAGCAGCCGCACCAGCGTGGCCACGGTCAGCGCGAGCGGCCTGATCACCGCCAGGCGCGCCGGCACGGCCACGATCACGGCCACATCGCGCGTCAATTCCAACGTCAAGATCACGCTGAAAGTCACCGTGCAGAACCTGCCCGCGCCCAGCAGCCTGACCATTTCGGGCGCTCACAGCGTGGCGAAGGGCGCGTCGACTCAGCTTTACGTCACGCCCTATCCGTCCTCGACCAGCGCGGGCGTCACATGGAGCAGCTCCAACCGCGGCGTCGCCACTGTGGACTCGAGCGGCGTTGTGCGCGGCGTGAAGGCCGGCGCGGTCACGATCACGGCCACATCGACCGAGAAAAAGACCGTCAAGGCCAGCTTCACCGTCACAGTCACCGATCCCGAATCGCCCACGGCCATAACGCTCAACACCGGCTCGTTCACAATGGAGGCCGGCGGCACATTCCAGCTCACGGCGGGCGTGATTCCGGCCGGCAGCGCCCATCAGGGCGTGAGGTTCACGTCGTCCAGCACGCGCGTGCTGCGCGTCAGCTCGAACGGCCTGATCACGGCGCGCCAGGCGGGCACGGCTGTGGTCACCGTGCGCTCGAGCTACAACAGCGGCGTGTCGCGCGCGATACAGGTCACCGTTGTGGAGCGGCCCGCGCCCAGCGCGCTGAAAATCACCGCGCCCAGCCTGTGGCTGAGCAAGGGCGAGACGACCACGCTCTCCGTGACGCCCACGCCCGGCAATGCCAGCCGCCTCTACGGCTTCAAGAGCAGCAACACGTCCATCGCGGCGGTCGACTCGAACGGCGTTGTGACCGCGAAGAAGACCGGCACAGTGCGCATCACGGTCTATTCGAAGAAGAAATCGACCGTATCGGCCAGCGTCACGCTGACTGTGGCCGACGCGAGCACGCCGCGCGCCATATCGCTGCCCAATCCGCAGATATTCCTCGGCCAGAACGACTCCACGACGCTCGTGCCCACAGTCTCTCCCGCCAACGCCAGCCGCGCGTTCAGCTGGAAGAGCAGCAACACGTCCATCGCCACAGTCGGCGCGGACGGCACAGTGCGCGCGCGCGGCGTGGGCAGCGCGGTCATCACCTGCACAACGGCGGTCGGCGGCCTGTCGGCCAGCTGCACGGTGACCGTGTACAACACGACGCTCACCCGCGTGATTCCCGAGCGCACGACCACGACGTCCGGCATTGCCGAGAACATGGCCAAGATCGAGGCCATACGCCGCAGCGCCGACAGCCAGATCACGATATTGCAGAAGAGCGGAAAGATCTCCTCCGCGGAGGCGGCGCTCAGGCACGACATCGTCAACCGCGCCTTCGACATGCAGGCCTTCCCGTGGATGACAAAGAACACTCAGGAATACTGGAGCAAGGCCTACGCCTACAAGCGCTATGTGCCGGGCAAGGTCTACTACGGCCTGCCCTACATACAGACGGCGCCCTCGGGCAGCTATCAGAACCGGCGCTACAATGTGGACAAGGCCGTCGCCGAGGGGCGCTACTACTCCAGCGGCAGGGGCTATTACTGGCTCAACCAGACCAAGCTGCTCGAGAATATGTATGTGGGCAACGACTGCTCCTCGTTCGTGTCGATGAGCCAGTTCGGCACAAACCACACCGCGTCCTACCTGAACACCACCGCGATCTACAAATCGACCTACTACAACACGATATACAACGGCTACGTGAACCTGCGCCCCGGCGACCTGCTGGTCAGGAGCGGCGACCACACGCTGCTCTTCCTCTACTACACCAACACGGCCAAGACCGAGATGATGGTGATCGAGCAGGGCGGCGACGGCAGCACGGTCATATGCTCGCTCTTCAACCCCAACTACTTCTCCTCCAAGGGCTACATCGTGCGCCGCCGCAACGGCTTTAATGTGAACTGAGCCCCTAAGACAGTGTCCCCGCTGAAACGCAATGCTTCAGCGGGGGCGTTTTTTGTATACGCCTTTCAGAGCGCAGACCGACGCAGCGCTCTGTTCACGCTGCAAATCTGACCGCCGCGCCCAAAAGTCCTTCGATCTTTTCCAGCACCGCTTTCAGGAATCACCGACAACTTGGAAGAGTATCCCATCCGCCGCGCAAATCCGCCCACGCTATACGCAAAAAGCCGCCACAGCATCCACGCAGCCACAACGGCACATAAAAAGAGCAGCGGCTTCATGAAACCACTGCTTTTCCGTCAAATATCTCATTTCGCGGGCGCACGGTATTTTTCTGTGCGCGCATCTCTGCCGTCCGCGTCTGAATAATCGCCCTTCAACACGCCGCGAAGTGAATCGATCAGCGAACCGACGGCCTTATTCTCCTCAGCGGACGCGCCGTTTTCCCGCGCGCCGGAGAGCGCCCCGTCAAGGCGTTGTTTTTCCGTCTCCATACGCCGCATAACTTTCATCTCCACTCACCCTGATTGAATCACCGCGCCTCGTCCAGCGCCACGGCGCGCCCGTCGCGCAGGCTCGCCTGCATGTCGATCAGGCGCTGGTTCTTCGAGCCGCGCCACGGGCAGTCGAGTGACCTTTCCGCCAGCACGAACGGGCCGTCCACAAGCACGTCGGTTTCGGCGAGCAGGGCGCGTATGTCGCCGCGCGATGCGGACATTTCGAGCAGCGCTTCGAATGTATAGCCGCTGTACGTCCACACATTCAGGCCGCGCGCGTGCGCCTCGCGGGCAATGCGCGCGCAGGGGGCGCTCTGCTCGAACGGCTCGCCGCCCGAGAGCGTCACGCCCGAGAGCAGCGGGTTGTCGTCCAGCTTTTCGACGATTTCGTCCACGCGCCGCTCATGCCCGCCCGCCGGGTCGTGCGTCTGCGGGTTGTGGCAGCCCGGGCAGCGGTGCGGACAGCCCTGCGCGAACACGGTCAGCCGCAGCCCCGGCCCGTCGACAATGGAATCCTCGACCAGCCCGGCCAGGCGAATCACAGCGTCATTCATGCAAAAACACATCTCCTCTTCCCAATGCGTTCGGTGGACAGCGCGACAGCGGCCGAATCAATCGCGCCGGGGGCGTTCGTCCTCGCGCACAGCCCGTATCAGCCGCGCCGGGGACACTCATACTCGCGCAAAGCCGGAATCAGCCGCGCCGGGGACACTCATACTCGCGCAAAGCCCGTATCAGCCGCGCCGGGGGACACTCATCCTCGCGTAAAGCCGGAATCAGCCGCGCCGGGGGACGTTCATCCTCGCGCAAAGCCCGAATCAGCCGCGCCGGGGGACGCTCATCCTCGCGCAAAGCCGAATCAGCCGCGCCGGGGGACGTTCATCCTCGCGCAAAGCCCGAATCAGCCGCGCCGGGGGGGTTCATCCTCGCAAAAAACGAATCAATCGCCGTGCCGCTCATCTGTGCAGCTTTTCCCGGATCATGGCCACGCCCCTGGCCGCCCAGCGCACGCGCAGGAAAATCGCGGCGGCGGCGTAGGCGATCAGCGACGCGCCCGTGCAGAGCGCCAGCCTGCCGAACGAGGCCATGCTGGTGGCGGCGGCGGGCATGACGCGGTTGAGCGCCAGGCAGACGAGTGCGCACAGCGCCGTGGCCATGGCGATCTTGATCAGCTCGTTGAATGTGCGGCGCGCGCGCAGCCGGCCGAGCCTGCGGCGCAGCAGCAGCATGAGCGAGACGACGCCGACGGTGGCGGAGATCGACGTGGCCAGCGCCAGACCGCCCACGCCCATCACGCGCACCAGCAGCACATTGAGCGCGATGTTGACGGCCACGGTGCCCACGGCGTTGAGCATGGGCGTGCGGGTGTCCTGACAGGCGTTGAACGCGCGGGTGAGTATATCGCGCATGCCATAGCTGAACACGCCGAGTATGTAAAAGCGCAGCGCGATTCCGGCGGCGGTCACAGACTCCTCGCTGAACACGCCGTGCTTGTAGGCCAGCCGGATCACGTCGCCGGGCATGATCGCGCCCACGGCGATGATCGGGAATATGATCAGCGCCACCAGCTCCATGCTGCGCATGACCATGCGGGAGAGCCCCTTTTCGTCGTGCGCGGCGGTCTTCATGCTCATTTTGGAGAACATGATTGTCTCCAGCGGCACCAGCACCACGCCCACGAGGAACGTGATCAGCTTGAAGGCGAGGTTCATGCAGGTCAGATGGCCCGCCGGCAGCGAGCTGGCCAGCATTTTGTCCACCATGTGGTTCAGCTCGTTGACCGCCATGTTCATCACGGCCGGCCCGGCCAGCAGCATGAGGCGGCGGAAATGCGGGTCACTGAAATCGAACGACGGCCTGAAGCCGTGGATTTTCCGCATGGCGGGCAGCAGCACGATCACCTGCAAAATGCCCGAGAAGAACACGCCCCACGCCAGAGCGCGCACGCCCATCGTGCCCGAAAAGCCGATCGTGGCGATCAGCAGCGCAAATGTGAGCGGGAAGCCGGTCAGCTGCGCGGCCAGATAGTTTTCGCGCGCGTTGAGTATGGACGAGAGCACGATCGATGTGACGATGAAGCACAGCGAGGGCAGCATTGTGCGCAGCAGCCGCGCCGTGAGCGCCTGACCCTCGGCGCTGAAGCCGCCGGCCAGCAGCGAGACCAGCGGCGCGGCGAGCAGATACATGAGTATGCTCGCGGCGATGGCGAACACCGCGAACAGCGTTATGACGTTGCTGGAAAAGCGCTCCAGCCGCTCGGGCTCGTTGCGGCGCACCTGCGCGTAGACCGGCACGAGCGTCGACGTGATGCACGAGTTGAACAGCAGCACCGGCACATAGTACAGGCTGTAGGCCATGTTGTACGCGTCCATCTCCGCGCCCGCGCCGTAATAGGCGGTCATGACAATCTCGCGCAGAAAGCCGCCCGCCTTGCTGACGAATATCAGCAGCGTCACGGCCATCGTCGTCCTGAAGAGCGTTTTCTTCGCCACGAAAAGCACCATCCTTCGCATCGCATACGCGCATATGCCCAAAGCCTATGCGCTCACCCTTCATTGTACCACACCCGCGGCCGCAATGAAAGCGCTGCGCGTTAATTAACGCCGGCCGAGCCGGTTCCGCTTGCTGCCGCGCATAACTGCACGACCTGCCCGACCATAGGTCGGGCAGGTCTTCGATAGAGCGTAGCCAGCGCCCACTTGCTGCCGTGGCAGGCTGAGCAGGGCGGGCGCGCGGCGTTGTTCCGCGCTGACGCGAAGAAGCGATATTCTGCTTTATGGGATAGTGAATTGTGCGCCGGCGCGATGTTGCAGCCTGCCGGATATAGACCGGCACGGGCGTTTGTGCGCGCGGGGGTACGCGGACGGGGTACGCGAATGGGGGATGGGGAACGGCGGGGGTGGGAAAATGCGGAATCGGGAGCGGGGATGAGCGTGTCCGGCATTCGCGGCTCTGGCGGGGCGGTTTGTCCTCTCGACGCGCGGTTGGCATTGCGGCTCTGGCGGGGCGGTTTGCCCTCGGTTTATGTCCAGCCTTGTGGTTCTGTTGCGGCGTTTTTCCTCGGTTCACGCCTGCTGTTTGTCTTGCGACAAACAGGACGGCTTGCGGTATCTTGCGTTCCTATTCCGCAGGTCGAGATCGCCTTCGCACGTTCTCGATGCGTCGGCGCGGTTATCCGCCTTTGTGGGTTCACTTCGGGCTTGGCTGTTTCTTTGTGGCGATCTCGACGGGTGACCGGGGACGTGGGGAACGGAGTTACGAGGGGCACGGGGCACGGGGCACGGGGCACGGGGCTGGCGGCGCGGGTTTTGCGCGTCTTTGCGCAATCGCATTGGCGCAGTGAGTCTTTCCGCGGGGAGAACGCTGGGGCTGCGCGCCCCAGACTGCGCCAAAGAGTCTTCGACTCTCTGGACTCTCTTCACGCTGCGGCGGGGTTGCGTTAGCGCAAAAGCACATCCTCGCAAAAAGCACCAGCGCCCCAATCAGCGCACCTACGCTTGCAAAACCCGGGTACAAACGGAGACCCGCCCGGCTCTAATCTATGGCCGGGCGGGTCGTGTGACCGCACGATCGCCCCAACACGCACCAACGTCCAGACTCGAGCCGCCCCCAAGCGGCGCGGAGTCGGGTTTCAGCGCGCGGAGCGGAGTGGAAGCCGGCACTGCCGGCTAGAGCATGGTGGCGGAGGGATCGGTGATGCCCTTTTTGGAGGCTTCCAGCTCGGCGGACCAGTCGAGATCGCGATAGGCGGCGCCGCGCTCGTCGGTCTGTATCCAGTCGATGAGGCGGGAGAGCATGTCGTATGTCCAGGGTCGGTCGATCTGGGCGGTCGTCCAGACGTTGGCGGCGATCATGTCGAAGCCGAAGTCGTCCTTGACGTGGGTCTTGGCCGCGCCGTCGACCACCGCCTCGGCGAGATGCGCGGGGATGAACAGCACGCCGCCGCCCGCGCCGAACACCACGTCGCCGGGCATGCAGATCGCCTTGCCGATCAGCGTGGGCGTGTTGTAGCCGGTCATGACGAACTCGCGTATGGGCGTGGGGTCAATGCCGCGGAAGTAGACCTGCGTGCGCTTGCGCTCCTTCATCTGCTCCACGTCGCGCACGCCGCCCCATATGACCGCGCCGCCGTTCTTCGTCCTGGTCTCGATCGCCTTGGTCAGATTGCCGCCGACGAACGTGCCCTTGTAGATCTTGTCGTACATATCGGCCACGACAACGTCGTCCTCGTACAGATTGTCTATGACCCACTGGTTGAAATTGCCCTTGAAGCCCTGCTTCTCGCCAATCTCGCGCGCGACCTTCTCCAGATCCGGCCGCGTCGGCATGAACGCGCAGGTCACCGCGCGCCCCACCAGCTTCATGTCCGAATGCAGCGTCTGAAGCCGCCCCTCAAACTGGCTCTCGTAGCCCTGCATGAATATCGGCTTCCAGACCTCCTCCAGCGTCATGCCCTTGAGCGCCCTCAGCACGCGCTCGGGCACCTTCGGCCGCCCGTCCGGCAGCCGCTCGCCCGTCCACGCCGCGGTCAGCTGTATGATGTCCTCGCGATTGTTAAAGATCATGGCTCTCTCTCCTTTGCTCCTGTCGCGTAATGTCCAAATCTGCCGCCCCGCGCCGACGCGGCCTCCAGTCCATGCGCTGTACCGCGCTGACGCGGCGATGCGGCTGCGGGTCATTATATGTTCGTGAATTGTCAGCCGGCGCGGCGTTTGTGCCTGCCGGATTTAGCCCCGGCACAGGCGATTGTGCGCGCGGGGGAACGGACGGGGGAACGGATGGGGCGATGCGGAATTGTTGCCCTCGCGCGCGGTTGGCATTGTGGCTCTGTTACGGGGCTTGCCGTCTGTTTTCGCCCGGCGTTGCGGTTCTTGCGGGGCGGTTTGCCCTCGGTTCGCGTTCGGTCTTTGCGTTCCTGTCGCGGCGCTTTTCCTCGGTTCGCGCCCGGCATCGCGGTTCTGTCGTGGCGCTTTTCCTCGGTTCGTGCCCGGCTTTGCGGTTCTGTCGCGGCTTTGCCCTCGCGCGCGGTTGGCTTTGCGGTTCTGTCGCGGCTTTGCCCCTTGCGCGTCTGGCATCGCGTTTCTGTTGCTGCGTTGCCCTCGGTTCGTGCCCGGCTTTGCGGTTCTGTCGCGGCGTTGCCCTCGGTTCATGCCCGGCTTTGCGTTCCTGTCGCGGCGCTTTTCCTCGGTTCACGCCCGGCTTTGCGTTCCTGTCGCGGCGCTTCGCCCTCGCGCACGGTTGGCATCGCATTCCTGTCGCGGCGTTTGCCCTCGCGCACGGTTGGCATTGCGTTCCTGCCGCGGCGCTTGCCCTTGCGCGCGTCTGGCTTTGCGTTCCTGTCGCGGCGCTTTTCCTCGGTTCACGCCTGCTGTTTGTCTCGCGACAAACAGGACGGCTTGCGGTATGCTCCGTTCCTGTTCCGCCGGGTCGAGATCGCCATTCGCGCGTTCTCGCGGCGTTGTTCGGTTATCTGCCTTGGCGGGTTCACTTCGGGTTTGGCCGTTTCTTTATGGCGATCCCGACGGGTGACCGGGGAACGGGTTACGGGGCTGGCGGCGCGGCGCTTGTGCGTCTTTGCGCAATCGCATTGGCCTTGCAGGTCTTTCCGCCGGGAGTACGTTGGGGCTGCGCGCCCCAAACCTGCGCCAAAGAGTCTTCGACTCTCTGGACTCTCTTCA
>CAKUAV010000072.1 GCA_934636425.1 uncultured Clostridia bacterium
ACGTTCAATCGTATCTGTTAGCGCGCACGGTGAATAGTGGACGATTTTGCGGCAGAAAATCCCATTTCCCAGAGCAAGAACCGGAGAGATGCACACGGCAGAGCGCTTGCATCTCCGTTCATCAGCCTGTTAAGAGCTTTTTTGACAGGCTGGTGGACGGGAGAGCAAGCTCCCCCGCCACTGCCACCCCTACCCCGCCGTACACGCCGCCGGGCACGACTAAAAGCTCGAGAGAGCTCCGGCTCTCCCGAGCTCTCCAAAGGTTTTTTCGACAGTCTGGAAAACCTGCCGGTTTTTTGTTGTGCGCGGCGCTTATCTGTGCTACAATAAATGCCGGAAATAAACGACAATGGAGGGTTTTCCATATGGCGCTGATGACCGGCCTCTTTCCCGGCGGGGACTGCGACAACATATGCCATTACGCCGACCGCATTGAATGCACGCCCGCGCTCAAAAAATACGAAATCGAGAGCGGCACGATCAACATGCACTACAACTGGCGCTGCCGCCTGATCGGAAAGAGCGGAGAAAATGTGCGCGTCCTCATGCACTGGCCGCCCTACGATCCGGAAAAATCGCCGAAAACGCACACTTACTGGTATGTGCAGTCGTTCGGACTGGTGGCCGAGCGCGCCATGTTCACGAGCGAGGACGAGCTGACATGGACGCCTCTCACGGACGTAAACAAGACCGGCTTCGACTTTGACTTCACCGTCACGCTGCCCGAGAGCGGGCGGCTGTCGGTATCGGTCAATCTGCCCTTCTCCGTCGCCGAGCTGGAGAACGTGTGCCGCCAGTACGCGCCCTGGCGCGTGCCTGTCGCCGAGACGCGCGCGGGCTTCGACATACCGGCGTTCCGATTCGGGCGGGGAAAGCGCGTGATATGGCTCCAGGCCAACGTCCACACAATCGAGGTGTCCGGCTGCCACGCCCTCGTGGGCGCGATGCGCTATCTGCGCGAGCATATCGATGAGATCCGCGATTATTCCTTCTTCATCATTCCGTCGTTCATCGTGGACGGACTGTACGGCGATATGGACAAGCCCGAACAGAAGAAGGACATAAACCGCGACTGGGGCACGCTCACCAATCCGGAAAACCGGCAGGTCGACGCGTTCATACGGGGGCTGGCTGCAGACGGCTATGAGATGCTGGTCATGACCGATATGCACAACGGCTGGTGCGATCCGTCCACATCGGGCGGCAATCTGGTGGAATACAGAGACGGCGCGGCCGAGCCCGAATATCTCGAAAGGCGGCGGGCGTTCCAGCGCGCCATGCTCGCGGCCTGCGATTTTGAAAAGCCCGAGACATTCTGGTGGCACTCCAAAAACCCCAACGGCATAGAGACGTTCTTTGACTACGGAACGGAAAACTACCGCGCGCTGTGTACGACGATGGAGTTCAGCCGCTACGAAATATGGAACCGCGTCCTGAACGCCTATGTCCCGCTCACGCAGGAGCGGCTCGAAACGATGGGACGGCAGTACGCCGACTTCCTGCTGCACTACGAATACTGACGGAGGGAACTGTTATGCTTGATCTTTCCTTTGCGCCCCATTCCGTGAACGCCGCCGATTTCGGCTTCCTGCCCGAGAACTCCGCCGACGAGAACAGCGCCGCATTGCAGGCCATCGTCAACCGCGGCGGCGACATTGTGGTCGACGTGCCCGGCGTGTACGAGCTGAGCGAGACCATCCGCCTGGGCGACGACGTGGCGCTGCGCTTCGGCGCGGGCGTGTATGTGCGCCGCGCGCTTGCCGCAGACGGCACGCAGCGTCAGGGCTATGTGTTCGTGAACAGGGGCGCGTACGAGCGCACATACAACAAAAACATCTCGATCACCGGCCTTCACCTGATCGCGAACGGCATGGAGCCCTCCTACGAGAACCAGACCAAGAGCGACATGGTGACCGGGCTGCGCGCGCATCTGGCGTTCTTCTATGTCCGCAATCTGACGATACGCGATTTCGAGCTGCTCGATCTGGGGCGCTGCGCGTTCGGCATACAGATCTGCACGTTCGAAAACGCGATTCTGGAGAACATACACATCGAGGGCGGCAAGGACGCCGTGCACTTCGGCAAGGGCAGCAAGTTCGTCGTGCGCCACGGCCTGTTCCGCACGTTCGACGACCCGATCGCCCTCAATGCCCACGACTACGCCACATCCAACCCGCAGATGGGCTGGATCGAGAACGGCGTGATCGAGGACTGCTACGACCTCGATCAGGAATCGACAACCGGCTTCTTCTGCCGCATTCTGGCCGGCTCGTGGGGCGACTGGAGGGAGGGCATGGCTGTCCAGCACTCCGATTCGGTGGTCTCTCAGGGGCGCGTCTACCGCGTGTGCATGAAGCCCGACGGCCAGACCTACATTTCGAAGACCCGCCCCACGCACACCGACGGCGCGGCCGAGCTTGACGGCATCACATGGGTCATGGTACAGGACGACGACCCGATCTACAATTGCGGCTGCCGAAACATACACTTCAAGGACATATTCCTCGAGAAGAAGCGGCCGGTCGCGTTCTCTGTACACTTTGATCACGACAAGTGGTCGCGCTCCTACTATCCCTTCTCCGAAGCGCCCGTGCAGAAGGATCTGATATTCGAGAACATATTCTTCCTGGCCGACGTGCCTGTGCTCATCACCGCCAACGCGCCGGTCAACGCCATCAAGCTGATCAACTCCGTGGTGGAGAACAGCCGCGTCAACCTCGTCAATCTCGAGCTGCCCGGGCTTGACTACGGCACGACGCACGTGCTGATGTCCGGCTGCACGCTGCGCGCCCACGGCGAGACCGAGCTGGTGACCGCCGAGCCGGGCCGCAGAGCGACGCTCAGGCTGCTGGGCAGCATCGTCGAAAACGAGGACATGAGCGCCGCCGTGCGGGGCGACGTGCGCGTGATCTCCAGCGACATTCCCGTAAAGAGCGAATAAACGGTTGCATAGTGCGCGCAACAATGCTATAATTGATTCACGTCCCATCTATGGCGACGAACAGTAAGGAGTTTTTATCAGTATGGAAAGCAATCAGAAGCCCCTGGCCATTGTCAACACCAAGGCCATTTATGAATCCGACATCGACGAAGTGATCGAGCAGATGGGCCAGCGCGGCGCCGCCTACAACAACCCGCAGGGCCGCGCCGCCGTGCTGGAGCAGCTCATCGCCCAGCGCCTGTTCCTGGCCGACGCCATGCGCAATCTCTATGAGCGCGAGCCCGCCTTCAAGTCCGAGCTGGCGCGCATCAAGGAGCAGCTGCTCACACAGTACGCCATCAGCAAGGCGGTCGATTCCGTCACCGTGACCGACATCGAGGCGCGCAAATATTTCGACGAGCATCCCGAGCAGTTCGCGGCGCAGCCCACCGTCTCCGCCAGCCACATACTCGTGGACAGCGAGGACAAGGCCAACGAGATCCTCAAGGAGATCACCGAGGGCGGCATCACGTTTGAGGACGCTGCGCGCAAGTATTCCTCCTGCCCCTCCTCCCAGCAGGGCGGCTCTCTGGGCGAGTTTGGCCGCGGCCAGATGGTGCCCGAGTTCGATCAGGCCTGCTTCGACATGGAGACCGGCGAGGTGCGCGGCCCCATCAAGACCCGCTTCGGCTATCACCTGATCCGTCTGGACGGCAAGGGCGAGGGCAAGCCCGTCTCCTTCGACGAGGCCGCCGAGCAGATCAAGCAGATCCTGCTGACCGAAAAGCGCCAGAAGGCCTATCAGAGCCGCGTCAATCAGCTCAAGATACTCTATCCCGTCGAGCGTCCCTGACACTGTATTTTTGCGCCGTCCCGAGCCTGCGCTTCCGGGCGGCGCTTTTTATAAGGCGACACCGCACAAACGAGGTGGTCGGCCGGCGAATGGATTTTTCGTCAGATGCAAATGCAGATTTCGAAGGTTTACTGGAGGTAAATCGAGAAATTTGCATGCCGCAGATGGCGGAAAAGACATCGCCTGATGCGCCGCCGAGTTGTGCGGTATCGCCATAACATCACGCATGGGGAGGGAACTGCCATGGCGCATCTGCGCGACAAATTCTGGATATGGGGACATCCCGAGGGGCGCTACAATCACGAATTCGGCAACGAGCAGGAATCCCGCATGACGCCGCTGGAGGGCGCGCTGTACATGGGCGCGCGCAATCTGTTCATGGTGCCCGTGGGCGTGAACGTCAATGTGCGCCAGTACAACAAGTCCTTCACGCCGCTCAGAAGCGTGGGCTGGGCGATCGACAACGCCGCCGCCGACCCCGCCGCGCTGGATCGGCTCATCGAGCAGGCGAAGGACTTCCCCAACATCATATGCGGCGTGTTCGACGACTTTGTGGGCTATCTTGCGAAGCACCCGATCCCGCCGGAGCGCTTCCTCGCCGTGCGCGAGAGGATGCACACCGAGGCCGTGCGCCCGCTGAGCATGTGGATGGTGCTCTACACGCACGAGTTCGGCGTGGACGAAGCGCAGGATCAGGCGTTCCAGCCCTACATAGACGCGTTCGACGGCGTGATCATGTGGACGTGGGAGGAGCGGCATCTTAATCAGTTCGAGGAAAAGTACGCGCGCTTTAAGGAGCTGACGAAGAACAGGCGGCGCATGCTGGGGCTGTATCTGTACAACTTCGGCGAGTGCAAACCCGCTGCGGCCGAGGCGGCGCGCTGGCAGCTGGAGCGCTATACTCAGCTGCTCCGCGCGGGCGAAATCGAGGGCATTGTGCTGCACACCAACACCATGGCCGATCTCGACCATCCCGCCTACGACGTGGAGACCGCCTGGATGCGCGAGCACGGCGACGAACTTCTCTGACGCGGGGGCGGGGAGCAACAGCGCGTTTCTTGCGCGGCGGCGCAGGGCGTGGTATCCTTGAACGCAGGAGGCGAAATTCATGGAAACGAAGAACGTCATTGCATCGCACAATCTCTCTCAGGAGGCGCTGGCCGAGAAGGTGTTTGTGAGCCGTCAGGCCGTCTCGCGCTATTTCAAATGCAACACAAAATGGTTGAACGCCCCCCAGAATCGGTTAAAAATCTGAACGGAGGGATTGAATGTCAAAAGTCGGACGAAATGATCCATGCCCATGTGGTAGTGGCAAGAAGTATAAACATTGTTGCCTTTTGAAAGAATCAATAAGCACCAGTGATTTAATAAGGGCTGCCGTTCAGAATGCTGGCTACAAAGAGGACATTGCCAATGTTCTCTGCAATTTGGATGAGTATATGAAGAAAAAACAGTGGTGGGGAGCTTGTCATGCAAGCAGCTCTGCCCTGTATGTTGCGTTTTCCGAACTGGGTTATTGCCCCAAACTATGCATCGGAGAGATGCTGGGGCAAGGTCTGTATTTCGATCACTCATGGATAGAACTGAATGGTCAAATTCTCGATATTGCAATCAGCATGACTCTTCGGGGCGGTGCGCCAGTTTCTGAGCCGATTGTATTCGGAAAGAATATTCGGAGTGGTCAAAAGCCTACGCTGAAGTATGGTGTCCCCGGACGTGGTATTGAAGGAGAAACGTTACTTGTAAATAGTCGTCCATTTGGAGAGTACATGGACAATTTTCCTGATGAGAAGAATGGCTTATGGGGAGTGGTTCAAAAACTTCTCGGAAGAGAGATAGACATACCGACTCTTCGAGAAAAGTACAAAGATGTAAAGCGTGTTATAGTACGTAGAGAAACGGAGCAAAATACATTTTGATTATTCCTCGGACAGCGTATTTGAAGGGAGGGAAGTTCCAAGGGGCACAGAACCGACCGTCAATAATCAATGTAAAGGGCTTTCAAAGCTCTGCCGTAAAACACGGTGTAACCTCGAAAGCCCTTTATTTCAAAGCCTTACGCCTGCGCGACCAGCTTGATGGAATCGTGCTTCTGGCCGGTGATCCAGTCCACATCGTCGGTCAGCCAGTCCATGATTTCGAGCTGACGGGTCTCCCACGCGATGGTGGAGGCCTTCTCCGCCTCGGTCATGTCGTGATCGAACGATTTGACCAGCTCGCAGTAGCCGAATATATAGCCGTTGGCGTTCCAGATTGTGAAGTTGCTCTCAGGCCCCTCGGTGATTTTATCGCCGCGCTTTTCAATCAGGCCGTCGTGGCGGCGCTTGTACTCATCGGCGCAGCCCGCCTTGAGCTTTGTGGCGAACACGCGGTGGCGTATGAGCGACTTGTCCGCGCGCACAATGCCTATGTCGTGATACATCAGCGGCAGCGTGCCCTGCGCGGCGAACACATCGCACAGCGGCGCGAGCGCGGCCTTCCACGCCTCAAAACCCGCCCGATCGGCGCGGGACAGCTTCACCTCGTTCGGGAACTCGCCGTAGCAGAACAGGAAATCCTGTATGCTCCAGATCGAGAAGTTCTCGACGCCGGCGCGTCTGAGGGCGCCTTTGCACTCGTTCCAGAAGCCGCCTATGACCGAAAGCGCTTCTTCCTTCCTGCCGTCCTTTACGCGCAGGACAAAGGGGTCTCTTTTCATAATCCGTCTCTCCTTCACGATGGTTTTTTTTCGTTACTGAAAGAATATACCGTGCGCGCGCGTTTGTCAAGACTGCGCTTTGATTTCGCCGCATTCAGCGCGGAAAAATCAAATTGGAGTAAAATTTTTCTCAAACAGCTTTGTTTACTCCCATTTTACGCAGTTCATGCCAACTGTTTACATTGGAATTATAGGATAGAATCGTTAGAAGATGAAAAGAAGAAAAGCTCAAGAATGAGAGGGAAATCGACGATGACGATGACGAATGTCCTGTCGATGATCGCCGGCGTGACACTGCTGCTCTTTGGCATGGACACCATGGGCAACGGCCTGGAGAAGCTGGCCGGCGGCAAAATGCAGAAGATCCTCCGAAAGCTGACGGCGAATCCAATCAACGGCTTTCTGCTGGGCATGATCGTGACGGCGGTCATACAGTCCTCCGGCGCGACGACCGTGCTGGTGGTCGGCTTTGTCAACTCCGGCATCATGACGCTTCAGCAGGCCGTGGGCGTGATCATGGGCGCGAACGTGGGCACCACGGCGACCGCCTGGCTGCTGAGCCTGACCAATGTGGGCGGCGCGGGCGTGCTGGCCACGATATTCAATCCGAGCTTTTTCGGCCCGATACTGGGCGTGATCGGCGTTGCGATGCGCATGTGGAGCAAGCGCGAATCGCAGCAGTATTCCGGCTCCATACTGCTGGGCTTCGCCGTGCTGATGAGCGGCATGGGCATGATCTCCTCCTCGGTGGCCCCGCTGGCGGGCGACCCGAACTTTGTGAGGCTGTTCACGCTGTTCTCCAATCCCGTGCTGGGACTGATTGCCGGCGCGCTGCTGACGGCGATTCTGCAGAGCTCCTCCGCCTCGATCGGCGTATTGCAGGCGCTCTCTGTGACCGGCGCGGTCACGCTGTCCAGCGCCGTGCCGATACTGCTGGGCCAGAACATCGGCAGCTGCGTCACGGCGCTGATCGCCTCGATCGGCGCGAACAAGAACGCCCGCCGCGCCGCGCTGATCCACCTCTACTTCAACCTTTTCGGCGCGATTGTCGTGATACTGATTTTCCTGCCGGTGAAGGCGTTCATACAGCCCGCCTTCCTGAACAACCCCATAAACGCCGTGGACATCGCCGTGTTCCACACCGCCTACAACCTCTTTGCGACGGCGCTTATGATGCCCCTGCGCGGCCAGCTTTTGAAGGCGGTCATGCGCACAGTGCGCGACGACGGCAAGAAGAGCGAAAAGGTGTGCATGCTGGACGAGCGCCTGTTCGCGACCCCCGCCGCCGCCGTGGCGCAGAGCCGGGAAAACGTGATCAAGATGGCCGAGGAGGCGCACGCCTCGCTGCTCACCGCCGTATCGATCACCCATACCTTTGACGAGACCGCCGCCGAGACCGTCACGCGGCAGGAGGACGACATAGACCGCTATGAGGACGCGCTGGGCACATACCTCGTTCACCTCTCCAGCCTCGATCTGACCGGCCCGGAGAGCCGCGACGTGTCCGGTATGCTGCACGTCATAGGCGACTTTGAGCGATTGAGCGACCACGCCGTGAACATCGCCGAGGCCGCGCGCGAGATGCACGACAAGGAGATCACATTCTCCGCCGCCGCATGGCGCGAGCTGGACGTGCTCACCGGCGCGATCAACGAGATACTCGATCTGGCGATCAAGTCCTACATCGCCCGCGACGTGGCCATGGCCGCGCAGGTTGAGCCGCTCGAGGAGGTCATAGACGACCTGACCCGCGAGATCCGCACCCGCCACATCGCGCGCCTGCGCAGCGGCGAATGCACAATCGAGCTGGGCTTTATACTGACCGACCTTCTGGGCAACTACGAGCGCGTGTCCGACCACTGCTCCAACATCGCCGTGGCGCTGATCGAGCTGGCCAAGGACAGCTTCGAGACGCACGAGTACCTCAACTACCTCAAGGACACCGGCGCGCAGCACTTCAAGGAGCGCTACGACGCCTATCGCGCCAAATACGCCCTCGAATAAGAGAAAATCACAGAGACGATATATCCGCAGCGCGCCGCAGGCTTCATGGGAAGACGGCGAGGGCGCTGCGGGTTTTTTCTTTTCGGAGGGGCGGATGACCGGCAGCGGGAGGATGGATGACGCGGCGGGCGCGCGAGCGGTGGAAGAGTTCGGATGGTATGATGTGGGAACGCGGCGTGTTCGAAGGGGCGCGTGATGGGTGGGATGGTCAATGATGTGGAATCGCAGGATGACGCGGCGGGCGCGCGGATAAAGGAAGAGGTCGGATGGCACGATGTGGGAACGCGGCGTGTGCGAAGAGGTGCGCGGCGTGGCCTGTCGGGCGCGGGCGGTTTGGGCGCGTGATGGGCGGGATGGTCAATGATGTGGGATCGCAGGATGATACGGCGGGCGCGGGCGGTGGAAGAGTTCGGATGGCATGATGTGGGAACGCGCGTGTTCGAAGGAGTGCGCGGCGTGGCCTGCCGGGCGCGGGCGGGTTGGGAGCGTGATGGGCGGGATGGTCAATGATGTGTGATCGCAGGATGACGCGGCGGGCGCGCGGGTAAAGGAAGAGGTCGGATGGCATGATATACGCGGCGTGGCCTGCCGGGCGTGGGCGGTTTGGACGCGGCGATGGGCGGGATGGTCAATGATGTGTGATCGCGGGATGACGCGGCGGGCGCGCGGGGTGGAAGAGTGTGGATGGTATGGTATGGAAATGCGGCGCGGGCGGCGCGCCTTTTTTTCCTCTGTATTCCTGTGACGCGAGCGTGACGGGAGCGGGAAGCAGCGCTAACGTTTTGTTAATTCACGCAGAATTTATTGAAACAGAGCGCGGCTTCATGGTATAAAGAGAATAGAGTGCTGTGCGGGATTCGGCCGCACACCGTCGTTTTTTTCTCTTTTCCCTGCCGACGCGAAAGGAACAGGTGACTGCCGTGCCAAAAAAGAAAAACATTCTTCAGGACAAGCTCAAGGAAGCGCTGGCCTCCGTGCTGCCCATAACGGGCATTGTGCTCCTGCTGACGTCGACGATCGCCCCGCTGCCCGTGGGCTCCATGATGGCCTTTGTGGTCGGCGCGGCCATGCTGATATTCGGCATGGCGCTCTTCACGCTGGGCACCGAGATGGCCATGACCCCGCTGGGCGAGCGCGTGGGCGTTGTGATGACCAAATCGCGCAATCTGAAGATCATCATCCCCGTGTGCTTTGCCATCGGCGTGATGATCACAATATCCGAGCCCGATCTGACCGTGCTGGCCACGCAGGTGCCCTCCATTCCGAACATGACGATCATACTGTCGGTGGCCGTGGGCGTGGGCGCGTTTCTGGTGGTGGCGCTCCTGCGCACCGTCATCGGCATACGGCTCTCCAATATGCTGGTGGTCTTTTACGCGCTGGTGTTCATACTGGCCTTCTTTGCGCCCAACGAGTTTCTGGCCGTGGCGTTCGATTCCGGCGGCGTGACCACCGGCCCCATGACGGTGCCCTTCATCATGGCGCTGGGCGTGGGCATATCCTCCATACGAAGCGACAGGCACGCCGAAAACGACAGCTTCGGCATGGTGGCGCTCTGCTCCGTGGGGCCGATACTGGCCGTGCTGGCGCTGAGCCTGATCTACCGGCCGGGCGAGAGCCTGTACACGCCCGCCGTCGTGCCGGAAATTGCGGATTCCCGCGAGCTGGCCGCGCTGTTCATAAAGGGACTTCCGGCCTATATTTCGGAGGTTTTCATCGCTTTAGCGCCGATACTGGTGTTTTTCCTGATTTTTCAGGTATTTTTCCTCAAACTCCCGACGAGACAGTTCTTGCGCTATGCCATCGGTCTGTTGTATACTTACGTTGGGCTGGTTCTGTTCCTGACCGGCGTGAACGTGGGCTTTATGCCGGTGGGCATGGAGCTGGGGCGCATGATCGCATCCCAGAGCGTGCGCTGGCTGCTCGTCCCCATCGGCATGGTGATCGGCTATTTCATCGTGGCCGCCGAGCCGGCCGTACACGTGCTCAACAAGCAGGTTGAGACGATCACGGCGGGCGCGATTCCTCAGAAGGCCATGTCCGCCAGCCTGTCCATAGGCGTGTCCATTTCGCTGGGACTGGCCATGACGCGCGTGCTGACCGGCCTGTCGATCATGTGGTTTCTGATCCCCGGCTATGCGCTGGCGCTGATACTGACCAAGTTCGTGCCGAAGATATTCACATCGATCGCGTTTGACTCCGGCGGCGTGGCCTCCGGCCCGATGACCGCCACATTCCTGCTCCCCTTTGCCGTGGGCGCGTGCGACGCGCTGGGCGGCAGCATCGTCTCCGACGCGTTCGGCGTGGTGGCCATGGTCGCCATGACGCCGCTGATCACAATACAGCTTCTGGGCGTGTTCTATCAGTTCAAGCTGAAGCGGCGCTCGCCCGCCAAGCCGGAAATCGAGCTGGTCGCGCCCGAGGATGAGGAAATTATCGAATTGTAAGAAAGGATACGGCCATGCAAGACGTCTATTTTGTGATAACCGTCACCGACCGTGTCAGCGGCGAGAAGTTCATCAGCTTTATCAATGAGCACGGCGCGTCCGTCGTGTTCGCGCTGCCCGGCGAGGGCACTGCGGAGCATCACATACTCGACATGCTGGGGCTCGAAGCCACGGAGAAGGCGGTTCTGTTTTCCGTGCTGACCGGATCGGACAAGAAAAAGCTGCTGCGCGGCCTGGTGAACAGGCTGTGCATAGACATTCCCGGCGCGGGCATCGCCCTGTCCGTCCCGGTGGGCAGCATCGGCGGCAACATTGCACTGAAAGCGCTGCTCGGCGAACAGGAGCTGGCAGCCGGCGAGGAGAAAGCTATGAATACAATGCCCTATTCCCTGATCACCGTCATCGCCAACAGCGGCTGCACCGACATCGTGATGGACGCCGCGCGTTCGGCCGGCGCGACCGGCGGCACCGTGCTGCACGTCAAGGGAGCCGGCGCGGCGCACGCCGAGAAGTTCTTCGGCATGTCCATCGCCGACGAGAAGGAAATGATACTCATCGCCACCACCCGCGAGCAGGCCGGCCCCATCATGAAGGCCGTCATGGCGCAGGCGGGACTCAACACCCGCGCGCACGCCATATGCTTCTCCATGCCGGTCGATCAGATCGCCGGCTTCCGTCTCACTCGCCCGGGCGAGGAGGACGAGGAATAACCGACCACCCGACGCGCCGCGCGGCATGATTCGCGCGGCGCTCATTTTTATGCATATTTTCCATCGCGGACGCGCATTTTCTGCGCAGCGAGCGTTATTTTACACGCGCGCCCGCTCTGCCCGCCGCCGCGGCGATTGACAAGGCCGCTCCGGGCGTGTATAATAATGAAAGCTCTGAATAGAACCCGACAGGAGAAGCCAACATCATGAATCTTATTTCCATAGCCGTTGACGCCATGGGCGGCGACAACGCGCCCCGCGCCATATGCGAGGGCACGCTGGCCGCGCTGCGCGAAATGAACGACATCCGCGTGACGCTGTGCGGCCGGCAGGCCGAGATCCGCCCCTTCTTCGAGGGCGCGGACGACATAAAGGATCGCCTGACCATACTGGACGCGCCCGACGTGATCACAATGCACGACGCGCCCATGCTGGCCGTGCGCCGCAAGACAGAATCCTCCATGGTCAAGGCCATGCTGGAGGTCAAGGAGGGGCGCTGCCAGGCGTTCGTCTCGGCCGGATCGACCGGCGCCGTGCTTGCGGGCGGCATACTGCGCGTGGGCCGTATACGCGGCATTGAGCGCCCCGCGCTCGCGCCCGTGCTGCCCGGCCGCAAAAAGCCGTTCCTGCTGATCGACTGCGGCGCGAACGTCGACTGCCGCGCCGAATACCTCAATCAGTTCGGCCTGATGGGCACGATCTACATGGAGAAGATCATCGGCGCGAAGGAGCCGAAGGCCGGGCTGATCAACATCGGCACGGAGGCGGAAAAGGGCTGCCAGATGGTCAAGGACGCCTACAAGCTCATGAGCGGGCAGAGCGTCTACCGCTTCTACGGCAATCTGGAGGCGCGCGACGTGCCGCTGGGCGAGGCCGACGTGGCCGTGTGCGACGGCTTTGTGGGCAACGTCATACTCAAATACACCGAGGGACTGGCCGGCACGCTCACCGGAATGCTCAAGGACACCATCATGGAGAGCGGCCTGCGCGGAAAAATCGGCGGTCTGCTGCTCAAGCCGGCGCTGCGCGTGTTCAAAAGCAAGATGAACTACGAGGAGCACGGCGGCGCGCCTCTCTTGGGCGTAAACGCCGCCATGGTGAAGGCGCACGGCTCGTCCGGCGCGCTGGCCTTCAAGAACGCCGTCCGTCAGGCGCGCCTGATGGTCGAAACCGACGTGACCGGCACAATACGCCGCGAGCTGGAGAAGCTCGCCCCGGCCGGAAGCGCCGAATAACCCGAGTCAATTTCCAAAGGGAAAAGGCTGCAAGACCGAGCGGATTTTCCGGGGCGCGGCGCTTAAATCCCATGGGTTCAGCCATCGCAAGGCTCATGGGATTCCGACCTCGACCGCAGTATGGAAGCCGCAGATTTGGCAGAATTAAATCAGGGCTTCCAGACGCAAAGAGCGAAAAAGCGCCGCATTGCGGCTCAGCTTGTCAAAAAAGTCTTTTTGACAAGCTGGTGGACGGGAGAGCAAGCTCCCCCGCCACTGCCACCCCTACCAGTTTTTGCTAAAAATCTTTCAGATTTCCGGGCGCAAAAACTGCAAGGAAACGATTTTCGCTCTGGAAAATAAGATTTTCCGCCGCAAAAATCGTCCCGCGCCCGCCGTACACGCCGCCGGGCACGATTAAAGCTCGAGAGCGCTCCATCTCTCTCGAACTCTCCAAAGGTTTTTCGACAGTCTGCGCCGCATTGCGGCTTAAGGAATTTGGAAAGCGCACTCTCACTGACCTGATACAGCACAAAGGAGGAACACACCATGGTTTTTGAAAAAGTTCGCAAAATGCTGGCCGATCAGCTTCAGATCGACCCCAACACCATCACGCTGGAATCCCGCCTGTTTGAGGATCTGCACGCCGATTCCGCCAACGTCATGATCATGGTCATGGACGTTGAGGAGGCGTTCAACATCACCGTGGACGACGACGTGCTGCCCAACATCCGCACCGTGGGCGACATCGTGACCTATCTGGAGAAGGTCGTCTGAGAAGAGAGCATACGCCGATCGAGGTGAGCGCCATGCTGAAGCATATAGGCATCCCCACCCTGGATATTTCCGGCAGAACCGACTGGCAGAGCATTGTCGACCGCGAAAAGAATCAGTATCTCGGCCATGTCACGACGGCCATGACGGCGGACGGGAAGACGGTTTACGCCGTCTATCCCAAGTGCCACGCGCTGGGGCAAATCGTCTTAAAGCGCAGCGGCGACGGCGGAAGAAGCTGGGCGGAGCGCCTGAGCGTGCCGGCGAGCTGGACGCATTCTCTGGAATGCCCGACGCTGTTCCGCATGGCCGACGCGCAGGGATGCGAGCGCTTCTTCCTCTTTTCCGGCGGCTATCCCGCCATGCGCTCCGTCTCCGAGGACGACGGCAGAACCTTCAGCGAATTTGAGCGGCTGCCCTTCGGCGGCATCGTCGTGCTGAGCACGATGGCCTGCGTGGGGCCGGGACACTACATCGCCCTATTCCACGATGAGGGCGCGTTCATCCACGGCGGCCACGAGACGCTCTGGCGCGTCTACGCCACCGGCGAAGGCGCAGACAGGCGCACCTACACGACCATCTCCCGCCGCGAAAACGGCGCGTGGGGCGAGGAAAAGAAGTGGTGGGTGTCCTGCGACGTGCGCCCGGACGAAAAATGGGAGCTTGTCTACGAGACCGAATGCGGCCTGCCCTATGCAGACGGCCACTTCGAGCTGTATCAGATCGAGACGGCCGACGGCGGCCTGACCTGGACAGAGCCGCGCGTCATCGCCAATCACGAGACGGCGCGCCTGTGCGAGCCGTGTCTTGTCTCCGAGCCGAACGGGAAGCGCCTGGCCGTCATACTGCGCGAAAACGCACGGCGCATGAACAGCATGATGATGCTCTCCCGCGATCAGGGGCGAACATGGACGGAGCCGGTCGAGCTGCCCGCTGCGCTGACCGGAGACCGGCACGTCGCGCGCGCTCTGCCCGACGGCTGGCTGTTCATCACATTCCGCGACCGCTGCGGCGTGAGCGACACGCAGGGCGACTGGATCAGCTGGGTCGGGACATGGGACGACATCGTTTCCGGGCGCGAGGGGCAGTATCGCGTGCTGATCAAACGCGACCTCGAGGGCTGGGACTGCGCCTACGCGGGGCTGGAATGTCTGCCGGACGGGCGGCTGCTCGCCGTCACCTACGGCCACTGGGAGAAGGGCGAAGCGCCCTATATACTGGCCGTGCGCATCGACATGGCCGAGCTGGATCGCCTGTACGCCGCGGCGCACTGAAAAAGGCGCGGCGCAGGGGCGCATTCCAACAGGAGGACGGGCGGCGGCGCGTCCTTTTTGCGCTGCTTATTTCCGACGGACGCCGAAATTTTGAGGGAATGCCTTAAGAGCTGTTTCTAAATTCCTCAAGCCGTAATTTCCGCGTCTGAAAGCCCCGATTCAGCGCCGCAGCTTGTCAAAAAAGTTTTTGACAAGCTGGTGGACGGGAGAGCAAGCTCCCCCGCCACTGCCACCCCTACCA
>CAKUAV010000073.1 GCA_934636425.1 uncultured Clostridia bacterium
CGCTGCCGGAGTACTTCAGCGTGTTGATGCCCACCAGCTCGCCCTTGTAGTTGAACAGGCCGCCGCCGGAGTTGCCGTTGTTGATGGACGCGTCGTGCTGTATGTAGTCGATGGCGCGGCTGGTGTTGCTCGCCTTGACGTTGCTGCGCTGCAGCGCGGAGACGATGCCCTGAGTCACAGTGTTGGCCAGCGTCTCGCCGCCGGGGTTGCCGATGGCGATGACGGTCGAGCCGATCAGCAGATCGGACGAGGAGCCGAACTCGACGGGCGTGAGCTGAGAGGCCGCGTCGCCGCTGACCTTCAGCACGGCCAGATCGGTGGAGCTGTCCGCGCCGACCAGCTCGGCGTCCACCTTCTCGCCGCTGGGCAGAAGCACCTGATAGGCGTTGCCGTCGGCGATGACGTGGTTGTTGGTGACGATGTAGCCGTCCTTGGCGATCACAACGCCGCTGCCCTGAGCCAGCGGCTCGTCGACCACCTTGCGGGTGTTCGGATCCCAGGTCTGCGTGTTGGTGATGATGCCCACAACGCTGCTGCTGGTCTTCTGGTAGACGGTGATGGCGGGCGACGGATCGCTCGCGGCCGACGTGGTCTCAGCGCCGGCGTTGAACGCCAGAAGACCCACGACCAGCATGGCGGCCAATATCAGTGTAAGCAGCTTCGAAATGCTCTTCTTCATAAACCATTACCTCCCTTGGTTTCTATGCTCACAGTATAGCCGCCCATTTTGGCCTTTTTATGAACGAAAATTGAACACTCTATAGAAAAATTTTGAAATCCTCGCGCCGGGCGATTTCCGGCGATTTTCCTCCATGGACGGCGCTTCGCGATCGCCCGCGAAAGGCCGCGCAGGCGATGTCTTCGCGTTGTCTCAATGATCGGGCGCGCCCGCAGCGGCGCGGGAGAAGGCGAGTACGTGTTAGCGGATTGTAAAAATAGATTCCGGGCTTCATCGCTGGCTCGCAGGGGTGGGCGCGGAGCGCGGCTGAAAACGGGCAGTCGTGCGGTGGCTGGGGAGTTTTCGTCGGGCGATGACGCGTTAGCGAATTGTAAAAATAGGTTCGGGGTTTCATCGCCGACATACAGGAATAGGAGCGGAGTGCGGCTGAAAACGGGCAGTCGTGCGGTGACTGGGGATCTTTTCCCGGGCGATGCCGCGTTAGCGAATTGTAAAAATAAGTTCGGGGTTTCATCGCCGACTCGCGGGGATGGGAGCGGAGTGCGGCTGAAAAGTGAGCGATCACGCGGTGACTGGGGAGTTTTCGCCGGGCGATGCCGCGTTAGCGAATTGTAAAAATAGGTTCCGGGCTTCATCGCTGGCTCGCAAGGGCGGGCGCAAAGCGTGGCTGGAAAGCAGTCGGTCACGCGGTGACTGGGGAGTTTTCGTTGGGCGATGACGCGTTAGCGGATTGTAAAAATAGGTTCGGAACTTCATCGCCGACGCGCGGGATGGAAGCGACGTGCGGCTGGAAGTGCGCTTGCGCGCCGCCGCATTGCCGATGAGTTTTGAGACGCGCTCTCGCATGACGCGAAAAGCGCCCGCGAAAAATCACGCAGGCGCTTCATGTGTTCTCGCAACGGTTTGGCTTGTTCGCAGGGACGAAGCCACGTTAATGGATTGTAAAAGTAGATTCGGGGTTTCATCGCTGACATACAGGAATAGGAGCGGAGTGCGGCTGAAAAGTGAGCGATCACGCGGTGACTGGGGAGTTTTCGCCGGGCGATGACGTGTTAGCGGATTGTAAAAATAGGTTCGGGGTTTCATCGCCGACTCGCGGAGATGGGAGCGGAACGCGGCTGGAAGTGAGCTTGCGCGCTGCCGCATTGCCGGTAAATTTCGGGATGCGCTCTCGCATGACGCGATAAGCGCCCACGAAAAATCACGCAGGCGCTTCATGTGTTCTCGCAACGGTTTGGCTTGTTCGCAGGGACGAAGCCACGTTAATGGATTGTAAAAGTAGATTCGGGGTTTCATCGCTGACATACAGGAATAGGAGCGGAGTGCGGCTGAAAAGTGAGCGATCACGCGGTGACTGGGGAGTTTTCGCCGGGCAATGCCGCGTTAGCGGATTGTAAAAATAGGTTCGGGGTTTCATCGCCGACGCGCGGGGATGGGAGCGGAGCGCGGCTGAAAAGTGAGCGATCACGCGGTGGCTGGGGGATTTTCACCGAGCGATGCCGCGTTAATGAATCGTAAAGTTAGATTCGGAGTTTTATCGCCGACGCGTGGGAATGAGGGCGGAGCGCGGCTGGGATACAGTCGATCACGCGGTGGCTGGTGAGTTTTCGCCGGGCGATGCTGTGTTAGCGAATTGTAAAAATAGGTTCGGGGTTTCGTCGCCCGCGCGGCGGGTCAGCCGAGCATCGCCTTCAGCGCGTCGTAGCTCGTCCTGATGCACTCGAACGCGTCGCCGTCGCACTGATCCTGCTCCACGACAAAGTGGTCTATGCCGATTTCGCGCGCCGTCTTGATGATGCCCGGCCAGTTCAGATTGCCGCGCCCCACCGGCGCAAAGCAGTTGGGCACGTCCTCCAGCGCGCCCGTGCGCGGCTTGATCGCGTAATCCTTGACGTGGATATAGCGCGCGCGCCCCGCAAACAGGCGCAGGCTCGACGACGGCTCCGTGCCCGCGCTGGTCAGCCAGAACACGTCGGGCTGGAAGCCCACATACTCGGGCGTGGTCTCATCAAGCAGTATGTCGACGCCGCGCGCCGCGCCGAAGTTCGTCCACTCGAAGGCGTGGAAGTGATAGTACATATCATAGCCCGCCTCGCGGAAGGCTTTTCCGTTCCTCTCGAGGAGCTTTGCAAACGTCTTATACCCCTGCGCCGTCTGCGCCAGCTCCCTGGGAATGCTGTCCAGCCGCACCACGCGCGTGCCCAGCGCCTCGGCCTCGCGCAGTATCGCGTCATGCCCCTCGTCCAGCTTCGCGCAGCGCCCCAGCGCCGAATCGGCCGTGAGTCCGCACTCGTCCAGCATGGCCTTGAGCGTCTCAATCGTCACAAAGCCCGGCCGCGTGATCTGCACCGAGCGATAGCCGATCTCGCGCACGCGGCGCAGCGTCTCGAAAAGCTGCTTTTCATCGGCCATGTGGTCTCTCATCGTGTACATCTGCAGGGCAATATCAGCCATTGTTGTTCTCTCCTTTTTTATAAATATCGCGGGGAAACAGAGCGGTCGTCTGATTTCCCGACGAACCGCCCGCAACAGCCCCGTTTCCGGGCGCGAGAAAGCCGATTTTCGCGGCGAAATATCCTCGCGCCGCAGCATGGTTCTGTTTTTCGATGAACCGCACAGGAGCGCGGCGAAAGGCAGGCTGCGCGCAAGAGCGCTCTGTTCCTCGGCGAACCGGCAGGCGCGCGGCGGTCGGCGAGACAGTGCCTGCGCACAGGGGCATTCTGTTTCTCGGCGAAAGGCAGGCCGCGCAGGGGGGCGCTTCACGTCTCGGCCAACCGTGCCGACAGCGGGTTTGTCCACGAGGGATTCCCGCACAGGCAGCCCGGCGAAAGGCTGGCCGCGCACAGGGGCGCTTCACGTTTCGGCCAACCGTGTCGGCGGCGGGTTTGTCCGCAGGGAATTTCCGCACAGAGTCGCTTCACGTTTCGGACAACCGTGTCGGCGGTGGGTTTGTCCACGAGGAATTTCCGCACAGGCAGCAGGGCAAAGGTAGCCGCGCGCAGGGGCGCTTCACGTTTCGGCCAACCGTGTCGGCGGCGGGTTTGTCGCGAGGGGATTCCCGCACAGGCTGCCCGGCGAAAGGCTGGCCTGCGCGCAAGAGCGCTCTGTTCCTCGGCGAACCGGCAGGCGCGCGGCGGGCGGCGAGACAGTGCCCGCGCACAGGGGCATTCTGTTTCTCGGCGAACCGGCAGGCCGCGCAGGGGACGCTTCACGTCTCGGCCAACCGTGTCGGCGGCAGGTTTGTCCGCAGGGGATTCCCGCACAGGCAGCACGGCAAAGGTAGCCGCGCGCAGGGGCGCCTCACGTTTCGGCCAACCGTGCCGGCGGCGGGTTTGTCCGCAGGGAATTCCCGCACAGGGGCACTCCCGTCCCCCCATTCCGCATTCCGCATTCCGCATTGAAGCCCGCCGCCCGGCGATTAGAGATCGTCCAGCTCGGCCTCGGGATACTCCATGAAGCCGGCGCTCAGCGGGGCGGGGCGCGCGCAGTCGGAGGTCATGCGATAGATCATGCCGCTGTCGCAGCTCTTCTCCAGACCCTGCAGCGCCTCGAATACGTGATAGATCAGTCCGGCGCCGCAGCGCGCGGGGCGGTTGTTGCGCAGGGCATAGGCCGCGTCGGCCGCGCCCAGTCCGCGCGAGGCGTCCGTGTAGGGATAGTTTAGTCCCAATTCCCTAAAGCCGCCGCCCGCCGCCGTCTCGATGAGCAGATTGCCGCCGAAGTTGTTGGGATCGCCCAGATCGAGCGTGCCGTTCGTTCCGTGCAGATAGAAATGCGAGCCGCCGCCGCGCACCTCGCTGGTCATGGACAGCGAGGCCATGGCGCCGCTCTTAAAGAGGAACGCGCCGTCATAGCAGTTGGGCGCGCCGTCATAGGTCATCATGCCGCCATAGGCGGGATTGGCCGGATGGCGGAAGGGCCGCTCGGGCCGGTATGTGCGGTAGAAGCCGGTCACGCTGTCCACGCCGCCCAGCAGCGACACCAGCGCCGTGAGATAATAGCCGCCCATGTCGTAGAGCAGCCCGCCGCCCGGACAGAATGCGAAGCGCTTTTCGCGCTCCTGCTTCCAGTCGCTGTGGCGATAGCAGCGCGAGAGTATGATCTCGGCGGAGATGGGCTCGCCGATCAGGCCGCCGTCCACCACGGCGCGCGCCGTCTGCATGCGCGCGCCCAGCCATGTGTCGGGCGCGGCGGTCAGGGAGAGGCGTTTTTCGCGCGCGATGCGGGTCAGCTCGTCCGCCTGATCGAGCGTTATGGCGAACATCTTCTCGCTGTGGACGTGCTTGCCGGCCAGCAGCGCGGCGCGCGTGACCTCATAGTGCGATGTGGGGTTGGTGATGTTGATCACCATTTCGATATCGGGATCGCCGTAGATTTCCTCGTCGGTCATGACGCGCAGGCCGTAGGTCTCGGCGGCCTTCTGCGCGCGCTCGGGTACGATATCGGCGCAGGCCACGACGTCCAGCACGTTGAAGCGCTTCACACAGTTCTCGAAATACTGGCCGCTGATCATGCCGCAGCCGATCACCGCCGTCCTGACGGGACGAAAGGGTGCTTTCATAGACAGGCTCCTTCCTCAACACAGTGTGCGCAGTCTGCGGGGCGCGTTTTCCGGCGCAGGCTGTGCCTTCATTATAGCCGCGCGGGCGGCCGCATTCAATGCACTTTTCGACAGATATTAGCACAAATCGCTTTGCTTTCTGTATTCCAGCGCGGTCATGCCCATGCGCTTTTTGAACGCGCGGCAGAAGTAGTTCACATCGTCGAAGCCCACGGAGCGCGCGATTTCCTCCACGCGCTCCGAGCCCGACCTCAGCAGGCGCGCCGCCTGCTCGATCCGGCGGGCGATGCGGTATTCCGACGGCGAAACGCCGGCATACTGCCCGAAGCGCTTGCGGAACGCGCTCTCGCTCAGCGCGCAGCGGGCGGCCAGCTCGCTCACCGGCGCGCCGGGATGGCCGCTCAGCCACTCGAACGCCGCGGCCAGCTCGGGCGGCACGCCGCTTTTGCCCGACAGGCGCCGGCTGACCAGGCAGATCAATTCGTACAGCCGCCCCTTCATCTCGGCGGGCGAATACTCCGGATCATAGTACAAATCGACCAGCCGCCGCATGGGCGCCTCCGCCTGAGCGCCGCGCAGGGGCAGCAGCGTCACCTCGCGCTCGCCGCTCATGTCCTCGCCGCGCGCGCTGGTCAGCTGAAAATTGACCAGCAGCGAATAGGGGCGGCCGGTCACATTCACAAAGCGCGTCGTGTAGCCCGAGCCCTTGCCCAGCCAGACGAGATCGCCGCGCCGGGCGTGCAGCCGCTCCCCCGCGCGCGTTTCATAGAGCGTCTCGCCGCCCGTGAGCAGCACAATGCCGTGCTGCGGGCGCGGGCTGCGCCGGAACGAATAGGTCTCGCCCTCCTGCCAGTACTGCCTCAGCGCGTTGACGCCGCTGAGCGTAAAATCCTCCCGCCAGAGCGATTCGAGCATGGGCGTTTTCCTCCTTTCGCGTGCTTTTCCTCCGTTATTTCTTCCACTATTATAGAGCGCTTTGGCGCGCGGCGCAATCATCATGGCACCAAATGGCGAAAAAACGCGTCTAAACGACAAAACACCTAAATCGCGCCGCGCATTCGCGGCGTGAGATGATGTGCGCTCACCTGTGATGCGGGAAAATAACCGCGCTGCGGCCTTGCGATTGACGCGCTGGGCTGCGCGGTTGACGCGCTGGGCTGCGCGATTGACGCGCCGGGCTGCGCGGACGAAGCGAACGCGGGGATTGCGCCGCTGTGCCTGACACGATGTGGAAAGCAACCGCGCTATGGCCTTGCAGGTAACGCGCCGGGCTGCGCGGACGAAGCGAACGCGGGGAGTGCGCCGCTGTGCCTGTCGCGATGTGGAAAATAACCGCGCCGGGCTTTGCGATTGACGCGCTGAACTGCGCGGGGGAAGCGAACGCGGGGATGCGCGCCGCTGTGCCTGTCGCGATGCGGAGAATAACCGCGCTGCGGCTTTGCGATTGACGCGCTGGGCTGCGCGGGCGAAGCGAACGCGGGAATGCGCGCCGCTGTGCTGCCGCGATGCGGAAAGTAACCGCGCTGCGGCTTTGCGATTGACGCGCCGGGTTGCGCGGGACGAATCGCGCTGAATGCGTGCGCGCCGCATGGCGAAATTTTGCGGTTGATTCGCGGCAAATTTTGGGTTTTCATGCAAAAAACAATGCGGACGGGGCATGATTGTGCTATGATGAACTGTATGAACGGGCTTTTCCGTTCGGGGAGGACGCTATGAATCGATTGTTCAAACGATTTTTCATCTGTCTTATCGCGCTGGCTCTGGCGCTGCCCATGGGCGCGCTGGCCGAGGCGACGACCGCGAGCGCCGAAGACGAGACCGGCGCGCTGAGGGTGTATCTCAAGTCGCTGGGCGCGCTCGAGCGCATGGACGTGAGGCTTGCGGGCAGCTATTCGCTCAACGGCAAGACGGGCATGCGCTTCAAGAGCGGCGCGACGCTGGGCGTGAGCGTCGAGGACGGCGCGATCTGGCTGGACTGCGGCGGCATAAGCATCTGCGCGGGCGACACGCTGACGCTCACGCGCCACAGGCGGGACGGCGAAAACGGGCTGTACATATCCGGCTCTTCGAAGGGCGGCCTGTACGGCGGCTCGCTGGAAATCAGCCTGGTGAACGGCGCGCTCATGCCGATACTGATCATCGACGTGGAGGAGTATCTGAAGGGCGTCGTGCCCTATGAGATGAGCGACTCCTTCCCGATCGAAGCGCTGAAGGCTCAGGCTGTGGCCGCGCGCACCTATGCGCTGCGCCGCCGCGCCGACCGGGGCGGCAAAAAGTACGACGTTGTGGACACGACCGCCGATCAGGTCTATTTCGGCTACAGCGCCGATTATGCCAACGCCGTCGCCGCGGTCGAGGCGACGAAGGGGCTGTGTGCGCGCTATGACGGCGCGTATGCCGTGTGCTACTACACCGCGACCAACGGCGGCCAGACCGCGCGCGCCGGCGACATACTCGGCGCGCCTGCGGCCGACGCGTACCTCGACGTGCGCGACGACCCCTACGATCTGGAGAATCCGTCCAGCCCCGTGACCACGCTGGCCTTCTCGAAGGATATGCACGACGCGCCCGAGCGGCTGAAGAGCTGGCTGATCGACGCGGCGGCCGAGCGGCTGAGCGCGATGGGCTACAGCGACGAGACGGGCGACGTGCGCATAGAGCAGGTGACGGCGATTGAGGGCGTGAATCCGAAGAGCGCTGCTCCCGCGCGCGATTATCAGGCGATGCGTCTGACCTACACAGTGCAGGCGCGGCCGCTCATGCCGGTCTACGAAAAGCCGACTGTGAGCGACGCGGTATTTCACGCCTTCACCGGCGCGCCCATGGAGCGAAAGATCGTCGGCTATGAGCCGGGCGAGTGGGAGCGTGTCGATGAGAGCTTTACCTGCGACATTTCCGTCTACGAGCAGCTCAAGAACGAATTGGGGCTGAAGATCAGCTCGATCGACTGCGAGCTGGCCACGGCGATCGAGGAGGACGATCTGTTCATCATACAGCTGCGGCGCTACGGGCACGGCGTGGGGCTGAGCCAGCGCGGCGCGCAGGTCATGGCGGGCAGCTACGGCATGGATTTCCGCGCGATTCTCGGCTTCTACTATCCGGGGCTGACGATCGAGGCGGTCTCTCTGGCCGACGCGACCGCCGACGCGCTGGACGGCGTGAAGGCGGCGGCGGTGCAGGACGACGCGGCGGTGCTGGGCGCGCCGAAGGACGGCGAGTACATGGCGACCGTGACGCTGAGCACGGCGGCCTCGACGCTCAATCTGCGCGCCGCGCCCTCGACCGACGCGCAGGTCATCGCCGTGTTGAGCGCCGGCGCGAAGGTAATCGTGATGAGCGAATCGGACGGCTGGGCGCATGTGCGCGCCGTGGCCGGCGAGGGCTACGTCTCCTCTCAATACATCAAGGCGGCAGACTGAGCCTGCATCCACACCGCTCCGCGCACGCAACCCGACTCTTCAGCGCTTGGGGGCGCTTCGAGTCTGGACGTTTGTGCGTGTAGGTAACATCGTTGTACAGCCCGACCCGCCCGGCCATAAATCAGAGCCGGGCGGGTCTTTCCGTGTGCCCGGGTGACGGCGCTGCGAATACGCACCAACCTAGCCCCGCCGCGTGAAACGCACTTTCTCGCTCGGGCAGCCCCTGAAGAGAGTCCAGAGAGTCGAAGACTCTTTGGCGCAGTCTGGGGCGCGCAGCCCCAGCGTACTCCCCGCGGAAAAACTCACAATGCCAATGCGATTGCGCAAAAGCGCACAAGTGCCGCGAGTTCGCAGCAGCATAACCCCGTCGCAGCGCGAAGAGAGTCCAGAGAGGCGGCAGTGCCGCTTCCACATTCGACTCTTTGGCGCAGTCTGGGGCGCGCAGCCCCAGCGTACTCCCCGCGGAAAGCATTTCAAGGCCAATGCGGCTGCGCAAAAGCGCACAAAGGCCGCGCCGCCAGCCCCGTTCCCCCCGTCCCCGTCGAGATCGCCACAAATAAACAGCCAAACCCGAAGTGAACCCGCCAAGGCAGATAACCGAAGAGCGCTGCGAGAACGCACGAATGGCGATCTCGACCCGGCGGAATAGAAACGCAAGGCATCGCAAGCCGTCTCTTTTTTCCTGACAAAGGAAAAAAGACAGGCGTGAACCGAGGCAAAAGGCGGCAGCAGAACCGCAAAGCCAGCCCCGCTCCGAGGGCAAGCGCCACAAGAGAAACGCGGAGGATAGACATAAACAAAGGCAAACACCCCGCAGCCCTCGCTTCCGCGCCACCGCATATAAACGCGCGGAAACATAAAAGACATACGTCGATCGGCAATGCGCCCCGACAGAACCTCAAAGTCAAGCGTGAACCGAGGCAAAACGCCGCGACAGAAACGTATCACCAGACGCGCGCCGAGAGCAAGCGCCCCGACAGAACCACAAACAACAGGCGTGAACCGAGGCAAAACGCCGCAATAGAAGCGTATCACCGGACGCGCGCCGAGGACAAGCGTCCCGACAGAACCACAAACAACAGGCGTGAACCGAGCGCAAAGCGCCGCGACAGAACCACACGGGCGAACGCCAAACGCTGTGACAAAAACGCGATGTCAGCCGCGTATCGAAGCAAAACGCCCGCCATCCTCGCAATGTCGGGCATGACAAGGCAAAGCGCCCCGACAGAAGCGTATCACCGGACGCGCGCCGAGGGCAAGCGCCCCGACAGAACCACAAAGTCAAGCGTGAACCGAGGCAAAACGCCGCGACAGAACCACACGGGCGAACGCCAAACGCTGTGACAAAAACGCAACGCCAACCGCGTATCGAAGCAAAACACCCGCCATCCTCGCAATGTCGGGCATGACAAGGCAAAACGCCGCGACACAAACGTATCACCAGACGCGCGCCGAGGGCAAACCGCCGCGACAGAACCACACGGGCGAACGCCAAACGCTGTGACAAAAACGCAATGTCAGCCGCGTATCGAGGCAAAACGCCCGCCATCCTCGCAATGGCGGGCATGACAAGGCAAAACGCCGCGACAGAACCGCCCCGCCAACCGCGCTCATCCTCCGCGCCCCAATTCCGAATTCCGCATTCCCCCGCCCGTTCCCCCGCGCGCACAATCGCCTGTGCCGGCGCTATAACCGGCAGGCGCAAAGGCCGCGCCGGCTGACAGTTCACTATGCTGCAATTCACACCCACGCGCCGCCGCGCCAGCGCGGAGAAACGCGCCGCCCTTCCGCGCGCCCCCTCCGCCGCCGGCCGGCGCGTGTTGGGGCGATGATCACAATTTTTGCGGAATGTGTAAAATGGGCTTGATATTTGCGGGGTTTGGCGGTATGATAATCATAATGCCGGGGTATGGCATTTATTGCTGAAACAGGAGGACAATACGCCATGGCGCTGCTTTCCAATTTTACCGTCAATCGCTATGAGACGCGTCTTGAGATGGGACGCGCCGCCGCGCGTGACGCCGCGCGCGCCGTCAATGCGCTGCTCAAAGAAAAGGACACGGTGCGCATGATATTCGCCGCCGCGCCCAGTCAGAATGAATTCCTCGACGCGCTCGTCGCCGAGGATATCGACTTTTCCCGCATCGAGGCCTTCCATATGGACGAATACGTCGGCCTGAGCGCCGACGCGCCGCAGGGCTTCGGCAATTTCCTGCGCAGGGGGCTGTTCGACCGCGCGCCGTTTGGGGCGGTGCACTTCATAAACGGCGGCGCTTCCGACATAGAGGCGGAGTGCGCGCGCTATTCGGCGCTGATCAAAGAGGGCGTGGACGTCGTCTGTCTGGGCATCGGCGAGAACGGCCACATCGCCTTCAACGACCCGCACGAGGCCGATTTTGACGATCCCGCGCTGGTCAAGCGCGTCAGTCTGGACGAAAAATGCCGCATGCAGCAGGTACACGACGGCTGCTTTGCCGCCATAGACGACGTGCCCACCCACGCGCTCACGCTGACCGTTCCGGCGCTGATGAACGCCGAATACCACTTCTGCATCGTGCCCGCCGCCACCAAGGCCGAGGCGGTCTATCGCACGGTCTGCGGCGATATCGGCGCGCACTGCCCCGCCACGGCGCTGCGCCTGTGCCCGAACGCGGCGCTGTATGTCGACATGGACAGCGGCGCGCAGCTGCGCGGCTTTAAGCATGGAGGAAGCGCGCGATGAATCTGGCGTTCGCGGGGCTGAGGCACAGCCACATATTCGGCCTGTACGACGCGGCGATGAAGCGATCGGACGTGACGGTCGCCGGCGCGTGGGAAGAGGACGATCAGGCGCGCGCGGCGGCCAGGGCGCGCATCGATGCGCCGTTTTACGACAGCTTTGACGCGCTGCTCGGCGACGAGCGCGTCGACGCGGTGGCGGTCGGCGACTATTACGGCATACGGCATGATCGCATTGTCCGCGCGCTGAAGGCCGGCAAAGACGTGATCTGCGACAAGCCGCTGTGCGTCTCTCAGCGCGAGCTGGACGAGATCGAATCTCTTTCGCTCGAAAAGCGCCTGCGCGTTGAGTGCATGCTCGATCTGCGCTACGACCCCGCCGTCAATCTGGCGCGCGGTCTCGTGCGCGCGGGGCGGCTGGGAACGATCCACGCGGTCAACTTCACCGGCCAGCATCCGCTCTCCTACGGCGTGCGCCCGATGTGGTATTTCGAGGCGGGCAAGCACGGCGGCACGATCAACGACATCGCCATTCACGGGCTCGACGCGATCCGCTATATCACCGGCGCGGAGCTTGTGCGCACAGTGGCCGCGCGCGAATGGAACGCCTTCGCGGCAAAAGCGCCCGATTTCAGGGACTGCGCGCAGTTCATGGCCGAGTTTGACGGCGGCATGGGCGTGACGGCCGACGTGTCCTACGCCGCGCAGACCGGCACGGCGTTTTCAATGCCCTCCTACTGGCGCTTCACATTCTGGGGCGACGAGGGCGCGCTCGAGTTCCAGGTCGGCAAAGGCGACGCGACGTTCGCCGCAAAGGGCGCGGACGCGCTTGAGACGCTCGAAGCCGCGCCCGTTCACGGCGGCTGGCTGGACGATTTCCTGCGTCCGTTCGACGCGGACGCGCAGAGGAACACATTCGCCTCCCAGCGCACGGCGCTGCGCATCGAGGAAGCGGCGCGCGGATGACCGCGACGTCATGCGAATGACATGGACGCTTGCGCGGGAATGCGCGTGTGGCGCGAAGGCTTATGCTCATGCGCACGCGTAAAGGGCGCGCCGACGTGTGGATTTTTGCGAAGGCGTGTGGGGCGCGGATGCTTGCGCGGAGTACGAATGCGAACGACGCGCCGATGCGCAGATGCTCCGCTGGCTCATGCGCACGCGTGAAGGGCGCGCCGACGAGCGATTTTTGCGAAGGCGTGTGGGGCGCGGATGCTTGCGCGGAGTACGAATGCGAACGACGCGCCGATGCGCGGATGCTCCGCTGGCTCATGCGCACGCGTGAAGGGCGCGCCGACGAGCGGATTTTGCGAAAGCGTGTGTTACGCGGATGCTTGCGCGGAGTACGAATGCGAACGACCCGCCGACGAGCGGATATTGCGCGGACTCATGCGAACGCGTGAAGAGCGCGCCGATGCGCGGATTTTGCGAAAGCGTGTGTAACGTGGATGCTTGCGCGCGGAGCAGGAATGCGAAGGATGCGCGGATATTGCGCGGACGGATGAATTTGTCGGTTCTGATATTGATATATGTAGGAAAGGACAGTGATCTATCCCATGAAAAAGCTGAAGGTTGCCCTGCTGGGGCAGGGACGCAGCGGCTATGCCATTCACGGCCAGCATCTTCTGCGCGACACGGAGCGCTTCGAGGTGGCCTATGCGGTGGACAAGCTGCCCGAGCGCCGCGAGAAGGCCGCGCGTGTTTTCGGCTGCGAGACGTTTGACGATTACACGGCGCTCTTTGGCAAGGAGATCGACCTGGTGGTCAACGCGCTGCCCACGCCCTGGCACCATCCGGTGACGATCGATCTTTTGAACCACGGCTTCAACGTGCTGTGCGAGAAGCCGGCGACGCGCTCGCCCGAAATGCTGGACGAGATGCAGGCGGCGGCCGAGAAGAACGGCCGCATGCTGGCGATATTCCAGCAGAGCCGCTTCGCGCCGTATTTTGTGAAGGTCAAGGATGTGCTGGGCAGCGGCGTGCTGGGCCGCCCCGTGCAGATTTCGATCGCCTTTAACGGCTATGCCCGGCGCTGGGACTGGCAGTGCCTTCAGGACAACATCGCCGGCGCGCTGTACAACACCGGCCCCCATCCGCTCGATCAGGCGCTCGACCTCTTGGGCGGCGAGGATATGCCGAATATCTTCTGCAAGATGGACAATGCGAATGTGTTCGGCGACGCGGAGGACTACGTCAAGCTGATACTGACCATGCCGGACAGGCCGCTGATCGATCTGGAGATTTCCTCCTGCGACGGCTATCCGTGGGGCACATACAAGATCGAGGGCACGCGGGGCGCGCTGTGCGGCACTCAGAAGGAGCTGCACTGGAAGTGGTTCGTCGAGGCCGAGGCGCCCGAGCATCATCAGATCAACGCGCCGCTGACCACCGAGGCGGGCGAGCCGGCCTACTGCGGCGAAAAGCTGAACTGGCACGAGGAGAGCTGGGTTGCGGGCGACGGCGAGGACGCGTTTGTGGACGCGGTCAGAACCTACTACACAATGATCTACGAGCATCTGACCGAGAACAAGCCGCTCAGAGTCACCGTAAAGCAGGTGCGCCGCCAGCTGGCGGTCATCGAGGAAGCGCATCGCCAGAATCCGATGCCCAAGTGGCCGGACGCGGGCATGAAGCGCTGAGGAGGGCACAGATTTATGTTTAAGGTCGGCATCATCGGTTCGGAAAATTCGCACGCCGCGGCGTTTTCGGAGATATTTAATCTCTCCGGAACGTATGACGACGTGCGCGTGACGGCGATCTGGGGCGAGGATATGGAAGCCAGCCGGAAGATCGCCGAAAAATGCCATGTCGAGATCGTAAAGCCCATGGACATGCTCCATCAGGTAGACGCGGTGATGGTCACCAGCCGCAACGGCGCGCTGCACTGGGGCTATGTCCGTCCGTTCATAGAGGCGGGCAAGCCGGCGTTTGTCGACAAGCCGCTGGCCAACGACTATGCCGAGGCGAAATCGATCATCGATCTGGCGGCGGAGAAGCGCGTGCCGCTGGTGGGCGGCTCCTCGCTCAAGCTGATTGCGGACACTCTGGCGCTGAAGGAAGCGGCGGACGAAGCCAGGGCGAAGGGCGAGCTGCTGGGCGGCAACGTCTATGCGCCGGTGAGTCTGGACAATCCCTACGGCGGCTTCTACTTCTATTCCTCCCACCTGATCGAGATTGCGCTGACGATATTCGGCTACGATCCGGTGGCGGTGAACGCCGTCAGGACGCAGGCGGGCGTCGCCGTGCTGCTGGAGTACGCCAGCTATGCGGTCACGCTGAACTACACCGAGAGCGCCTACAACTACGGCGGCGTCGTGCTGACAAAGGGCGGCGCGATCGGCCGCGAGATCAACATGGGCGACGCGTACGCCCGCGAGGCGGCGTCGTTCGTCAATATGCTGCGCACGGGCGAAAGCGATATTCCCGCGCGTCATCTGGCGCTGCCCGTGCGCGTGCTCAACGCCATAGAGGCCTCCTACACCGCGCACGACCGCAAACTTATCTAGGGGACGCAGTGCGGCTTCCACTTGCTGCCGCGACCGCAGTGCGGTTTCCTCTCCGCTTCGCGCACGCAACCCGGCGGCTGTGCCGCTTCCACTTGCTGCCGCGCAATGATACACGACCTGCCTGACCATAGGTCAGAGTCAGGCAGGTCTCCGATTGTGCG
>CAKUAV010000074.1 GCA_934636425.1 uncultured Clostridia bacterium
CGGCGCTTAACCGCCCGAAAACAACTGAAAACTGCATGCGCCGTCCATGAAGCGGTCAAAAAACCGCAAAGGCGCTTCGGGCGCTTTATGCGCTGTCCGCGGCATAAATGCCCCGCAAACCTCCCAAAATCCCCGCAGGACGCGCGCCCTATCCCTGCAAACAGCGGCGCTTAACCGCCCGAAAACAACTGAAAACTGCATGCGCCGTCCATGAAGCGGTCAAAAAACCGCAAAGGCGCTTTGAGCGCTTTACGCGCTGTCCGCGGACTGAAGGGCGCTGTTTTCCGATATTTATCGCGCGCTCAGCCTGTCCGAAAGCGCCGCCAGCTGCTCAAGGGAGAGCGCCTCGCCGCGCACGCGCGCGTCCAGCCCCAGCGATTCGATCAGCGATACCGCCGTCTCGCGCGGCAGTGCGAACGCCGCCGTGAGGTTGTTGGCCAGCGTCTTTCGGCGCATCGCAAAGGCCGAGCGAATCACGCGCAGCATCATCGCGTCGTCCGCAGCGCGCACCGGCGCGTCACCCGCATACGGCTCCAGACGCAAGAGCGCGCTGTCCACGTGGGGCGGCGGCGTGAAGGCCGCGGGCGGCAGCGCCATCACCGTCTCGCACCGCGCGAAATACTGAACCGTCGCGGAAAGCGCGCACCACGTCTTGCCGCCCGGCGCGGCGGTCATGCGCTCGGCCGCCTCCTTCTGCACCATCACGGTCAGGCGGCGCGGCCTCGGCTCGCCGGTCAGCAGCTTCTCGATCAGCTCGGTCGCGATGTAGTAGGGCAGATTCGCGATCACGCTGAACGGCCCCACGCCCATCAGCGTGCGCAGGTCGGCCTTCAGCGCGTCGGCGAATATCAGGCGCACATTGGCATAGCCGCCGGTCATGTCCTCCAGCACCGGCCTCAGCGTCTCGTCCAGCTCGACCGCCGTCACGTCCGCGCCGCGCTCGGCCATCAGCCGCGTCATCACGCCCGCGCCCGGGCCGATCTCCAGCACGCGCGCGCCCGGCTCGATCAGCGCCAGATCCAGCAGCCGCTCCAGCAGATTGTCGTCCAGTATGAAATTCTGCCCCAGCGAATGCGTGAAGCGGAAGCCGTGCCTCTCGAGCGCCAGCCGCGCCGCCAGCCCCGCCGATATATTCCTGTATTCACTCATGTGTTTTTGCCCATTCTCCTTTCACCTGCCGCCTGCCTGCCGACACAGCATCAGCCGCATCCAGCTCACGCGCACCGCGCGCAAACTCGCGCCGCGCCCAGCTCACGCGCACCGCGCGCAAACTCGCGCCGCATCCAGCTCACGCGCACCCATGCCATTCGTCATTTCCCCGCACAGGCGCAATCCGCGCGCAGACCTCGCGCCGCCAGTCCGCCGACACGGCATCAGCCGCACTCGCGCCGCATCCAACTTACGCGCACCCATGCCATTCGTCATTTCCCCGCACAGGCGCAAATCGCCCGCAGCCCCCGCGCCGCCTGTCCGCCGACACAGCATCAACCGCGCCGCGCTCAACTCACGCGCACCCGCGCCATTCGTCATTTCCCCGCACAGGCGCAATCCGCGCGCAGACCCCGCGCCGCCAGTCCACCGACACAGCATCAGCCGCGCCGCGCCCAGCTCGCGCGCACCGCGCCATTCGTCATTTCCCCGCACAGGCGCAATCCGCGCGCAGAACCCGCGTCACTGCGCGCGCACGGCGAGCTCCAGCCAGACGACCTCGCCGCCCAGCCCGCGCAGCTCGATTTGAGCCTCTCCCGCCACTGCGTCCGGCAGCGCGAACTCGGCCACATAGGCCGCGGCCTCCGGCAGCGTGTCCACAATGCGCCGCGCATAGTCGTTCCAGACAACGCCCTCGATGTAGCCGCGCCCGTTTTCGGGCTGCATCCTTCCGATGAAGCGCGCGTCCCTGCCGTTCACGCGCACATCGAGCGACTGGGGAACCGCGTCCACGCCCACGCGCACGACGCCGCTCGACCCGCCGCTGCCGACGCTCAGCGCGCGCTCGTGCCACGCGCCGTCCAGACTGACCGGCAGCTGATAGTCCGCGCCGGGATCGTGCTTTGTGAGTATATAGCGCCGCTCGCCGGAGAGGATTTTCTCCCGCGAGGAAAGCGCTGAAAAGTCGAGCGCGTCCGGCGTGTTGAGATTGAACATATACGCGCCGTCCGCGCCGCGGCACAGCGCCGCGTCCGCAAAGCCGCGCAGACTGGCCGTGTCCTGCCGCAGCACGCGCGTGCGTATGTCGTTCCACATGATGCCGAAATTGCCGAAGTCGCAGCCGGCCTGTATGAATACGCCGTCCCGCCCGATCAGCCGCCGCCATTTTTCGATGGGCAGATCGTAATCGCAGGGCGTGTGGAAGTTGGAGAGCGTCAGGCCGTCCACCAGTCCCTCGCGCGCCCAGAGATCGGCCTCGCAGGCGTGATCGCGCGCGGCCTCGGGCAGGCCGTAGACGCGCGCGGAAATGAGAATGCGCTTCCCCTTCTCGCGGCTGATTTCGTCCACGGCGCGGCGCACGGCGCGCACGCACTCGGTCACGGCCGCGCGCAGGCTGTCGTCGGCGTTCGCTTCGAAGCGGCGGATCATGTCCAGCTCGACGCCGTCAATGTCGTAATTGCGGCACAGCTCCTCGATGTAGTCCACATAATAGCGGCGCACTTGCTCGTGCCGGTAGTCGAACGGCAGATCGGCCGCCTGGCGGTATTCGGGATGCTCGAGCCAGAGCGTCGCGCTGGTCTCGGGCCACTTCAAATAGTGGAATTCGTTCATGCGCACCGAGAACCAGCATTGCATGCCGCTTTCGCGCGCGTGTTTGAGCGCGATGGCGTAGGGCTCTATGCCCATATCGTGCGCGCGGACGAAGCGGCTGCTCCAGTGCGGTATGGCCTCGAGCGATTCGGCGCTCACGCGCGCGCCGTCCAGCTTGCGCCACGCGGTGTCCCACGTCCGGCTGGGTATGTAGGAGACGTGATAGTTCGTGTTGAGCATGAGCGCGTCCACAGCGCCGCTCTGCGCAAAGCCGCGCACCCAGCCGCCGATGGCCTTCTCGGCGCTCTCGACGGACGCGGCGATCTTCTCCTGCCGGTCGATCAGCGCGTCCGTGCCGGAGAGCACGCCGATGAGCGCGTCGGCGCAGATATTGACGGTATTCAGTCGCATGGGGGAAATCCTCCTTATTCTTAAAGCGTATGCCGGTATCCCGAGGGGAATCATCGGCAGGGAAAGGCCTTGGGGAGCGCACGAATCGCGGAGAACTGAAGCCGGGCGCGTTTCGTCAAGCGGCTTGTCAGTGGGGCGATTGAAGCGCCCGCAGCGGTTGACTCGCGCCCGCAAATCCCGCCGCGATTCACCGCGTGAGCAGATAGATGAGCGCCAGATGCGCGGGATAGAACGCGTAAAAGACGTACTTGTTGATCTTGATTCCTGTGCGCATGGGCAGATAGATCAGCGGCAGCGCCAGCACGGCGTAGAACTGCGTCGAGACCGAGGCGACCGCCCAGGGCGCAAAGCGCGTGCGCAGCTGCGGCACGCCCCAGTAGACCATCAGGCCGAGCACCCAGACAAAGCTGGTCAGCGGCCGGTCGATGAAGACGTAGAACAGCGTCATGAGCAGCACGCCCTTGAGGCCGTAGTCGAGCATGTCGCCCACATACCAGAGCGCGGCGAGCAGCATCGCCGTGAGTATATACTGCCTGTCGCGGATCGTCCAGATGAACAGTATGCCCGCCGAGAGCGTGAAGAGTATGTTGAGCGGCTCGACATAGTAGTGCCGCACGATGAGATCGACGCGGTAGAAATTGTGCGCCCAGTCGAACGCGCCCATGACCTGATGGCCCATGGCGGTGATGTAGAGCGGCTGAACCAGCACGCCCAGCAGCAGCACGCGCGCCAGATACCGCCCGATATTGTGGGTATACACGCAGCCCGCCGCGATGCAATAGGCGAATATCGGAAACGAAATGCGCCCGATTATGCGCATGATCGGGTACTGCGGGAACACCCGCGCGCCCAGATGATCGACCAGCATCGCCGCAATGGCGATCAGCTTCAACAGCCCCGTGTCCGTATTGAGTTTCACCCTGTTCTGCCCCGCCATGCGTTCGCCCTCCCTTTATTGAAAAAAACCATTCGCCATATTATACACCATCCCGCCCCTGCGCGCAACCTCCAGCCGGCGCTGTCCGCGGCCGCGCGTTTTTTTACACGCCGCCCGGGCGCACGGAAAGACCTGACCGGCTCTGATAAGTGGAGGCCGCACTGCGGCTGGCCGGGCGGGTCGGGCGGTGCCCGGCGGCAGCAGGTGGACGCGGCACGGCCGCCTCTCTGGACTCTCTTCACGCTGCGGCGGGGGAGTGCTTTCTCTCGCCGCGCTTGCCCTCGGCTTACGCTCGGCGATGCGGTTCTGTTGTCGCGTTTTGCCTTCGGTTCACGCCTGCTGTTTGTCTCGCGACAAACAGAACGGCTTGCGATAGCTTGCGTTCCTGTTCCGCAGGGTCGAGATCGCCATTCGCGCGTTCTCGGGGCGCTCTTCGGTTATCTGCCTTGGCTGGTTCACTTCGGGTTTGTGCGTTTCTTTATGGCGATCTCGACGGGTTACCGGAGAACGGGGAACGGGGCTGGCGGCGCGGCCTTTGTGTGCCTTTGCGTGGCCACATTGGTGCTGTGAGTCTTTCCGCAGGGAGTACGCTGGGGCTGCGCGCCCCAGACTGCGCCAAAGAGTCAAAAGTGGAAGCGGCACTGCCGCCTCTCTGGACTCTCTTCACGCTGCGGCGGGGTTGCGTTGGTGCGTATACGCTGCGCTTGTGCGTCTTTGCGCAGCCGCATTGGCCTTGCTGTGTTTTCCGCGGGGAGTACGTTGGGGCTGCGCGCCCCAAACCTGCGCCAAAGAGTCTTCGACTCTCTGGACTCTCCTCACGCTGCGGCGGGGTTGGGTTGGTGCGAACACTCATCCTTGCAAAAAGCACCAACGCCCCAATCGCCGCACATACGCTCGCAAAACCCGGGTATACGGAAAGACCCGCCCGGCTCTGATTTATGGCCGGGCGGGTCGTGCTGTATTGAGATGATACCTACACGCTCAATCGTCCAGACTCGAGCCGCCCCCAAGCGGCGAAGAGTCGGGTTGACACGCGCGGAGCGAAGTGGAAGCCGGCACTGCCGGCGAGCCGCCCCCAAGCGGCGAAGAGTCGGGTTGCGTGCGCGTTAGCGGTGCGGAAGCGGCACTGCCGCCGGCACTGCCGTCGGCACTGCGGCCACCACAGCCGACTGAACCCATGCCGAGCGTTGTCTTGATGCCCAGCCCCAGATAGGGCAGCGCGCAGTAGAGCGCCCTCCAGATTTCCAGCATGGGCGCGGGGAGCCGCGAGCGCAGCGCCAGCGTCCCGTAAAAGCCGGAGACGCTGCCCTGCTTGAGCGGATAGCGGCTGCTCTGCAGGGCATAGCGCTCTATGGACAGGCCGCCGCACAGCATCATGAACGCGTCCTCGTCGTCCAGCGCGTATTCCGGAAAGGCGCGGCTCCACTTCTGCATGGCGCTCTGCACGATCAGCCGCTCGGTGGGGAAGAGCGCATAGCGCCCGTTCGTCTTGAACGATGTCGTCGTGTGAAAGGTCATTTCGAACAGCGGATTGTCCGGCAGCGCGGCGGCACGCTCCATCAGCGCGCGCGCGCCGTCCAGCGTCTCGATCCGGAGCGGCTCGGCGGCCAGTTCTCCGTCGTTGAGCGGAACGCGCGTCAGTGCGGACAGCGCAGGATCAAGCCGCTCGATCAGCATATCGTCCAGCAGCGTGATTGTCCAGACGGCGCAGCGGCTGAGCGATTCCCAGTGCAGCGCCTGATTGAGCGGCCAGCTCTCGGCGTGCAGCGCCGCGGCTGATGCAGCGTCGAGCCGCTCGAGCAGAAACGAATACAGCCGATAGGCCATGGCGGGCACGAGCCGCCGCCCGTCCGGCGCGGACAGATGGAATTTGTACTGCCGGATCATGACAGGCTCACCTCGCACCAGCCCATGGGATAGCAGCGCCCGTTCGTCTCGACATACTTGACCATGGCAGGCGCAATGCCGCTTTTCCCGTCGCGTTCGCGGGGTATCATGGGGAATTTGGCCTTCAGCAGGCCGATCACATAGCCCAGCGCTTCGTCGTAGGGATATTCTTCGTCCCCATTTCGGTAATAGGGATAGGTGATTGTCTTGCTGAAAAAGCCCCCGCCGCCGCCCAGCAGCAGCCCGGCTTTGCCGTCGTATTTGACCGCTGCGGCGTTGCGCGGCAGCGCCTTGAAGTGGCTCAGATAGACCTCGCTGTAGAAGGCCGTCCATGTCTTGAACGTCTCCATCAGGCTCTCGCCGGTGATGCCCCCCTTGAGCACCGACTGATCGAGCGTCAGCGTCAGCTCGATGGTCTGCCCCGGCTGGATGCACTCGCGTATCAGATTGGGCGATGCGCTGTAGCCGCTCGGCGCAACGTCGATCTTGCGCCCCAGCGTCAGCTGATCCGACTGCAAGGGCGCGCTGTCGGCGATCATCACGCCGCGCATGAGCGAGTTGACCGCGTCCTCCCGTTGCAGTCTGTGCTGTCTGTCCTCAAATTGGAGCGTATGCAGGTAGTCGCTCTCGATCTGCTGCGCAGCCGCGTCCATGGCACGATCCAGAGCCCGACCCGTGAGCCCCTGCGGCCATTCGCGCCGTCTTTCCGGCGGCGTGGGATGAGAGAGGATCATCTCCGTGAGCAGCGCCGTGCGCAGCGCCCCCTTGACGCTGCTGCCGGGGATATAGATCTCGCCATACGCATTCTTGACAAACTGATCGACCTCTACGGCATGTCTGTCGCCGGTCTGGCCGCCGGTTGCGGCGTGGTAGCGAACGAGCGGGTCGATTTCGCTTTGCTTAAGCCCGCACAGCCTGGTCAGGAAATAGTACATATCCAGCTGCTGCGTGGGCGTGCCGGTGATGTAGCTTTCGTACATATCCACCAGATCGCGCTCCACAAGCATGCGGGCGAGCCGGCGCTCGTCGAGAATGTACATGGTCGTGGCGTAGCGGTTCAGCGTGTAGTCGACCTTCGAATACTTCCGCCCCGCGCCGATGAACAGAGGGCCGACGGTCGTGAGACGGAGCGTATAGATTTGCAGATGGCCGCATTCCTTCATGACGTCACCCCCAGGAGCATGGGCCTGCCGCAGCGGAAGATCGGATGCCCGTCCTGCGCGCCGGCCTCGTAGAGATCGCCGTCGAACGGACGGCGCAGCGTCGCGCCCGCGGCGAGGAAATACTGCGTGCTCTTTTTCTGCGCGCCGCCGCTGCCCGGCGCCATGAAGCCGCCGCGGCGCACGAGCTGATACTGCGCGTCCTCAAGAACGCCGTCCAGCTCGTCGTCCCGGGGCAGCGCGCTGGTCAAAGTGATGTAGAGCGGCGCTCTCCGGCATTGCAGCGCTTTTGAGAGCCACTTTATATCGGCGGTCGGCGCGGCGTCGATATCGAGCTGCTTTATGACGCTGAATTTGCCGTATCCGCCGCTGATCTTGCCGCCCATGCCGCCCGCGCCCAGCGCCTCGGTCAGCGCGCTCAGGAAACCGGCGGTCTCGCCTGTGTCGCATTCGGCGGCGAACCACAGCCCGTTTTCGGGATAAAACTCAAACGCGGCGACGCTCCAGGGGGTCGTCTCCTCGTCGGCGCTGCGGCCGGACGCGCCCTTTGTGTGAAGGATGCTCTCACCAAAGGCGGAGGGCGGCTCGTGCGCATTGAAGGGCTGTCCCTCGAGCATGGCGCGCAGATAGGCGGGATAATCGGCAAGCGAAATCCACTGAAGTTTTTTGAACGCCTTGCGGTCGCCCGTCTGGAGGATGGGCCTGCGGGCGGTCATGGCCGGCTTGGTCAGATAGAATCTGTCCTTCTGCCAGGGCATGGCGTCGCTCAGGCGCAGGCGGTCGTCCCGCACGAGCGCGCACAGCCGCTCCACTTCCTCGCTCCCGCCCAGAGCGCGCGCGGCGGCGCACAGAGCCGAAAACAGCGTGTCCGCGCGGCAGGTCATGTCGGCGTTTTCGAGCCCCTGAGGCGATTCTCCGCCAAAGTGAACGGGCGTTGAAAAGGCGAGCTTAAACAGAGAGCGGCGCATAATTCTCAATCTCCTTGAAGAGAGGGGCGATTTCGCCTTCATCGACAGCGTCGCCCAGCGTCTCAAAGCTGAAATTGCTGAAGGCGACGCGCCCGCTGCCGCGCGAGCCGTGGCCGCCCAGATAGTCCATCTGGAGCAGGCGCAGCCCCTTGCAGAGCAGCGCCATGTCGGCAAGCGTTTCCGCCTCGTCATGAATGTCGTAGGCGATGCTCACGCCGAACACCACGCCGGGAATGACGCGCTCGATCTGGCGCGGATTGGCCTTGCTGTTCAGGCGGTCGATTGTGTTTTCAAATTTGATTTCGGTCAGCGAGAGCTCGGCCTCGGCGAGCGCGTCGGCGTTTTTGACGAACGCGTCGGCGAATTGCAGCTGAGCGGGGCGCGGCGGCTGCGCTGCGCCGAAGAGCCGCCTGATCTGCTCGTCGTCGTTGTCAAAAACGGGCATATGCGCCACGTCCTTGCAGAGCGAGCGCGCCAGCAGCGTGCGCAGCTTGCCCTTGAGGCTGCTGCCCGGCGCGATGGGATGGCGGGTCATGGGATCCTTGACGACGGTGGAATCGACGGCGCCGATGGCCGAAAACACGGACGAGCCGCCGATGTGCAGGCCGGTGACGACCTTCATATCGCAGTGAATCAACAGTTTGCCGTACATGCTGTGCCCTCCTTAATTTTCGTCGCCGCCGTAGTAGCGGTGGTATGCCACGAGCGCTTCCATATAGTGTGAAAACGCGAGGAATTTTTTGCGGTCCCTGCCCAGTCCCTTGATGTATTCGAGCAGACGCGCTTCATTGACGAATTTCTCAACGTTCTGATCGCGCCTGGTCTCATAGGCGATGCGCACGCGCAGCATCTGCACGGCGGTCTGATCCTCGTCCGTCAGCTCCTTCTCGGAGAGCCGGCCGACCTCGCGGTTGTATATGTCGCTGACGATGGACAGTATGCTGCGCAGCTTGGTGGTGGTCAGTTTCGAGCGCTGCTGGCCCATCAGGCGGCTCATGATTTCCTCGGCCTTGTCGACATAATCGGCGGGCAGATTCATGGGTTCGGTCGTCCGGGGCGTGTTGTTCTGATAGCCGCCCTGATTGCCGGTGCGGTTATTGGCGTAATTGCCGCTGCGATTGCCGTTTCCGTAATTGCCATAGTTGTTGGTGGGCATGAATCAGCGCTCCTTTCGGGTGTGATAGACGTACAGATAGATGGCGGTGATCAGCTGGCGGCGGCTCTCGGGCTCCCGCGCCCAGGCCATCATCGCCTTTGAAAAGCGCGCATACTGCGCCTTCAGCAGGCTGTCGCTGGCCGGCGCCATGCGGGAGAGCAGATAGGCGTAGCGCGCCAGATTGATGCGCTCGCCGCACTGGCGCAAAAGATCCAGAAGATTGTACAAAAAGGCGTTTCCGTAGGCGGCCATGGACTTTGCGGCGTCGAAGAATTCGGAAATGGCGCGCAGCTTGTCGTCCTTTACGTCCTTTACGAAGTCGTCCCAGCGATAGGTCAGGCTGTCCTCGGGCGCGAAGAGTGCGATCGCGTCCTTGCCGGGAAGAGACTTGGCGCAGTCCTCGAGGGCGGCGGCGTTCTCGGCGGCGCGGCGCAGCGGATAGTGCGCGCCGAACAGGCCGACGCCGCCGGAAATGCTCAGCGCGCCGCCGGAGAACGCGCGCAGCGCGGCGCGTATGCGGCAGGCGGCCTCGAGCGTGTCCTCCAGCGCGCCGATCAGGAACACGTCGTCGCCGCCGGAATAGACGATCGAGGTCTTGAGGCCTTCGATCAGCGTGTTGATGTGATATTTGAAAAAGACGGACATCTGCCGCGAAAAGGCGGATGTGCGGCTGAGCGAAGCGTAGCGATAGGGGTTGGGCGCGCCGCTGTGGACAAAGCCGGCGGTGAACGCCGTGCCCAGATTGTCCACGTCCATGCGGCACACGGCCAGCCGGCCGTCCTCGGCGAGCGCGTCCACGTCGTTCGAATGGCTGTAATCGCCCACGAACAGGCGGATTGCGCCCGGCAGATCGGCGCGGCGGTTCTTGACGTATATGCGGCGTATCGGCTCGCCGGCGTTCAGGCGCGCGCGGGCGCTGTCCTCGCCTGTCAGCGTATAATAGACGCTGCCCTGCGGCGAGGGGAATGAAAAATCGCTGTTCGATCCATCCATCGAGGCGACGTATACGTCCTGCCTCTGGATTTTGATCGACAGCTCGGCAAAGCGGCGGCACCAGTCGCACAGGCCGTCGTCGCCGTGCAGGCGGCTCGAGCGGCCGCAGATCTTGCACTCGCGTCCGTCCGGATCGGGCTGCTCGGCGTTGAGCGCGCGGATCTGGTCGGCGCTGTAGCGGTGCATTTTGCGCTCGGCGATCGCCCGCGAGACGCGCGCAAACACGGTGGCCGTGGGATCGTGCGCGGCATAGAGATTGGTCAGCTCCTCGGCGCAGCAGGCCGTCCAGCCGTCGGCCAGATACAGCTGCGCGCCGAACGATTCGCGCAGCCAGGCGTTGAAGCCGTCCGAAACCGCGCGCACAGCCGTCAGGGCGGCTTGCGTGTTCGGCAGCAGCACATAGCAGTGGCCGCCGCCGCTGTAGAGCAGATTGGCGCGGCACAGCCCGCAGGCCGCGAGCAGCTCGTCGATAAAGTGCTCCATCGACAATTCGAGGAAGAATGAGCGGCTGCGCAGGCTCCTGACCGCCCGGCGCGTCGTCACGGAATAGATGAAGCTCTGTATGCCGGAATAATCGGCGGAATAGAGCAGGAAGGCGGGTTCCTTCCAGAAGGCGGTCTCGCCGTCGAACAGCGCGGCTCTATAGTCGCCTATGCCGCGTTCGGCGAGGTATTCGCTCAGGCAGCAGCCGAAGGCGGCGGTCATCTTCAGGTGATCGTAGAGCGATATGTCGTCCTCGGCGGCGGAGGCGGGCACGCGCGACAGGCGCGCTTCGAGCAGTGTGAGCGTCGGCTCCAGCGCGGCCTCGTCGCTCGGCAGCGCGGCCAGCTCGTCAAGCAGGCTCTTTTCGAGCGCGGCGTAATCGGCGGGAGTCAGGCGCGCCTGCTCCGGCGGCAGGGGCAGCGGCACGGCGTTCTTTTTGACGCGCAGCGGCACGGCCAGAGGGCGCTGGCAGCCGTTCATATGGTTGAATATGGACATGAGCGGCTGACCGGCGGGCAGCGTTTCGTCCGCCAGATCGGCGCCGCCTGAGGCGATGCGGTCGGCCAGAGCGACGATATAGGCCGGCGAATCGTTCCCCAGCGCGGCCTTTTCCAGCGCGGCGCGGTGATGCAGCCGCGCGCATTCGGCCACGCCCTCGCCAAGGCCGGCGCTGAGCAGAGCGCGTGCGCCGGCCTGCGCATGATGGCCGCCTGCCCCGGCGCGGCACGAGAGCCGCCCCAGATCGTGCATGAGGCACGCGCGGGCGATATGCAGCGTTTCCGCTCGCATGGCGATTCCTCCTTTCTAAAACAGACACGGATGTTAATTGCCTGTGATAAATTATAACATTTTCATTCCTTTGTGTCAAGAATATTTTGTCAAAAACAGTTTGAAAAGTGAATTTTTGCACGAATTATTTCATCATGATGCTGTTTTTCGCATGGGAGCCAAACGCCGCGCCTTAAAATCCGGCTCCGCGGCGCGCCCGCATTGAATTTTTGTGGTTGCAACATGAAATATCATGTGGTACAATAAATACGAGATGGGTATGCAAGCCCTGTGAGGGGGACGGAAACATCTCGGCAACATCGTAAACCTCTTCTGCTTCGAATCACTTTATCCCCGCGAGGGGACGGAAACCAAAATAGTCATGAAAACCCCTCATAATTCGACTCACCACATCCCCGCGAGGGGACGGAAACTTTGCAATTCACATCGCTGAAATACTCTGCCTTTTGACTCACCAGATCCCCGCGAGGGGACGGAAACTGAAAAGCTGTCACTTTTGTCGATACGTTGACGTGACTCACCACATCCCCGCGAGGGGACGGAAACCCGGCGCGGACTACCATCAATATAATCATCCAGCGACTCACCACATCCCCGCGAGGGGACGGAAACACCAGCAGTCGCCGACGTGTTCAAACAGTGTGACGGAATCACCACATCCCCGCGAGGGGACGGAAACATCATCTTGAGATCCCCGTATTTGTAGGGAGAAGACTCACCACATCCCCGCGAGGGGACGGAAACACCAGCAGTCGCCGACGTGTTCAAACAGTGCGACGGACTCACCACATCCCCGCAAGGGGGCTGAAAGAAGGTGCTGCAATAAATGCCGGATACGGAGGTTGATTTCGAATTTTTCGCAAGGACGAATGCGGACAAGAGGAAAATTCTGGCGGCGATAAAAGAGGAATACGGCGATTCATTTGGCAGTTTTGTGATTGACTGCCCGCTCTGCGGCGGCAGGCAGACAATGAAAACAGAGCGTGATCGGCACGATTTCAAAGCCTATTGTTCAAACTGTTTCGCATACATTGAAAACCTCGGCTGGTAGCCGCTGGGAGGAGATATATGCGCCCACATCCCCGCGAGGGGACGGAAACACCAGCAGTCGCCGACGTGTTCAAACAGTGCGACGGACTCACCACATCCCCGCAAGGGGGCTGAAAGAAGGTGCTGCAATAAATGCCGGATACGGAGGTTGATTTCGAATTTTTCGCAAGGACGAATGCGGACAAGAGGAAAATTCTGGCGGCGATAAAAGAGGAATACGGCGATTCATTTGGCAGTTTTGTGATTGACTGCCCGCTCTGCGGCGGCAGGCAGACAATGAAAACAGAGCGTGATCGGCACGATTTCAAAGCCTATTGTTCAAACTGTTTCGCATACATTGAAAACCTCGGCTGGTAGCCGCTGGGAGGAGATATATGCGCCCACATCCCCGCGAGGGGACGGAAACTACCGCCGTCAGTCATCGTACACGCTCGCGCACCGAATCACCACATCCCCGCAAGGGGACGGAAACGGTTATCTCATCGCATGTTCACAGAGTGCCAGCCGAATCACCACATCCCCGCGAGGGGACACAAAAAAAGCCCCGGACGAACGTTCCATCTGCGGAACATCCGTCCGGGGCTTTGCAGTTATCTATGGCGCTTTAGAGGAAGAGACGCTCGGAGACCGTGCTGTTGATGATCGCGTAGGGGTTGTCCTCGCCAAAGCGCGCGGGTGTGGCGCGGCCATCGATCTGCCGCAGCGCGGCCTGAACGCCGCGGTTGAAGTCGGCGACGCTGTAACCGCCGCTCTGCGCGATGACGCTCTCCTCGGTCGCGGCGGTGAGATCGTGCGCAATGTCGTTGCGCTGCTGCCTGTTGATCGTCAGGCAGGCCTCGAAAAACTCGAGCGCTTTTAGCTGCTCCGGGGAGGCGGCTCTCTTTTCAAGGAGCGCGGCGAGCAGATTCTTCAGCACATGCTGGCTGGGATCGCCGTCCGCGAGCGTGTGCCCCATATGGCTTTCGAGACTGGTCAGCAGATTGGGATCAAAGCGCTCCAGACTGTTGCACGAGATGTTTCCGCGCGCGTCGCAGTAGTCGGACGGCTTGACGCCAAGCACCTTTTCCAGATACGCCTTTTCCAGCTCGATCACCATGGGATTGAGCCGTATGATGAACTCCGACACGCGGCCATTGCGCGCCAGGCAGTCGAGCAGCAGCGCGTAGTCGTAGAGGCGGTTGAGCTGAGTGCGGATCAGCGCGGCGCGCAGATCGTCCGGCAGGTATTTGAGATGTGTTCCGGCGCTCGGCTGCAGATCGAGCCGGTCGCGGGCGTATTCGAGAATCTTCAGCGTGATCTTATCCTCGTCTGTGAGGATAACGCCCTTCATCAGCAGGCAGGAGGCGGCGTAGTCGAACCGCTCGTTCAGCTTGCGGATCTGGGATATTGTCACGCCGCGCCGGTCATAGGTCAGGTCGGGCTCGCGCGTGCGATCCTCGGCGTCGGGCAGGCTGTCGTAGTTGTTCTCGAGCTCCGCATCCAGATCGTAGCCCGCGCTGGTCGTCGTGTGCTCCTGATTGGAGCGCCTGCCGGGCGAGGTCACCTGAATGCCCTCTATGTTCGGCGTCTCTTCAAGGCAGATCTGCTTCAGAGAGTCCTTCATCTGCGGCGTGCCGCTGCTCAGGTTGAGCAGGAATTCCGCATCCTCGCCCTTCTCCGCGCGCAGCTTTTTGATTTCCTCGCGGAAGCGGCGGTCGCACGCGCCGATCTGCGAGGGGTCGATCAGGCTTGCCATCTCGATGCGCCGGATCTCCGGCCTGTAGCCGTCCGTCTGGTCGGCCAGCATGTCGAACGCGCGCTGATAGCGGTGGTCGACCGCGTCCAGATCCAGCATCTCCCTGCTGATGAACAGGCAGACCATATCGGGCCGGCGACGCCGCGCGATGTGCAGCATGGCGCCGTCGTAGCCCCCGCGCACGGGATCGGTCGCGCCGACGGCTGACATCAGGATATTCATATGTACACCCCTCCTAAAAATGATATTCAGATGGTTTTATTGTAACATAAAAGCTCGATTTGTCAAGCGGTCGCTTTTCGAAAAAGCGGCGAACGCTTCGCCTATAAGAAACATTCGCCGCTTCGCGTTTGCTTCAGCCGCCCTGTCGAATGCGCGCCCGAGTCCATTTTTTGCGCAGGCATATCGTCCCTGCCATGGTTTTCGCGGAAGTACGCCGTGGCTAAATGCGGAAGCCGCACTGCGGTCGCCCCCAAACCTGCGCCAAAGAGTCGAATGCGAACCGGCACTGCCGCCTCTCTGGACTCTCCTCACGCTGCGGCGGGGTTGGGTTGGTGCAGATGCACATCCCTGCAAAAAACACCAACGCCCCAATCGCCGCACATACGCCCGCAAAACCCGGGTATACGGAAAGACCCGCCCGGCTCTGATTTATGGCCGGGCGGGTCGTGCTGTATTGAGATGATA
>CAKUAV010000075.1 GCA_934636425.1 uncultured Clostridia bacterium
GAGCGGGAGCGGCGGCGACGGGCGCGGGGGCCTGGCCGGCGGCCAGCTCTTCAACATCGACGATATAGGAATTGCCGTTAACGACGATCTGGAACTTACGCATGGGTGTTTCCTCCTCAAAAATGGTTCAAATTGTTGACGGCGCGGCGTTCTTTGCCGGCGCGCGTGCGTTTTTTTAAGGCGGTCAGGGGCGCTCGCTTAGAAGCGGCTGGCCAGCTGATCGGCGCGGCCGGCCTTGGCCCAGGCGGGCGTCTTGGCGGCGGCGCGGCGGACGGAGCGGACGACCAGCGTCTTGTTGCCGTCCTTGTTGAAGGCGGCCAGCGCGGCGGTGATCACGGCGATCAGCTCGTCGCTCTCAAGGCCGGTTTCTTCGGCGGCCGCTTCGGCCACGGGCTCGGGCACGACCACGGGAGCCGGCGCGGGCGCGGCCTGCTCCTTCTTCTTGCCGGTGAGCGCGCCCACAATGATGGACATCAGCTTGATCAGGCAGATCAGTATGATCAGACCGAAAAAGACGATCAGCAGACCGATCAGCATGACCAGAAAGGCGAAGCCCAGTTTATCCAAAATGCTCATTCAACAGTCCCTCCTTACAGCGGAAGGTTGCCATGCTTGCGGGCGGGCTTGCTCTCGCGCTTGCCGGCCAGCATTTCCAGCGCGGCGGCCAGCATCTGGCGGGTGGCGGCGGGCTCGATCACATCGTCGATGCAGCCGTCCTTGGCGGCGTTCACGCCGTCGGCGACGTCCGCGGCATACTTCTCTTCCAGCTCGGCGCGCACGGCCTCGGGGTTGGCGGCCTCGTGCAGCTCCTTCTCATTGAGCAGCTGAACGGCGATGGCGGGGGAGACGGCGGAGATGACGGCGCCCGGCCAGGCGTAGATCACGTCGGCGGAGGCATGGGAAGCCATGGCGGTGGCGGCGGTGCCGATCGCGCTGCCGGTCACGACGCTCACGCGGGGCGCGGTGGTCTCGGCATAGGCGGTCATCAGGCAGGCCACGGCGCGAGCCAGCTCGCCCTGGCAGGCGTCCAGCGCAGCGCCCTTGGTGTCCACAAAGGAAACGACCGGTATGGAGAAGCTGTCGCAGAAGCGGACGAAGCGGGCGGCCTTCTTGCAGCCCTCGACGGTCAGGCGGCCGTCGTTCTTCGCGCCCTGAGTGCCCACAAAGCCCACCACGGAGCCGCCCAGACGGGCCAGCGCGGTGACGGTCTCGGGCGCATACTCGTCGCCCAGCTCGATGACCTCGGCGTTGTCGGCCACGCGGGCGATGACGTCCTTCACGTCGGCGACGGCACTTATGGCATTCAGCTCGGTCAGCTCGCGGTTCACATCGTCCTGAGACTCGAACGCATAGGGCGCGTCGTCCAGGTTGTTGCCGGGCAGCATGGCCACCAGCTTGCGCGCCTGAGCGATGGCGTCCTCGTCGGACTCGGCGGCAATGTGCGCCGCGCCGGACTTGACGGCGGCCTTCGCGCCGGCGATGTCTTCCATCTTGACGCTGTGGCCGGTCGCGGCGGAAACCACCAGCGGGCCGTTGACAAACAGCTGGCCGTTTTTGCTCATGATCACGACGTCAGCCATGGAGGCGCACATCGCCGCGCCGCCGCCGCAGGGGCCGAGCACCAGCGTGATCTGCGGAATAACGCCCGACAGATCGGCGCTCTTGGCCATGATGGACGCATAGGCGTTGACGGCAGCCATGCCTTCGTCGAGCAGAGCGCCCTGAGAATCGCACAGCGCGACCAGGGGCGCGCCGGTCTTCTCGGCCAGAGCCATGATCTTCAGGATTTTCGCGGCCTGCCTGGCGCCCACCGCGCCCGATTTGACGGTATAATCCTGCGCGTAGACATACGCGGGACGGCCGTCGATCAGGCCGTAGCCGGTGATCACGCCGGCGTCGGCGATGAGAGTATCCAGTTCGACAAAGCTGGCTTCGTCGATCAGGGCGGCAATGCGCTCGCGGGCGGTCAGCTTGCCGGCGTCATGCTGGCGCTTGATGCCTTCTGCGTTGCCCTGCAGGGCCGCCTGTCTGCGATCGCGGACGAGGGGCAGGTTCTTTTCCACACTCATTGTTTCAACCTCCATATCAACAGTCGTGGAACCAGGAATAAGATATGTCCAAATTGGCACTTATTCATCTTTCGACATATTAACCCCTATCCCTGCCAAACACACGTTAAATTATCGGAAGTTTTTTCATGGCGGCGCGCATCCGCCCGTTTTTGACAAAAAAATACCGGCGCGGGCGCTCCCCGAACCGGCTCGATCAGACTTTATTATAGGAAGAAACGGCAGATTCCATCACGGCTTTCCCGGCGTGTCGGCGCTTTTGTCGATCCAGCGGCGCACGTCGCTCAGCAGCGGCGGTATCATCTCGATCACCCGCTCGACCGGCGCGGCGTACTGTGCCGGCGCAAGGCGCACGCAATCGTTTCTGACGACCAGAAAGCCCATCGGCTGCACAGTAACGCCCGCGCCCGTGCCGCCCGCAAAGGGCAGATCGCCGGCAGAGGCCTGGGGCGCTTTCAGGCCGTATTCGCCGCCGCCGGCCACGAAGCCGAAGCTCACGCGCGATATGGGGATGATGACTGTGCCCTCCGCGGGCGTAACCGCGTCGCCGACGACGGTGTTGACGTCGATCATATCGCGGATGTTTTCCATGGTTGTGCTCATGATGGTCTCGATGGGATGCTTCTCCATTGATGCAGCCTCCTTGCGATGATGTCGCGCCCCAATATGAGCGCCGCGATCATAATATGTCCTGCGCGCAGTGAAACGATACCCAGCGCGCGCAGTGAAGCGCTCCCGGAAAACGCGCAGCCGACGCGGCATTTCAGCGGAATGTCCTCGAATATGCGCCCGAGCGCGTCCAGCGCGGCGGCCAGAAGCGCGGCGGCGGGCGCGGTGAGCGCGGCGTCATTCAGCGCTATGTCCGCGTCCAGATCCAGCCGGTCGCAGCGCATATGCCGCACAAGGGCGCGCAGCGCGTTTTTGACCGGCGGGGGATTTTTGAGGCGCAGCGATTCGCGCGTCAGGGGCAGCGCGCGGCTGTGGCGGCGAAAGCGCAGCGTTATCACCGGCGCGTCCTCTTGCAGCGAAAAGCAGACGTCGGTTTGTATTCGTACAGGGCCGAGCGTGACGCCCAGCCGCAGCGGCCGCTCGGGCAGCTTCAGTACACCCAGCCGCACGGGCAGCGCGGCGAGGAAAACCACAGCGCCAATCAGACACGCCATCGCAATCATCATAAAAAACAGACCTCCGTCTGCTTTATAATGAGACGGAAGCCTGCCGTTTATACACCAAAAACAGACTGAAGTCTGCATATACATAAAAACAGACTCCGGTCTCAAGTGATGAGATCGGAGTCTGCATTTTGACGTCAGTCGGCGGCGGGCAGCTTGTCCGCGATTTTGACCAGCACGCAGCCAATGATGACGCCGGCCACGCCCTGAACCAGATTGGGGCCGACCGCGCCCAGCGCCGCGCCCACGCCGTAGAGGCACGTTTCAAACAGGAAATAGCCGGCGACCATGACCAGCTCGCAGAGCACATACACGCAGATGGCGCGAATGTTCACGCGCGGTTTCTTGCCCAGCATGAGGCCGGCGATCAGACCCATGGCGCCCTTTATGATGAAAGTCGGAACGATGTAGATATAATAGCCAAACAGCGCGTCGGCCAGCGCAGAGCCTATGGCGGCGGCGGCGCAGCCTGAGGGGCCGAGCAGCGCGGCGGCGAGGAAAATCGCGCCGTCACCCATATGAACATAGCCGTTCGTGATTGAGACGGGCAGCTTGATAAAGGCGGTGCACAGCGCGATCAGCGCGGCGATCAGGCTTTGATAGACCAGATGACGGGTAGAAATGCGGGGCATGACGATAGTCCTCCTTGTTTTTCACTCCAGCGCCATTATAGGCAGGCCTGCGCGGCGTGTCAAGCATCCGTATATTAAATATGGCGTATTGTGGGATCGTTCGGCTGCGCGGCGTTGAAATTTTGTGCGGGACGTGATATAATGTTTGCAAAACGCTGATTTTGCGAACGCATGACAGTCAGGAGGAGAATTTTCATGATCGAGACGCAGAATGTGATCGAGCGCGTCCGCACGCACAAGCTGATCGCCATTGTGCGCGGGCTTCCCGAGGACAAGCTGCTGCGCGTGGCCGACGCGCTCTATGAGGGCGGCGTTCGCGCGGTCGAGTGTCCCTTCGATCATCGGCGCGCGGACTGCGTGTCCTATGGCGCGGCCATGATTGCGCTTCTGGCCGGGCGCGCGGGCGCGGATATGGACGTGGGCTCCGGCACGGTGCTGACCGCCGAGGAGGCGCGCGCCACGGTTGAGGCGGGCGGGCGTTTCGTCATTTCGCCCAATGTGAGCGAAGCGGTCATTCGCGAGACGGTGCGGCTGGGCGCGGTGTCCATGCCCGGCGCGATGACGCCCACGGAGATTGTCTCGGCCTGGGAGGCCGGCGCGCATTTCGTCAAGCTCTTCCCGGCGGGCGAGCTGGGCGCGAACTATGTCAAGGCTGTCAGAGCGCCGCTTGCGCACATTCCCATGCTGGCGGTGGGCGGCATAACGCCCGAGAACATGGCCGATTTCCTCAAGGCCGGCGTGTGCGGCTTCGGCGTCGGCTCGCCGATCCTGCCAAAGGCGGCGCTTGAAAGCGGCGATTATAAGGCGATCGCGGCGCGCGCACGGCAGTTCGTCGAGGCGCTCAATCAGTAAAATAAACCAAAGTCTGTTTCATACGGGAGGATAAAAACGTGAAGCTGCTTGAAGATCGGATACTGCGCGACGGCGTCGCCCTGAACAGCGACGTGCTGCTGGTGGATTCCTTTTTGAACAATCAGGTGGATACTTCTCTCATGGGCGAGGTGGGACGCGCCTTTGCCGAGGCCGCGCGCGAACTGAATGTCGACCGCGTCGTGACGATCGAAAGCTCGGGCATCGCGCCGGCGCAGATGACGGCCATCGCCCTGGGCGTGCCGCTGGTCATACTCAAAAAGTCCGCTTCGCGCATCCTCAAGGACGATGTGCTTCAGACAGAGGTCTTTTCCTTCACAAAAAACTCGGCTTACCAGCTGACGCTGCGCCCCAAGTACGTCCACAGGGGCGAGCGCGTGCTGCTCATAGACGATTTTCTGGCGCGCGGCGAGGCGGCGTGCGGCGCGGCGCGGCTGATCGAGGAGGCGGGCGCTCAGGTCGCGGCCATAGGCATCGTGATCGAAAAGGCGTTCCAGCCCGGCCGGGCGCTGCTGGACGAGAAGGGCTACAGGGTCATATCGCTGGCGCGCGTCTCGAAAATGGGCGAGGGCAATATCGAGTTCACGCAGGCCGACGCGTAAGACAAATATCGCAAGACCGGAGCCTCTACAAAAGAGACTCCGGTTTGTTTATGCGCATACAGACCGAAGTCTGTGTGTACCTGACTGCCGAAAAACCCATGGAAGCTCGGAAAGGCCGGAGCTCTTTCGAGCTCTTAGTCGTACCCGGCGGGGCGTACGGCGGGCATGAGACGATTGTTACGGCGAAAAATTCCATTTTCCAGAGCAAAAATCGTTTCCTTACAGTTTTTGCGCCCGGAAATCTGAAAGATTTCAGCAAAAATTGGTAGGGGCAGTGGGGGGGGTTGCTCTCCCGTCCACCAGCCTGTCAAAAACTTTTTTGACAGGCTGACACATACAGACCGAAGTCTGCATTCGCTCATTCCGCCAGCAGCGGGGTGAGCGTCTTTTCGTACAGGCAGGCCAGGCGGTGCAGCGGGCGGGTCAGGCAGACGTAGAGCAGGCGCGCGTCCAGCTCGGAGTCCGGGAAGCGCGTTTGCGACGCATTGGCGATGATCACGCCGTCAAACTCAAAGCCCTTGACGTCGCCCGCGCGCGCGAGCAGCACGCCGCCTTCATACTCTTCGCCGTTTACGTCGAGTATGCGCGCGTTCAGCTCGGCGGGCAGCGCCTTCATGAGCGCCTTGAGCTGCGCGTCGGTGCGGTCTATGACGGCGATGGTTCTGGCGTTGTCCTTCCGCCAGGCGCGGATGAGCGCCTCGATGGCCGCAGCCTGCTCGGCGGGTCTGGAAAAGGCGATGAATTCCGGCGCGGGGCCGTGGCGCAGCACGGGTCTGACCTCGCTCTGGTTCGGCACGGGGCGCTTCAGGGCGACGCGCAGCGCCGTGTTCATGATCTCGACTGTGCTTCGATAGCTGGTCACCAGCGCGTGGGTGACCGCCTTGCCGCCCAGCAGGTCGTCGGTGAGCGCGCGCCAGTCGGTCAGCCCGCGCCAGGAGCGTATGCCCTGCATCAGATCACCCACGACGGTCATGGGCGCGTTGTGGGTCATGCGGCGCAGCAGCAGAAACTCGGCGGGGCTGAAATCCTGCGCCTCGTCGATGACGATGTGGCGAATGTCCATCCGCTCGAGCGGGTGCGCGCGCAGGGCGATGAGCGCGATCGGCGCGACGTCCTCCGGCTCGATGCGGCTGCCGATGCGCTCCAGCGTGTATTCGGCGGCGGCGCAGGCGGGCGAGTCGGGATCGGCTTCCGACAAGAGGTCGCTCAGAAACGCGCGGTAAAGCTCGATCGGCCTGAGCGACGGGAAGGCCTTCATCGCCTCGTCCACGCAGGGCTTTATGCGCTCGTTGGTCTCCTTCAGGCGCTGATCGCGGCTCTGATAGAGCTTGAACAGGCGCTCGCGGCGCTGCGGGCTGTCGGGCAGTGCGTGGAGCGCGTCGGCGCGGCGCTGCGTTTCGGCCTCAAGCCAGGCACAGACCTTTTTGGCCGCGTCCTTCGCGCGCTGCGTCAGCTCCCTTTTGAAGCGCTCGATGCGTACGGCGAAGGGAAACGGCTTTTCGCCCTCGACCAGAAACGCGCGCGCCTGCTCGGGCGTAAACAGCGTGAACGGCCCAAACTTCAGCGCGCTTTGCGGGGGCAGCGCCGCTTCGAACTCGTCCAGCCAGCGATCCAGACGGCGTGCAAACTCAAGCGAGCCCTTGAAGCGCATGCTGTCTATGAACGCTGCGCGCTCGTCTGGCGGCATGGCGAGCAGCCTGTCAGTCTGATCGGCGGCGTTGACGCGCGGCAGCAGCTTGCCCAGCCAGCCGGAAACCAGCAGTGGGAAGGTGGTCTGACGCACCTTTTCAACGCCCAGATCGGGCAGCACGCCCGCGATGAAGTTGAGGAACAGCGGATTGGGCGCGAGGATCAGCACATGCTCCGGCCGCAGCGAATCCTGCAGCGTGTACAGCAGATAGGCGATGCGGTGCAGCGCGATTGTGGTCTTGCCTGAGCCGGCCACGCCCTGCACCACCAGCGTGACGGAGGCAGGATGGCGTATGACGATGTTCTGCTCGGCCTGTATGCTGGCGACGATGTCGCGCAGCCTTTCTCCGGTGGTCGCGCCCAGCACCGACTGCAGATACGCGTCCTTTGACACAACATCAGTGTCGAAAATGCTGACCAGTGCGCCGTTTTCTATATCAAACTGGCGCTTGAGCGTCAATTCGCCGCGCACCTCACCGTCGGGCGCGACATAGTGCATCTTTCCGACCTGGCCGGAATAGTAGAGATTGGCGATGGGCGAGCGCCAGTCTATGACCACCGGTTCGACGCCGTCCGGCGGAAAGACGGAGTGCTTTCCTATATAATAGACCTGCCGGACGCCGCTCTCCTCGGTAAAGTTGACGCGCGTAAAATAGGGGCGCAGCCGGGCGGCGGCCATGTTGCGCACAGCCTGCTCCGAGCGGTCGAACATGATCTGCCGAACGCCCAGAAGATCCATGTTGTCGCGCTCAAAGCGGAATGTGTCCTGAAGGTTCTTCTTTGCGATGGCCAGCTCCTCGGCGCTGATAAGCTGCTGCTGAGCGACGATTTCGAGCGTTTCGTTCAGATGCGCGGTTTCCTCCCGGGCGGCGGGATGATCGATCATGTTCTGCCCTCCATTCTCCAAAGCGCGTTATGGAAATAAAAACACTTTATTATACAACGAAAAATGAATTTGTGCAAGGCATTTTGAGGAATATTTGGCGGCGCTCTTGACAGGCGCGGGGGAAGCAGCTATAATAAAGCCGTATCTGACGTTGAAACGCGCCTGAGACGAAAGATGCGGCTGCAATGAAGGAAAGTCGTGTCTTTTGACGCGGCTTTGTTTTTTTTATAAAAGACTGTTTCAGCGCGGAGAAAACGTGTTATAAATAGAGCAGAACAGCTTCTACGCATCCTGACGCCGAAAGACCGCCTGTCTTGAGGGGAAAGCGCGCGAGAGACGTGATACAATGACCGCCCGGTTGGGCGTATTTTGTCGCGCCGCAGCGTCCGTCACGGGATGCCGCGGCGCTTTTTGAATGCGTTTCAAGGGCCGTTTCAGCGCCGCGCATGGCGTTCGTCCGCAAAGCGGGCGGCGATGCGTTTTTCCATCGAGCGCTGCGAAAGAAACGTGTTCGCTTTCAGACACGCGCTGGAGGATAAGTTTGATCATGAAAAAGATTGCGATTTACGGCAAGGGCGGCATCGGCAAATCGACCACGACGGCCAATGTCGCCGCGGCCATGGCGCAGAGCGGACTGCGCGTCGTTCAGATCGGCTGTGACCCGAAGGCCGATTCCACGCTCCTTCACGGTGCGCCCGAGAGCGAACCGGTGCTTTCGCTGCTGCGCGCGGGGCGGGATGTGCCGCTTAATGAGATCGTGCGCGCGGGGCGCGACGGCGTGTTCTGCGTCGAGTGCGGCGGGCCGATACCGGGCACGGGCTGCGCGGGGCGCGGCATTGTGACGGCGTTCGACTATCTGCGCGAGAAGGACATGGAGCGCATCTATCGTCCGGACGTGATTCTCTACGACGTGCTGGGCGACGTGGTGTGCGGCGGTTTCGCCATGCCCATGCGCGGCGACTATGCGAAAAATGTGTTCATCATCACATCGGGCGAGAAAATGTCGCTCTATGCGGCGGCGAACATCGCTCTGGCGCTCGATCGCTTCAAAAATCGCGGCTATGCGCGGCTGACCGGCCTGATTCAGAACAGCAGAAACGTGCCCAATGAAGAGGCGCTGGTGGCCGAGCTGGCGGCGGAAAACCGCATTCCCGTGGCGGGAATCATGCCGCGGGAGGAATTGATCGCGCGCGCGGAGGCGCTGGGGCAGACGGTCGTGACCGCCTTTCCCGATTCGGACGCGGCGGCGCGCTATCGGGCGCTGAGCCGTGTCATGCTCGATCTGAGCGACGATGCGTGATCGTTTTTACCATATAATCGCAAGCGCGGGGAGGGGCCTGTGAGCATGAATCCGCTTAAGTTTTTTTCGCCGGCGCAGAGCAGCTGGAATCTGGCGCACATCATGCGCCTGATGCCCGAAAGCCACGCGCTGTTTGCCGCGCCCGAGGGCTGCACGCGCATCGTCATGATTTCCGCGGCGGCAAAGGGCATGACGGGGCGCTTCAGCGCTGTGGCCGTGACGAACGCCGATGTGATCGGCGGCGGCGTGGAGGAGAAGATCGAGCGCGCCGCAGAGGCGGTTATTCGGCGATATGCCCCGCGGGCGCTGTTCGTCGCCACCAGCTGCATCGCGGATTTCATCGGCGCGGATCGCTCGATTTATCTGGACGCGCTGCGGCAGGCGCATCCCGAAACGCTGATACTGGACGCGCGCATGGATCCGATCAATCGAAAGAGCGGCCTGCCGCCGATCGTGAGGATGCAGAAGCTGTTCGGCGACGCGTTTGAGCGCGCGGGCGCGGACAGAGCGGTCAACGTGCTCGGCAGCTTTACGCCGCCCGAGGAGGGGCAGGAGCTGCTCTCTCATATGCGCGCGCACGGCTATGAGATTCGCCACATATACCGCTGCGATGCATTTGATCAGCTCAGGCGGATGGGGAGCAGCGCGCTCAATCTGGTCGTTCATCCCTCGGCGCTCCCGGCGGCACGCGATCTGCAGGCGCGTCTGGCCATGCCGTGGGTTGATCTGACGGCGATTTCTGATGAAGAATCGCTCCTTTCGGCCTACGATGCGGCCTGCCGGACGCTGAATCTGCCGCCGGTCAATGTAAAGGACGCAAAGCTGCGCTGCATGGACGCGCTGAATGCGCTCAAAGCCGCGCTGAACGGCCGGGCGCTGCGCATAGACGACGGCTACGCGCGCCGGTGCGATCTGCTGGCCGGTTTTCTGGCGAAAAACGGTCTGCCGGTGGAAACGCTCTTCGCGTCCGGCTTATCGGACGAAGCGCGCGCCGCGCTGACAGAGCTGGGTGTTCGCGTTGAGGAGAGCGAAGCGCCCGAATGCGTTTGCGCGGCAGAGCGCTTTCACAGGCCGGACGCGGTGTGCGCGGGCGATTACGCCGCGTGGGCGTCGGGCAGCCGGCACTATGCGATCGGCCTGACGTTTTCGAGCCGGTTCGGCTTCGGCGGCTTGACGAGCGCGCTGGGCGATCTGACGGCGGCCTGCCGCGCGGAGCGGCCGATGGACGAAATGCGCCACTGTGGAACGGGGTGTTTCGGATTATGAGAGATATGCGCTTTACTGTGCCCAATCTTACGCCCGATCTGGGGGGCGCGGCCTCGCTGCTCTATGAAATGGGCGGCATGGTGATATTCCACGACGCGGCGGGCTGCTGCGAAAACTACGCGGCGTTCGACGAGCCGCGCCTTATGAAGCGCGCCACGATGGTCTACAGCTCGTCGCTTCTTCAGATGGACGCGGTGCTGGGCAACGACGAACCGCTCATTGCGGGCGCGTGCGAGGCGGCCAGCCGGCTGAAGCCGCGCTTTGTCGCGATACTGGGAACGCCCGTGCCGGCGGTCATCGGCATGGATCTGGACGGAATCGCCGCCGAGATCGAAGCGCGCGCGGGGACAGCGGCGTTCGCCGTCCACACAGGCGGCTTCGAACCGTACACTGTGGGCGCGGACAGGGCGCTCTGCGCGCTGATCGATCGCTTTGCGCAGGAGACGCGCGGCGAGAAATCGGGCGTGAATCTGCTCGGCGCAACGCCGCTCGACTTGGACGATGGGCTGATCGAGCGCATGAAGCGGACGCTCGAAAGCGCGAATCTGCGCGTCAACGCGGTATTGTGCATGGGCGCGTCGCTCGAGGATGTGGAAAACGCCTCCAATGCGGCATACAACATCGCGGTCAGCCGCGCGGGTCTGTCTGCGGCGCGCCGCCTTTACGAGCGCTTCGGAACGCCGTTCGACGCATTCGCGCCGCTGACGGAAACTCAGGCGCTGAGGCGCGGCCTGTCGGGAAATGTGGGCGCGGGGGAGCGCGCGCTGGTTGTCGGCGAGGAGATCATGGCGCGCTCGCTCAGCGATGCGCTGAACGAAAAGGGCTATTGCGCGTCGTTTTTGTCGGACGGCGCGGCAGAGGACGACATCGCGCGCGCGGCGGAAGGCGCCGAGATCGTGATCGCCGATCCGCTGATTCGGCCGCTGGTGTCGCGGTCGGCGACGTTTATCGAATGTCCGCACAGGGCGCTCTCGGCGCATCTGTTTGAGGATAGAGCGCCCGCGCAGGTCATTGAAAATCTGCTGGGCGAATAAAAAAGGAGGAACAGACCATGAAAAAGCTCATTGGAATGCTGCTGGCGCTTATGCTGTGCGTGAGCGGCGTCATGCCCGCCATGGCGCAGGAGGCGACGCGCACAGTCACCGACACAATCGGCAACGAGGTCACCGTGCCCGCCGAGATCAATCGCATCGCCATCATATCGACGATGCCGCTGGCTTCCGTGTTCTGCATGGTGGAGGAATCGGGCGAGAAGCTGGTCGGCCTGACGCCGGCCTCGAAGAACGCGGCGATGAACTCGTTTGTGCGCCGCATCGCACCGGAAATCGAGAACATATCGACCGCCTTTGCCGAGGGCGAGAGCGTCAACGTCGAGGAAGTCGTCAAGCTGAATCCCGACGTGGTGTTCTACAACACCAACAACGCCGCGGATGTTTCTGCGGTCGAGCAGCTCACAGCGCTGGGCATTCCCTGCGTGGGCTTCAGCACCACTCTGGGCGACTGCAACACCGTGGAGACGTTCAACACCTGGGCGACGCTGATCGGCGATGTGCTGGGCAAGCAGGTGCGCGCTCAGGCGATCGTCGAGTACGGCCGCAAGGCGCAGGAAATGGTTGCCGAGCGCGTTGGCAAGCTCACCGACGAGGAAAAATCCACCGCGCTGATTCTGGCCAACTACACCCAGTCCGCCATCGTGGCCGCCGGCAGCACGTTCGGCCGCTACTGGCTCTCCGCCATAGGCGCGGACAATGTGGCGCTTGAGATCGACAAGGCCATTTCGCCGGTCTCGCTGGAGCAGATCTACGCGTGGGATCCCGACGTGATATTCCTCAACAGCTTCAGCGCATTCACCGCCGAGGACATACTCAACAGCACCGCCGTCGAGGGTCAGGACTGGAGCCAGCTGACCGCCGTCAAGAACGGACGGGTCTACAAGCTGCCGCTGGGCGTTTACTACTGGTTCCCGCCCTGCTCCGATTCGCCGCTGGCGCTTCAGTGGATGGCACAGAAGCTCTATCCCGAGCTGTTCGAGGATCTCGACATTGATCAGGAGATCCGCGATTACTACAAGAATTTCTACGGCATAGAGCTGACCGACGAGGATATGAACACGCTCTACAATCCGCCGGCCGAATCGGCGATGGGCTGATTGATTCGATTATGACCACAGGCAAGGGGGCCGTGGCCGCGCATGGCCGCCGTCCCCTTTTTGAGCAAAGGAGAGACGAGACATGAAAAGAGCAACGCGCAGTATCGGATTTTCACGCCCGGCGGCGGCTGCGTTGTGCGCGCTGCCGCTGATTGCGGCGCTTGTGTGCGTGTGCCTGGGGCGCTATACCATCCCCGTGCGCGATGTGTTCTCGGCGCTGGGGCACAGAATGCTGTCGCTGCCGGGCGAGGCGACGAAATCCGAGGCCATCGTCTGGACGATGCGCCTGCCGCGCGTGCTCTTGTCCCTGCTGGTGGGCGGCGGGCTGGCCGTCGCGGGCGCGGCGTTCCAGAGCCTGTTTTCCAATCCGCTGGCGACGCCGGACACGCTGGGCGTGGCGAGCGGCGCGTCGCTGGGTGCTGCGCTGGGGCTTCTGTGGGGCTTTCCGCTGTATGTTGTGCAGGTCATGGCGCTCGTCTGCGGCTTTCTCGCCGTGACGCTGACATTCCTCGTGGGTTATCGCAGAGACGGCAGTCAGGGCATGACCGCCATTGTGCTGGCCGGCATGGTGATCTCGTCGCTCTTTTCGGCGTTCGTGTCGCTGGTCAAGTTCGTGGCCGATTCCGATTCGCAGCTGCCGGCGATCACCTACTGGCTCATGGGCAGCCTGTCCTCGGCCACATGGTCGACGCTCAGATTCGGCGCGCCGTTTCTCGTTGTGGGCATCATCGCGCTGCTGGCGCTGCGCTGGCGGCTCAACATACTGCCGCTCAGCGAGGACGAGGCGCGCGCCACGGGCGTCAATCTCCCGCTGCTGCGCGGAATCACCGCGCTGGCCGCCACGATGATCACGGCCGCCTCGGTGGCCATGTGCGGTCAGGTGGCGTGGATGGGGCTGCTCATTCCGCACATCGCGCGGATGATGTTTGGCAGCGACAACACGCGGCTTGTGCCGGCTTCGCTCAGTCTGGGCGCGGTGTTCATGGCGCTGGTGGACACGCTGGCGCGCAGCGCGACCGCCTCTGAAATCCCGATATCGATCCTCACGGCGGTGATCGGCGCGCCGTTCTTCATACAGCTGCTCAGGCAGAGCCGGGGGTGGAATTCATGAATCTGACGGTCGAGCACGGCGCGTTTTCCTACAAAAAGGGCGGCGAGATACTGCGGGATGTGAACTTTTCGCTCGATTCGGGCGAAATTCTGGCGATACTCGGCCCCAACGGCGCGGGCAAAACCACGCTTTTGCGCTGCGTCATGGGCTTCCTCAAGTGGACGGGCGGCAGAAGCCTTCTGGACGGCGAAAACGTTTCAGCCATGCCGCCGCGCGCGCTCTGGCGGAAAATCGCCTATGTGCCTCAGGCGCGGGGACGCGCGTCGAGCGCGCTGGTCGAAAACATGATTCTGCTCGGCCGCAGCAACCGCATCGGCGCGCTCTCTCAGCCGGGCGCGAAGGACTATGCGGCTGTGGACGCGGTGCTGGAGCGGCTCTCCATAACGCATCTGCGCGGCAGGCGGTGCGACGAGATCAGCGGCGGCGAGCTGCAGATGGCGCTCATAGCGCGCGCGCTGGCCGCCGAGCCGGGCTGCGTGATATTCGACGAGCCGGAATCCAACCTCGATTTCAGGAACCAGCTGATCGTATTGGAAACCATGGAGCGGCTGCGCGACGAGGGGGTCGCCTGCCTGTTCAACACGCACTATCCCGATCACGCGCTGCGCTGCGCGGACAAGGCGCTTCTGCTGGGCAAAACCGGCGCGCCGGTCTATGGCAGCGCGTTTCAGGTCATCACAGAGGCGGCGATCGGCGCAGCGTTCGGCGTGGAGAGCGTCATAGCGCGCGTTCAGACGCCCGGGCACGACTATCCCTTTATCACGCCGGTGGCCGTGCGCGATGAACGCGGCAGTGAGGGGAGCGCGCCCGCCGCCGCGCCGGAGGAAAACCGGCTGGCGACGGTCAGCATCATCGTCGCCGATGGGGGCGACGTGGAGCGGGTTAACCGCGCGCTGCACGACTGCGGCAATTCGATCATCGGGCGCTGCGGCCTGCCGTATCCCGACCGCCATGTGCGCATGATCACCGTGGCGCTGGACGCGCCGCAATCGGAAATCGAGCGGCTGACGATGCGCCTCAACCATCTGCGCGGCGTGAGCATTAAGACGACATACGCCTGAGAGCGATTCGAGGGGGAACGGGCGCGGGCGCAGGACACATCAGGGGAGGAACAGACAATGAGCATGAATGCAGTGGCGAGCGCGAATCGCGTTCACATCGGCTTTTTCGGACGGCGCAACGCGGGCAAATCGAGCGTCGTCAACGCGGTGACGGGGCAGAACCTCGC
>CAKUAV010000076.1 GCA_934636425.1 uncultured Clostridia bacterium
ACGCTGGGGCTGCGCGCCCCAGACTGCGCCAAAGAGTCTTCGACTCTCTGGACTCTCCTCACGCTGCGGCGGGGTTAGGTTGGTGTGTATACGCGCGCCGTCACCCGGGCACACGGAAAGACCTGACCGGCTCTGAGAATGTGGCTGCCGCACTGCGGCTGGCCGGGCGGGTCGTGCTGTATTGAGATGTTATCAACACGCTCTATCGAAGACTTGCCAAACTCTAATCTATGGTTTGGCGAGTCGTGTTGCATTGCGCGGCAGCAAGTGTCAGCGGGCACTGCCCGCCGGGAGTCACAGCGTGACGGCCATGCCGTCGTAAGAAGGCGTCAACCCGAGCGGCTGGCAGAACGCCTCCATATCCTCATGGAAGTAGAACTTCCCATCCTTCTTGCACGCATGGATGCAGATATGATTGCTGATGAACCGCGTCTGCTCGTTCGCTATGCCGCATCTCAGCATTTCGCCGCGGATCTCCGCATCCTGCTCGAAGCCCATGTGACCGCTGTGCTCGCCAGCGCGGTTCGGCCCGCATACCGCGTCCAGACTCACCAGATCGAGCGGCCTGTCCAGCGCCTTGAAATAGTCCCACACATCGGGCAGCACCACGCCGGTGTCGTGCATATAGGCGACGCGCTTGCCGTCCCGCTCGATCAGATAGACCGACGCGCCCTTCGCGCCGTGCTCCGCGGGCAGGAGCGTTACGCGCGCGCCGAGTATGTCGGTCGGCTGGAACGGCTTTAGCACCTCAAAGTTCATCATGCCTTCGGTGAACCGGCTGCCCCAGGCGGCGTAGAGCTGTCTGTAGGCCTCGTATGTGCCCTCGCTGCCCGCAATCAGCAGCGGCCCGTGCTTCGGAACGGGCGCAAAATTCGGCATCGCCCAGCCCAACTGAGGAATGGCGAAATGATCGGCATGCGAATGAGTGATCAGCACGGCGCGCACATGGGCGAGCGATACGTCCAGCTTCACGCGCGCGGCGTAAATGTCAGGGCTTACGTCGATGAGCAGATCGTCGTCGATCAGCGCGCACGACCGCAGCCGCAGGTCGCGTCCGCCGCGCTTCATGGCCGCGCGGCAGATGTCGCACTCGCAAAATTCAGCCGGCCAGCCCTCGGAAGCTGCCGTGCCCAGATAGGTGATTTTCATGCCGTATCCCTCCAGTGTAAAAATTTCATGCGCCGCTTCGAGGTCATGTCCGTCGCGCGCGGCGATATTCGCTGAACGCGTATGCGGCAGCTTGGCCACCTGCCGTGTTCATGGCGCCTGACCGCCGCTGCCTACTCATCTGCCTGTCCATCTATCCGCGCCGAACGCGGGCGACATTCATGGGCGCGCAAAGCGGTTTCAGCCTTCTGTTGACAAAGCCGCGCCTGACCGCCGCTGCCTACTCGCTTGCCTGCCCATCTATCCGCGCCGAACGCGGGCGCTGTTCATGGGCGCGCGCAAAGCGGTTTTAGCCTTCGGTGACAAAGCCGCGCCTGACCGCCGTTGCCTACTCGTCTGCCTGTCCATCTATCCGCGCTGAACGCGGGCGACATTCATGGGCGCGCGTAAGGGGAGCGGTACCCCTCCGCTGAGCTGCGCCTAACCACCGCGAACAGTTCAATTCGGCGCGTTCGTTTGCTTGCAGGTGAGCAGCGCCGCATCGCGTCAGCCTTTTCTGAGCACGAAAAAGAAACTCCACGCCAAATTGCCGCCGATTTCAAATGCTGTGCGCGTTTCGCTTGCGCACCTTCATCTGACGGGCTGAAAAGGCGGATATAGCACAGTCCCGTCCGCCGGAAGCAGGTTTCCCCCTCCGCTGAACCGCGTCTAACCGCCGCGAACAGTTAAATTCGGCGCGTTCGTCTGCTGGCAGATGAGCAGCGCCGCATCGCGTCAGCCTTTTCTGAGCACGAAAAAGCAGCTTCACGCCAAATTGCCGCCGCTTTCAAACGCTGTGCGCGTTTCGCTTACACACCTTCATCTGACGGGCTGAAACGGTGGATATAGCACAGCCCCATCCGCCGGAAGCGCGTGCGCGTCTGACAAATGGGGCTGTATTGCTCATAAAAAGGCAGTCTGCAAAGGGGACACGTTTTTCATCGTGAGTCCGGCGAGCTTTGAAGCGAAAGCCTGCGCCTTCTTCAATCCCGTCGCAGCGCGGTCAGTTTTCGCCCTCGTCTTCGGCCTCGACCAGCTCGAGATACTTCTCGAACACCTTCTCGACCACGCCGTCGTCCTCGACGGAGACGTAGATTTCCTCGCCGTTTTCGTCGTTGTCGATCTTGAGCACGAGCACCTCGTCGTCCGCCATGTCCTCGGTCGGCTCGACGGGCGCGAGCAGGACGTAGTCCTCGCCCTCATACTGCACGGTCATGATATGCTCAAAGCGCACCGCGTTGTCGTTTTCGTCGAACAGCTCGATGATGTTGTCCATTTCCATGTTGTTTTCCATAATTCTCTTTCCTTTCCAGACGGCCGTGTCCGTCACGCGAACCGGCTCTTTGGGAATCGTATCCGTCCATCCGCCCGCGTCCAGAAAGGACTGGAGGATGTATGTGGCGGCCAGCTTGTCCACAACCAGCTTGCGCCTGTCGCGGCGGGTATTGCCCTCGATGAGCGTCTTGTGCGCCTGCGCCGTTGTGAGCCGCTCGTCCTCGAAGCGCACCTGCCAGCCGCGCGCCGTCAAAAGCTGCGCAAAGTCGAGTATGGTCTGCGCCTGCGGGCCGATTTCACCCGAGAGCGTTCGCGGCAGGCCGACGACCAGCCGGTCGGTCTCGTAATGGCTGAGTATCTCGGCGACGCGCTCGACGTCGTGCGTCCAGCCGCGCGAGAAGATCGTCTCAACGCCCTGCGCGGTCAGTCCGAGCGGATCAGACACGGCCACGCCGATGCGCCTTTCGCCCACGTCCAGCGCCACGACGCGTTTTGTCAGGCTCACGATCTTTCGAGCTTCTGCACATAGTTGCGCACAAGCTCCTCGAGGATCTCGTCACGCTCAAGCCGGCGTATCAGCGAGCGCGCCTGATTGTAGCTGGTGATATAGGTCGGGTCGCCGGAGAGAATGTAGCCCACGAGCTGGGTGATCGGGTCATACCCCTTGGCCTTCAGTGCCTGATAGACCTCGCGGATGATCTGCTCCGGGGAATTGGGATCACCGGTCGCCGCGGGATAAAGTTGGGTATCGCCCATTTTGATGCTCATAAGACACCGCCTCTCTGGAAGTTCCCTTTCCACTATTATACACGATCCCTCTGTAAATTTCAAACATTTTCGTATCGAACGGGCCAATTTCGTGCGATTGATCTGAAAATCAGCACGACCGGCACGGAAAACAGCATACCCGCCACGCCCGCCAGACTGCCGCCCACCGCGATGGCGACCAGCACCAGCGCCGGATGCAGCGCGCAGGCCGCGCCCAGCAGACGCGGGCTGACGATCATGCCGTCGATCTGCTGCACGATGAACAGCGCAAGGAACGCAAAGAGCATCTGCTTCAGGCCGCCGCTCGCCGCCATGATGAGCGCGGGCGCGCCGCCCAGTATCGGGCCGAAATAGGGGATGAGATTGAAAATCCCCACGATCAGCCCCAGCGCGAGCGCCGCGCGCACGCCGGCGAGACACAAAAGCAATGCCGCCAACGCGCCCACGATCAGCGATATGAGCATTTGGCAGCGGATATACGCGCCCATTTCCAGGCGAATGGCGCCGGCCATTCTGAGCGCGGCCTTTCGCCAGCGCGCGGGCACGATCAGCTCGAGCCTGAGGGCGATGCGCTCGCGGTCGCGAATGAAGTAGTACGCCAGCGTCACCATGAGCGTCAGCTCGGTCACGCCGGAAGCGAGGCGCGCGGCCAGCGACACAGTGCCGTCCACGACGGGCAGATTGGGCAGCGGCAGCGCGTCCGGCGCGGGAATAAAGGGCATCACACAGCGCTTTTCGTCGATCCACGCGCTTATATCACTTATTAGGCGCGGCAGTGCGGCGAAAAGTTCCATTATTTGGCAGATCAATGGCGGCAAAAGCAGCCTGAGCGCGAAAAAAATCGCCGCTAGAATCAGCAGATAGGCCGTGAGTATGGCCATTGGCCGGTTGAAATGCAGCCGCCGCGCCAGAAACAGGCACAGCGGTGCGATCAGGCAGGCGATCAGCGCGCCGCCCGCGGTCAGTCTCAGCGCCAGCAGGCACTGCTCTCTCCAGCGCACGGCGACAAAGAGCGCCGCGCCGGCCAATGCGATCTTTATCGCGCGCGATTTCATGCGTTTCGCCTCGCTTTCAGGGTTCGTTTACTTTGCGCATCGGCGGCTTTCATCTCGGGCGCTTGTCCGCGCTGTTGCGGCGGCCGCAGTGCGGCTGCGTGTTGTTGTGCGTGTATAAATTGTTGGCCGGCGCGGCGTTTGTGCCTGCCGGTTTTAGCTCCGGCACAGGCGTTGGTGCGCGCGGGGGAACGATGAGGATAATTCGGAATGCGAAATTCGGAATTGGGGCGCAGGGGATGAGTGCATCCAGCCTTGCGTTTCTGTCGCGGTGTTTTGTCATCGGTTTATGCTCGGCCTTGCGGTTCTGTCGCGGTGTTTTGCCATCGGTTTACGCTCGGCCTTGTGGTTCTGTTGCGGCGCTTTGCCTTCGGTTTTGCTCGGCATCACGGTTCTGTCGCGGTGTTTTGTCATCGGTTTACGCTTGGCCTTGCGGTTCTGTTGCGGCGCTTTGCCTTCGGTTTACGCCTGTCTTTTTCACGTTGTGAAAAAGAGACAGCTTGCGATGTGCTCCGTTCCTATTCCACAGGGTCGAGATCGCCATTCGTGCGTTCTCGTGCCGTTTTGGGATTATCTGCCTTTGTGGGTTCACTTCGGGTTTGCGCGTTTTTTTTATGGCGATCCCGACGGGTTACCGGGGTACGGAGAACGGGGCTGGGGGCTGGCGGCGCGGCCTTTGTGCCTTTTTGCGTGGTCATATTGGTCTTGAAATTCTTTCCGCGGGGAGTACGTTGGGGCTGCGCGCCCCAAACCTGCGCCAAAGAGTCTTCGACTCTCTGGACTCTCTTCACGCTGCGGCGGGGTTGTGTTGGTGCGTATTCGCAGCGCTTATGCGTCTTTGCGCAGCCACATTGGCTTTGCTGTGCTTTCTGCGGGGAGTACGCTGGGGCTACGCGCCCCAAACCTGCGCCAAAGAGTCGAATGTGGAAGCGGCACTGCCGCCTCTCTGGACTCTCCTCACGCTGCGGCGGGGCTGTGTTGGTGCGTATTCGCAGCGCTTATGCGTCTTTGCGCAGCCACATTGGCTTTGCTGCACTATCCGTCGGGAGTACGTTGGGGCTAAATGTGGAAGCCGCACTGCTGCTGTCCCAGACTGCGCCAAAGAGTCGAATGTGGAAGCGGCACTGCCGCCTCTCTGGACTCTCCTCACGCTGCGGCGGGGTTGTGTTGGTGCGTATTCGCCGCGCCTGTGCGTATACGCGCCGCCGTTAACCGGGCAGTATGTCTGAAACCCTGCGCGCGATTTTGTGCGCGGTGCGCTCGGCCATCTTCTGCAGGCGCTTGCGGCTGTGACGGCTCATGCCCACCGCCGCCGCCGCGCCCACGCCGGCCATAATGCCGATCGCCATGGCGCTCATGCTGGCAATTTTCACGGTTGCTCGCCTCCTTCCGGCGTGTCAATGACGACCTCTCCGCCCGCCCGCACGGAGAATCGGCCGATGCGCGCGCGTCCGCTCGAAAAGTCGTCGAACAGTCCGCGCGACAGCTCGAGCATGAGTATGCCCAGCGTGTCCTCGTCGATCAGCGCGTCTGTGATCGCGCCCAGCCGCGCGCCGTCGGTGGAAATTGCCCGCCGCGGCCAGAACGTCTCCGGCAGCTGCGCGCGCTTTCCCGGCGCATTGACGCGTATCGCCACGTCGCCGATCGCGTCCACCTGATCGCGCTCGATCATACGCGCGCCCGTTCCTGCGCTGAAATAGATGCGCTCGATGTGCGAAAGCCGCTCGTCCGGCGTCGCCTGACAGACGTACCCCAGCGGCCGGCAGTCCAATACGACCGGCAGCCCGATCAGCGCCCGCGCGCTCTTCATGCCGCATCCCTTCCTTCGCAATGCGCTTCGGCCTTAACAGTGTCGCCGCGCCGCCGATCTTCTATGAGCGGAAATTGGCGGAAGGCAAAATCTATCTTTTGTCCATAAAGATCTCTGCGCTTTGCCGTTGCGCGCGCTGAAAAAAGCGGGTATAATAGGATGCGACAGGGAAGGAGGCGCGCGCAGTCATGGACATACTGGTCACCGTCACGCGGGAAAATACGCGCGTTTTTCCGATGCACAGCCACGCCGTCTGGGAGATAATGCTCTACACAGCCGGTCGCGGCGCGCTGAAAACCGACGCGGGCGATTTCCCGTTTTGCGCCGATACTGTGATCGCCGTGCCGCCGCATCTCAGGCATGGCTCGTGCGCCGAGGACGCTTTTGTGAATATCTGCGTTCACGCGCCGCTGCCGCTGGGCGAGGAGCGCGTGCGCGTGATTGAACGCGCCGATGGGAAAATCCATGCGCTGTTCGAGCTGATTCGCGACTGCTTTTTTGAAGGCGGCGAGACGGCGAACGCTCTGACACCGCTGGCCATGGCGCTCTCCAAGCTGGTTTTGCGCAGCGAGCCGGCCGGATGCGACGGCGTGCGCGCGCTGCACGACACGCTGCTCAATGAGTTTTATCGCGCCGATCTGAATGTGGCGGCGCTGATTGCGCGCAGCGGTTATGCCGACGACTATATGCGCGCACTGTTTGTCCGCCGCTATGGCAAGACGCCGCGTGCGCTGCTGGAGGAGACGCGCATGAGCTATGCGCAGTCGCTGCTCGACGCCTATCGCGGCGCGCTGAGCGTTTCCGAGACGGCGCGGCAATGCGGCTATCGCGACGCGCTCTATTTTTCGCGGCGCTTCAGGAAGTATGCCGGCCTTTCGCCGGAAAAATACATAAAAAATCAGGAAAGAGGAGAACACACATGAGGAAAATCGAGGGCTTTTCGCGCGGCATGGGCATTGGCGGCTGGCTGACCAACTACAAGCGCTTCAATGTGCTGCCCGACGCGTGGCGCATGCCCATCACAATCGGCGACATGGAGCATTTTGAGAGCTACATCACCGAGTCGGACGTGCAAAACATCGCGTCCATGGGGCTGGATCACGTCCGGCTGGGCTTCGATCAGATTGTGGTCGAACAGGCCGATTGCCCATACGCCTATCGCGACGAGATTTTCGCGATCATTCGCCGCTTTGTCGATCAGTGCGATCGGTATGGCCTGAATGTCGTGCTCAATCTGCACAAGGCGATCGGCAACTACTGCGACATCGCGGAGGATGTGTCCCTGCTCGATTCGCCGGCGCTTCAGGAGCGCTTCGTCGCGCTGTGGGTCGAGTTTGAAAGGCGTTTTGCCGACCGGCCGCAGGTGATGTTCGAGCTGCTCAACGAGGTGCGAAACGTCGATCCCGACTCGTGGAACAACCTCGCCGAGCGCACGATACGCGCCATTCGCGCGATCAACCCCGAGCGCCGCATTATCGTGGGCGGCACCTGCTGGAACAGCCCCGATACGCTCGATCGGCTGCGCGTCTACGACGACGAAAACGTGATCTACACATTCCACACCTATTCGCCGTTCGAGTTCACGCATCAGCGGGGCGTTTTGCAGGCCGCGCCGCTCTATTACAACCGCGCCATGCCCTGGCCGTGCGACGACATGGAGCGCTATCGCGACTATCATCGCCTGGTCAGCGGCCGCGAAGGCGTCTATGCCGGCTTTGACCGCATGGACATTGAGTTCATCCGCCATGAGCTGCGCGGCGCGGCTGCGTTTATAAAGGCGCATCCCGACAAAATCCTCTGGTGCGGCGAGTTCGGCACGATTCGCCACTGCGACGTTACTTCACGCGAAAACTGGATGCGCGACGTGATCGCCGTGCTGAAGGAAAACGATATGCCCTACTGCGTCTGGAACTACCTCTCCACGCCCAACGACGGCAACCGCTTCAGTCTGGTGGACGACGACCGCCGCCGCATTGTCAGCGAGCGCATGCTGCGCGTGATTCGCGGCGAGGAGGCCTGAGATGAAATACGCGCTTCTGGCGCTCTCGATGAGCGCGGCGGTGACGAAGAACATGGTTTCGCGCGCGGGCAAGGCGGCGTTCGGCTCGGGGCGGGGGATGCTGCGCGCCAATATGGCCACGGCGGCGCTGGGACTGATTGTGTTCGGCGCGGCGGGGCTGGATTTTTCGCTGATGCGCGGCAATCTGCTGCTGCTGGCGGCGTTCTACGGCCTCTTTACGATGCTCTCGCAGACGCTGCACATCGTCGCAGTGCGCACAGGCCCCGTGTCGGTCTGCTCGCTGATCTATGCCAGCGGATTTCTCATTCCGTCGATTTTCTCCACGCTGGCCTACGGCGAACCGTTCTCGCTGGGGCGCGGGTTGGGCATTGCACTGCTGCTGATCTCCATCGCGATGGTCAGCGCGCCGTCCGCGCCGGAAAACGGCGGTCTGTGGCTGCTGCCCGCGTTCGGCGCGATGCTCTCGGCGGGCGCTGTGGGCGTGCTGCAAAAGTTGTTCCGCACGGCGCATCCCGGCGCGGGAATGGACGAGTTCCTCTTCGCGGCGTTCGCCGCAATGCTGCTGATCGCGCTTGCGCTCTATCCTGCGTTTCACGATTCGGGCGAGCGGGTCAGGGGCGCGCCGCTTATGACGCTGCTGCTCGCCGCGGCCATGGTGACCGTGAACAAGCTCAATCTGTATCTCTCCGGCGCGCTGCCGGGCGCAGTGTTTTTTCCGTGCATCAACGGCGGCAACATGGCGCTTACGGCGGTGGCGGCGCATTTCATATTCGGGGAGCGGCTCAAGCCCAGCCAGATCGCGGGCGTGATCGGCGCGGCGGCGGCCATCGCGATCATCGCGGCGCTGTGACAATATAATAGGAAGAAACAGCCTCCGAAACGCGCTTCGGGGACTGTCTGCATATGGACAATTCGGCAAAAACAGCGCCTCCCACATACCCGGGGAGGCGCTGCATTATAGTCTGATATTTTCCGCGTCCACGCGCATTTCGCCCACGTCGGCCTTGCCGAACGCACCGTGGCAGTCTGCCGCAGCTGGCCAAGAGCGGCATAGCGCGGCCAAAGGCCATTTTGGATGCTTGACACTGCCCGCCGGCATTCGCATCGCAAAGCCAGCGCACATCTGCGCTATGGTGTCCGGCATTTCATGTGAGTTAAATGCCTGTCATCGCCATGCGCAGACTGTCGCGCGCCGCATGGACAATTCGGCAAAAACAGCGCCTCCCACATACCCGGGGAGGCGCTGCATTATAGTCTGATATTTTCCACGTCCACGCGCATTTCGCCCACGTCGGTCTTGCCGAACGCGCCGTGGCAGTCGCTGCCGGCGGTGATTTTGAGATGGCGGCGGTTGGCCAGAGCGACGAGAGACTGCGTGAGCGCTTCGCTCTGCGTCGGGTAGTAGCACTCTATGCCGTCCGCGCCCGCGTCGATCGCGCCCTCGACCAGCGTGAGTACGCTCTGATCGTCCAGATGGCTGAACGTCTCGCAGGGGTGCGCGACGACGGCCACGCCGCCCGCCGCGTGCACAGTGGCGATCACGTCGTCCAGCGGCACGAACCCCGCGCCCGCGTAGGTCACGTCGCAGCGCGGATAGAGCGCCATGCCCTCGTGGATGCTGGCCGTCACGCCCTTAAAGAGCAGATATTGCAGCATCGGCCAGCCGCCCATGTTCGGATCGTAGGCAAAGGCGCGGTATTCAGCCATGTCCAGCGCGGGAAATTCACCCTTCAATCGCTCGAGCAGCACCTCGCTCATGTGATCGAGCGCATACCGCGCATGCGCGATCAGCTCCCTGAACGCCTTGTTCTCGAAATCCGGGCGATAGGCGAGCACATGCGCGTCGCGGCCGGCGTACAGCGCGTCGATTTCAACGCCGCGGACGAACGAGATGCCCGCGTCCCGGGCGAGCGGCTCGGCGGCGAGCGAGCCGGCGAACACATTGTGGTCGCACACAGCCATCAGCGTCACGCCGTTCTGAGCCGCGCGCGCCACAACCTCGGCGGGCGAATACGAGCTGTCGGAGGCCGTCGTGTGGATGTGCAGATCGGCGTATCCCATGGCGCTCACCGTCCGTCCAGCTCGTCCAGCCGCAGCCGCAGCAGATTCAGCGCGCGCAGGCAGCTCATGGCGCGGATGCGGGTGCGGTCGCCGCGCAGATGCAGCTCAAGCACGCGCGTCTCGAAATCGCGTCCCGCCAGCGCGACGAACACAGTGCCCACGGGCGCTTTTTCAGTGCCGCCGCCCGGGCCGGCGATTCCGGTCGTCGAGAGCGCATAGTCCGCGTTCGAGCGCTTCAATGCGCCCTCGGCCATGGCGCGTGCGCATTCCTCGCTGACCGCGCCCACGCTGTTCAGAATTTCAGGCGATACGCCCAAAACACGCTCTTTCGCTTCGTCCATATAGACCACATGACCCTCGATCAGCACGTCGGACGCGCCGGGCACATCGACGATCTGCGCGGCGAGCATACCGCCGGTCAGGCTCTCGGCGACGGCGATGGTCTCATGGCGTTCGCATAGGCGGCGCACGATTTCACTCTTCATGGCCGCGTCAATGCCCTCGGCGTAGACCGCGTTGCCCAGACGGCGGCGAATTTCGGCCTCCATCGGGTCGAGCAGCGCGGCGCCGTCGTCGCTGCGGTCGACCATGACGGTCATGCGCGCGGTGACCTCGCCAGGGTTGCAGTAGAGCGCCAGCGTGGGATTGCCGACGTGGAACAGGTCGAGCAGCCGCGTCTCGACCTCGCTCTCGCCGACGCCCACGATGTGCAGGAAGCGCGAGCGTATGATCTTGTCGGACAGCGACAGCAGATACGGCTCCAGCTGCTGCTCGTACATATCGATCAGCTCGAACGGCGGCCCGGGCAGCACGGCCACGCGCTTGCCGCCCTTTTCGACGATGCAGCCGGGCGCAGTGCCCTTGCGGTTGGGCATGATGCGGCAGCCCTCGGGGAAGAGCGCCTGCTTTCGGTTGTTTTCGGTCATTTTGCGGCCGCTCGCGGCAAAATAGCGCTCAATTTTGTCCAGACTTTCCTGATGCAGGCGCATGGGCAGGCCGAAATATTCGGCGACCATCTCCTTGGTCAGATCGTCCTCGGTGGGCCCCAGTCCGCCGGTTGTGATGACCAGATCGGCGCGGGCAAGCGCCTCGTTGAGCGCCTCCTTGACGCGGCCGGGATTGTCGCCCACGGTCACGGTGCGGTGCATCGTGATGCCGATCGCCGACAAGCGCCGCGCCAGAAACTGCGCGTCCGTGTTGGCAATCTGTCCCATCAAAAGCTCTGTGCCGACCGAGAGAATTTCGCAAAGCATTGTGTATCGCTCCCCTTTGAAGTCAGTTTCTCCCTATTGTATATGCCGTTTTCGCGGCGTTTGCGCGCCCCGCTGCCGAAAACGGCAGAAGCCTGCCAGACCCCTTTGCGGAATCGGCAGGCCGCGCGTCAGATATTGGTGGTGTCGATGACGTCCTTGTTGCGCGCGATGTAGTCGATGCACGAGAGCACCGCCAGCGCGAGCGCAATCCAGAGTATGATCTGCGCCAGCACGGCCATGAAGGACGAGCTGAGCACAGCGCCGCAGCCCTCGAAGGGGATGCACAGTATGCACGCGGGCAGGCAGATCATCTCGGCGGCAGTCTTGTACTTGCCCAGAGGGCCTGCGGCGATCACCTTGCCGCACGAGGCCGCGATCATGCGGAAGCCGCTGATGATGAATTCGCGCGCTATGAACACCATGCACACGCCGGCCATCATGCGGTGCTGCGCCGTCAGGAACACCATCGCCGCGGTGACCAGCAGCTTGTCGGCGATGGGGTCCATCAGCTTGCCGAAATCAGTGATCAGGTTGTCGCGGCGGGCGACTTTGCCGTCGAACCAGTCGGTCAGCGACGCGCCTATGAATATCAGCGCCGCGACCAGCTGCGCCCACGGCGAACGAATCGAAATGAACGCGCAGAACACGGGCACCAGCGCAACGCGCAGCAGCGTCAGCCTGTTGGGAAGATTCATGCGTTTGATGAGGTCAATCATCGCGTTTCACCGCCTCTCCGGTCAGGTCGTATTCGCTCGACGACGTGATGTGAACATTCACATACTCGCCGGGTCTGAGCTTCTTCTGGGACGTGAACAGCACCTTGCCGTCGATCTCGGGCGCTTCCAGACGGCTGCGTCCATAGTATTTTCCGCGGTGGAAGCCCTCGACAAGCACTTCCGCGGTCTCGCCGACGCGTTTGGCGCAGCTTTCCGCGCTGATTTCCTGTTGGAGCAGCATCAGCCGGTCGAGCCGCTCCTGCTTGATCTCCTCGTCGATCTGATCGGGCATTTCGGCGGCGACAGTGCCCTCCTCGGGGGAATAGGCGAACGCGCCCAGCCGGTCGAAGCGCGCCTCGCGCATGAAGTCGAGCATCGCCTCGTATTCGGCGTCGGTTTCGCCGGGGAATCCGACCATCAGCGTCGTGCGGATGAGTATGTCGCGCTCGCGGCAGCGCCTGATCAGCTTGCGGATGAGCGCCTGAGAGCCGCGCCGGTTCATGCTCCTGAGCACGCGATCCTCTGTGTGCTGGAGCGGCAGGTCGAGATAGCGGCAGGCCTTGGGCAGATAGGCCATCGCGTCCAGCAGCTCGTCGGTCACCGTGTCGGGATAGCAGTACAGCACGCGCATCCAGCGCAGATTGTCCATGCCCTGCAGCGTGTGCAGCAGCTGGGGCAGCAGCAGCTTGCCCTCGGGGAAGTCGTTGCCGTAGCGCGATGTGTCCTGAGCGATCAGCGTCAGCTCGGTCACGCCGTTTTCGGTGAGCGTGCGGCACTCATTCACGATGTCGTCAAACGGGCGGGAGTGATACGGCCCGCGGATCAGCGGAATGGCGCAGTATGTGCAGCGGTTGCTGCATCCGTCGGACAGCTTGACATAGGCGGAATAGGGGGGCGTGGTCAGCACGCGCGGCGCGCAGAAAAAGCGGTTGCCCTCGCCGGTGAGCAGGGGATGCGTGCCCTTGTCGGCCTCGGCAATGGCGGCCAGCAGCTTTTCATAGGACGCCACGCCCATCAGCAGATCGATCTCGGGAATCTCGGCGCGCAGCTCCTCGCCGTAGCGCTGCACAAGGCAGCCCGTGACGATCAGCATACGGCACTGTCCGCTCTTTTTGTACTCGGCCATCTCGAGAATCGTGTCGATCGATTCCTCCTTGGCGGAGAGTATGAAGCCGCAGGTGTTGACGATGATGATCTCGGCCTTGCGCGGATCGGCGACAATGGCGTAGCCCGCCTGGCTGAGCATACCCAGCATGACTTCGCTGTCCACGCGGTTTTTCGAGCAGCCCAGGGACACCAGACCAATGGTTTTCATGTTGCTTGTATCGTCCTTCCGTATAAATCGCTTTCGCCGCGCCGGGACGCGGAGAAAAGTGCTTTCCGTTTGATCGCCGCGCCGCCTGCCGCCGCAGGAACGGCGTGCGCCATGCTGTCTGCGATGGGGCAGTGCGGCATTGCGCATCGCATGGGGGTCTTAGTGCGCCATACGGGTATTTCACTACTCGTCCGACAGTGGAACAATGCGGCATTATGCATCGTATGGCGTTCGTCCAGCACGCCGACTGGACATTCCGCCACCCGCGCGGCACGTCCTGCTGCCGACAGTGGAGCAGTGCGGCATACTCATCGATGCGTTCGCCCATCATGCCAAGCGGGCGTTCCGCCCCTCATCCAGCGAATGCGGCTCTTCCCATCGCTTCCTATTATACTATATAGGCCGAATGGGCGCGCTTCGGTTCAACGCTTCGCCTGCGTCATTCGCCGTTGCCGTAGAGCGCGTTGTACTCCTCGCGCGTCATTATGACGGTGCGCGGCTTTGCGCCCTCGGCCTGGCTGACGACGCCGCGGTTGGCCAGCTCGTCCACCAGCCGCCCCGCGCGCGCATAGCCTATGGCCAGCTTGCGCTGCAGCATGGAAATGCTGACCTGTCCGGCGTTGAAGGTGATGTCCACGGCCTGCGGGAGCAGCTTGTCGCTCTCCTTCTCGGCGGGATCCTCGTCGGGCTCCTCGGTCGTATCCACCTCGCGGCTTTCCATGTATTCGTTCAGATCGGCGCTGTACTCGGCCTGATGGCGGTTCTTGATGTACTCGACGATCGAGTGGATTTCGTCGTCGCTGACCCACGCGCCCTGAACGCGCTGCATCTTGTTCGAGCCGGCGGGGGCGAAGAGCATATCGCCGCGCCCCAGCAGTTTTTCCGCGCCGCCCACGTCGAGTATCGTGCGGCTGTCCACAAACGAGGACACTGTGAACGCGATGCGCGCCGGTATGTTGGCCTTGATCACGCCGGTGATGACGTTGACCGACGGGCGCTGTGTCGCGATGACCAGATGGATGCCGGCCGCGCGGGCCAGCTGTGCCAGGCGGCAGATCGAGTCCTCGACCTCGCCGGGACAGACCATCATCAGGTCGGCCAGCTCGTCTATGATGATCACGATCTGCGGCATCATCTTTTCGCCGGTCTGCGCGCACTTTTTGTTGTAGCCCTTTATGTCGCGCACTTCCTTGGTCGCGAATTTCTTGTAGCGGTCGCTCATTTCGGCCACGGCCCACTGCAGCGCGCCGCTGGCCTTCTTCGGGTCGGTCACCACGGGCACCAGCAGATGCGGAATGCCGTTGTAGATCGACAATTCGACCACCTTGGGGTCGATCATGATCAGGCGCACCTCGTCGGGCGTGGCGCGATAGAGTATCGAGCAGATGATGCAGTTGATGCACACCGACTTGCCGGAACCGGTCGCGCCGGCGATCAGGACGTGCGGCATCTTGGCGATGTCGCCAATGATATAGCGGCCGGCGTTGTCCTTGCC
>CAKUAV010000077.1 GCA_934636425.1 uncultured Clostridia bacterium
GTGTATCACTGCGCGGCAGCAAGTGGAAGCCGCACTGCGGCTAGGACCAGATGCGGTCGTTGGAGAATTCGGTGTTCCACTGGTCGGTGGGCTCCCACAGGCCGGGGATTTTCGGGTTGATGTGCGCGCGCAGGAGCTCCTCGTTCAGGTCGTCGAAGCCGAGCCCGGGCTTCTCGCTCAGGTTGATGAAGCCGTTCTCGATCAGCGGGCGGGGCAGGCCGATCGCCATGTCCTCCCACCACGGCACGTCGGCGGAGTGGCACTCCATCGCCATGACGTTGTGCAGCGCCGCCGCGACGTGCGCCGTCGCCATGCAGGCCACCGGACTGCCCGCCATGTGCAGCGCGCAGGCCACGCCGTGCTCGTCGGCATAGGAGCAGATCTTGCGCAGCTCCAGCGCGCCGCCGCAGGTCATTATGTCCGGATGCAGCATGGACACGGCGTCCGCGTCGATCAGCGCCTTGAAGCCCTCCTTGAGGTATATGTCCTCGCCCGTGCAGACGGGTATGCAGGTGCTCGCCTTGAGGCGCTTCCACTGCTCGGTGTACATCCACGGGATCATGTCCTCGATCCACGCCAGATTGTACTTCTCCATCCGCCGCGCGAAGCGAATCGCATCCTCCACGCACACATGGCCGAAATGATCGACCGCCAGCGGCACCTCGTAGCCGATTTCGTCGCGAATCTCGGCCACATACTGCTCGAGCATATCCAGCCCCTTCTCCGTCACGCGTATGCCGGTGAACGGATGCGCCGTGGTCACCAGCTGATAGCTGCGCTGATGGCTCACCATGTCCTGCGTCACCGAGCCGCCCTGCACGTTCAGTATGTGCGGCGCGTACTTCTTCATGTCGTCAAGAAGGCCCAGCGGCGCGGTCAGCGTGCCCGGCTCGTCCATCAGAAGGCCTATGCCCAGATCCATCTTGAGGAACGTGAAGCCGCGCTCCATGCGCTCTTTGAGCGCCCTGCCCATGTCGCGGCCGGTGTGGCGGCCTTCTACATCCGTGTCGCAGTAAACGCGGATTTTGTCGCGGAATTTGCCGCCCAGCAGCTGATACATCGGCACGCCGTACGCCTTGCCCGCCAGATCCCAGAGCGCCATCTCGATCGCCGAGACGCCGCCGCCCTGCCGGGAGGGGCCGCCGAACTGCTTGATCTTGTGGAAGATCTTGTCCACATTGCAGGGATTCTCGCCGAGTATGCGGCTCTTGAGCATCAGCGCGTAGGTCTTTGAGGAGCCGTCGCGCACCTCGCCGAAGCCGCATAGGCCCTGATTGGTGTAGAGCTTGAGTATGGTGTTGCGCTTGGGCGCGCCGTCAATGTCCACAAAGCGCATATCGGTGATGCGCAAATCGCTGGGTGAGGAGCAGGTGCTGACATTCTGAGAGATCAAATCGCCGGCGGTCATGGAAAGTCACTCCTTAAAGCATATTATGATTCGGCTGCGCCCGGGGCGTTTTGCGCTTGACAAAGCGGAGCCTGTGATTTATGATAACAGTATTATAGCGGATATGAGCCTGTCCGCGCGCTAACGATATTACGGAATCTGCAAACTATATTACGAAAAATTGCGAGGTGACGGCCATGGACGTGAAAAACGCCTGCCTTCCCGAGGCGGCGCACAGGCATTCCGAGGTGCGCCTGTTCAGCCGGTGTGTCGAGCCGTTCGAGCGCCCCTTCCGCGAGCATCGCCATTTCCCGTTCGAGGCGGCGCTCATCCGGGGCGGCAGCGGCCTGTACACGACGCAGCGCGCGGTCTATCCCATCGGCCCGGGCGACGTGTTCCTCTTCGCGTGCAATGAGATACACTGCGTCACGCGCATCGATCCCGGCGCGCCGCTGCGGCTGACGAACATACACATAGACCCCGCGTTCCTCTGGCCGGCGGGCGACGCGCCGCTGTCGCCCCGCTTCCTCGCCATGCCCTTTTCGCACAGCGATGCGTTCGAGAACCGCCTTGCCGCCGGCACGCAGGCCGCGCGCGATATCGCCGCGCTCATGCTGGACGTGGAGCGCGAGTTCGACCGCCGCGAGAGCGAATACGCGCTCATGGTGCGCTCAAAGCTCACGGAGCTGTTCGTCACGCTGCTGCGCGAGACCGACTATCTGGACGAAAAGGCCGTGCAGGGCGCAGCCGCGCAGCACGCCGAGGCGGTGCGCGCCGCCATAGACTATATCCGCGCGCATCTCATAGAGCCGATCACGCTTCGCGACATCGCTTCCGCCGTGCAGATGAGCCCCAACTACTTCTGCTCGGTGTTTCGCAAGACCGCGGGCGTGACGCCGTGGGACTACATCACGTCGGCGCGTGTCGAGCTGGCCATGCGCTTCATGGAGCAGTGCCCCGACGAGACGCTGCTCAATGTCGCCGTGAGGGCGGGCTTTAACAACACGCAGAACTTCAATAAAATGTTCGCCAAGCACACCGGCTGCACCCCCAGCGAGTATCGGCGCAGCGGCTATTCGCTCGGCGAGCTGTAAATCACACTATATATTGGAAAGGAAGGGTGACACATGAACAAGGGCGCAATGACTCCCGCGCAGCTGTATGCGGACGCCGGCAGACCGGAATGGAAGGCCGCCGGGCGGCAGTGGCAGGGCATACCCGCCATAGAGCGCACCGGCAGGGGGCGGCTGTTTGCCTGCTGGTATTCGGGCGGCAAGACCGAGGAGCCGGGCAACATCATCGTCGTTGAAAAGAGCGACGACGACGGCAGGACGTGGAGCGACGGCTTTTACACCGTGGCGCACGACGACGGCGAGGTGCGCTGCTTCGATCCGGCGCTGTGGATCGACCCCAAGGGGCGGCTGTGGCTGTTCTGGACGCAGTCGTGGATGTATTACGACAACCGCGACGGCGTGTGGGCGGCTCTCTGCGACGATCCCGACGCGGAAAACGTCGTCTTTGGCGCGCCGCGCCGGCTGATGAACGGGCTGATGCTTAACAAGCCCATCGTCACGAAGAAGGAGGAGTGGCTCTTCCCCGCGGCGCTGTGGAGCAGGGCGTTCAGCCGGCCGTGGGAGGATCATCCCGAGCTGCGCGATGAGGAACTGGCCAATGTGTACGCGTCCCTCGACGAGGGCGAGACGTTCGAGCGGCGCGGCGGCGTGGACATGCCCGAGCGCGCGTTCGACGAGCACTGCCTTGTTGAGCTGAATAACGGCCGCCTGTGGATGACCGTGCGCACGAAATACGGAATCGGCCAGGCCTTTTCGTCCGACGGCGGCAGGACGTGGGAGAACATCGGCCCGTCCGGCCACACCGGCCCCAACTCGCGCTTCTTCGTGCGGCGCTTGAAGAGCGGGCGGCTCATCATGGTCAATCACGTCAACCCCACCTATCAGACCAGCCCGCTGGACTGGAACGCGCGCAACAACCTCATGGCCATGCTCTCGGACGACGACGGCAGGACGTGGCGGGGCGCGCTGGTGCTCGATACGCGGAATGAAATCAGCTATCCCGACGGCGTTCAGGCCGACAACGGCGATATATACATTATCTACGACCGCGAGCGCTGCGGCGCGCGCGAAATCCTCATGGCCGTGTTCACGGAGGAGGATGTGCTCGAGGGGCGTCTGGTCAGCCCGCGCGGCCGGCTGCGCCAGCTGGTGAATCGGGCGACGGGGGAGAGGGAGAAGTAATCGGCAGGCGAATCGGTGTTCATGCCCATGCGGCAATGGCCACAATATTATCACAGAGCGCATCTCAGGAGTGCTTTTCAAAAATTCCCTAAGACCCGAGGGCGGCGTCTTTTCCGCCCTCTCTGCGTCTGAAAGCCTTGATCTGACGAAAAATCCGCTCGCCCTCGAGCCTTTTCCTTTTTGAAAAACATTCCGCGAAACCTTATCGCATGATCAGGCTCATCGGCGTTCATGTCCGCGTCACAATATTATCACAGGCGCAGCGGAAAGCGAAACCTATTTTCTTTACAATGCGTCTGTATAATAGGACGAACACGGGACATGAAATCTCTCAACAGGAGACGGCGCGCCAAAAAGGGGACGCGCGCCCAGCCAATAAGCCATGAAAAAAACAGACCGCAAGGGGCGGGAGAACAGAGCGAAGCGCGTCCGCACGCCGCTGCGCCCGCTGCCCGACACATTCCTCAATCGCTGGCCGGTGCTGGCCATGCTGCTGCGCGGCGTAATCATCGATTTTGTGCTGGAATCGCTCTGCCGCCATTCGGTGGTCAAGGCGTTTTCATTCGTCGTGACCGCGCCGCATATGTTCCTGTACAACGCGCTGATCATCGCCATGACCTACTCGTTCTCGCTGCTGACGACGCGGCGGCTGTTTGTGGAGATCGTCGTGACTGTGGTCTGGCTCGGGCTGGGCGTCGCCGATTTCATACTGCTCTTTTTCAGGACGACGCCGCTCTCGTTCATCGATCTGACGCTCATCCCCTCGGTGAAGAGCATCGCCTATCACTATTTGAGCCTCGCGGCGATGGTGTTCATCGTCATAGGCGTTGTGGGGCTGATCGCGCTGATCGTGATCGGCCTATTGCGCACAAAGCGCTATGTCGTCCGCTTCAGTCAGGCGGTCTGCATGCCGGCGTGCGCGCTCATGGTGTTCCTCACGACGGTGTTCTTCTCCCGCGCGGGGATACTGCCGCAGCACTATGACAACCTGATCGCCGCCTATGCCGAGAACGGCTTCGCCTATTGCTTTGCGCGCACGCTGCTCGATCAGGGCATCGCCCAGCCGGACAACTACGGCGAGAAGAGCGTGGAGGAGATCGTCGCGGAGATCAGCGCGGGCGGCGAAAAGAAGACCGGCATACGCCCCAACATCATACTGGTGCAGCTCGAGTCGTTCTTCGATCCGGCGCATCTCAACGGGCTGGAGCTGGAGGAAACCCCGACGCCGGTATTCGTACATCTGCGCGATAATTATCCCAGCGGAAAGCTCACCGTGCCCGTGTTCGGCGGCGGCACCGTGAACACGGAGTTCGAGGTGCTCACAGGCATGAGCATACGCGATTTCGGCGCGGGGGAATACCCCTATCACACCGTGCTTCAGGACAGGCCGTGCGAGTCGATCTGCTATAACCTCAAGGGGGAGGGCTACTCGGCGCACGCCATACACAACAACACCGCCGTGTTCTACAACCGCTATAAGGTCTACGCCAATCTGGGCTTTGACACGTTCACGTCGATGGAGTACATGAACGGCCTCGAGCTGAACCCGACCGGCTGGGCGAAGGACAATGTGCTCACCGGCTATATACTCACGGCGCTCGCCTCGACCGACACGCCCGATGTGGTCATGGCCGTCTCTGTGCAGCCGCACGGCAGCTATCCCGACGACGAACTGCCCGACCCCACGCCCATAAACACGGGCACAGTGCCGGGCGACGTGCCGGGCAACGCATTCGCCTATTACGTCAGCCAGATCAGGGAGACCGACGCGTTCGTGGGCGAGCTGGTCGGCGCGCTCTCACAGCTCAGCGAGCCGACAATCGCCGTGTTCTATGGAGACCATCTGCCCAACTTCGCCATCACCGACGACATGCTGGACACGGGCAGCATATTCGCAAACGAGTATGTCATATGGAGCAATTTCGACGTGGACGTGCCCGACCGCGATCTCAACGCCTGGCAGCTGTCGGCCTATGTGATGGACATTGCGGGCTTTGACGACGGGTTGATCACGCGGCTGCATCAGCACTTCAGCGAGAGCAGCAACTATGAGGACGCGCTGAAGATGCTGGAGTACGATATGCTCTACGGCGATCAGTCGGTCTATAAGGGCAATTTCCCCTATCAGCCCACAGACCTCAAAATGGGGCTGAGGGAGATCAGAATCACCGGCGCGCGCTGCGGCGACAAGCTGCTGAGCGTATACGGAGAGAACTTCACAAAGAGCAGCGGCGTCTGCCTGAACGGCGCGTCCTGCTATACCGAGTTCGTTTCGCCCAGAGAGCTGCTGGCCGTGGCCGGCGCGCGCGTGGGCGACGAGATCACCGTGCAGCAGGTCAGCGAGGGCATTTCGGTCAGCCAGACCAGACCGCTGGTGGTCGAGGAAGCGCATCTGGCGCGCTGAGGGCGCATTTATACCGCACAAACGACGACATAAGGAGGATTTCCCCATGCTTGACACGCAATATGTGCTGGGCACACCGGCCGACCGCGACGACATCATCGACTTTGCTAACTATGTCTTTTCACAGGCGCACGTCCCGCATGATTTCAAGAAGCTGCTGCCCAAGACCTACGCCGACGGCGTGGAGGGCATAGAGCAGTGGCATTTCCTCGCCAAGCAGAACGGCAAGATCCGCGGCATGGTCGCCTGCAGGCCGCTCACAATGCGCGTGCTGGACAAGACGCTTCAATACGGCAGCGTGGGCACTGTGTCGGTGCATCCCTATTCGCGCGGCGAGGGGCACATGAAGGTGCTCATGGCGCTGATGACCGCCGATGCCCGGGCGAAGAACGACGATCTGCTCTTCCTGGGCGGCCAGCGCCAGCGCTACAACTATTTCGGCTTCGAGCAGGCCGGCATGGCGCTCAGCTGCTCGGTCGGCGCCACCAATGTGCGCCACGCGCTGAAGAATGTGGACGCGTCGGGCGTGACGTTCAGCGAGCTGAGCGAGGACAGGCCGGAGGAGGTCGATTACGCCTGCCGGCTCTCTCAGACGCAGCCGGTGCACGGCGAGCGGCCGCGCGGCGAGTTCCTCGCGATCATGCACAGCTGGAATTCGACATGCAGGCTGATTCGCATTGACGGCCGCATGGCGGGCTACATCATGGGCGACGGCCGCGAGCTGGTGCTCGAGGAGGAGCGCCTGCTGCCGCTGGTCATAAAGGCGCTGTTTGATCAGAATCCCGGGCGCGAGTCGCTGTCGCTGTTCGTGCCGCCCTTCTGCACGGAGCGCGCGCGCTTTCTGGCGCGGCTGAGCGAGGGCGTGTCGATCAGGCAGGTTGAGCTGATCGACGTGCTGAACTGGAAGAACGTGCTCGAGGCGTTCTTCCTGCTCAAGGCGAGCTACATGGCGCTGGAGGACGGCGAAGCGTGCGTGCGCGTCGACAATCAGACGGTGACCATATGCGTGAAGGACGGCGTGCCCACGGTGCGCGAGGGCGGCGACAACCCGATCGATATGGAGCATCTGGAGGCGCAGCGCCTGTTCTTCGGCCTGGAGCAGACTGTGCTGCCCGATCCGGGCTACAAGAACTGGCTGCCGCTGCCGTTCTTCATCTCGACGGCGGACACGTTCTAAGGCCGGGCCGGCAGTGCCGGCCTCCACACCGCTTCGCGCACGCAACCCGACTCTTCGCCGCTTGAGGGCGGCTCGAGTCTGGACGTTGGTGCGTGTAGATAGCATCGCTATACAGCACGACTTGCCCGAGCATAAATTGGACTCGGGCAAGTCTCTCCGTGTACCCGGGCGGCCGCTGTGCGGCTTCCGCTTATCAGAGCTGGTCGGGTCTATCCGTGTACCCGGGTGACGGCGCAGCGAATCTGCACCGACACAACCCCGCCGCAGCGTGAAGAGAGTCCAGAGAGTCGAAGACTCTTTGGCGCAGGTTTGGGGCGCGCAGCCCCAACGTACTCCCCGCGGAAAGCATTTCAGTGCCAATGTGCCCGCGCAAAAGCGCACAAAGGCCACGAACACGCACCAACACAACTCCGCCGCAGCGTGAAGAGAGTCCAGAGAGTCGAAGACTCTTTGGCGCAGGTTTGGGGGCGCGCAGCCCCAGCGTACTCCCCGCGGAAAGCATTGCAAGGTCAATGCGGCCGCGCAAAAGCGCGCAAAGGCCGCGCCGCCGTCCCCGTATCCCGTATCCCCGTTCCCCGCACCCCGGTAACCCGTCGAGATCGCCATAAAGAAACGGCCAAACCCGAAGTGAACCCACAAAGGCAGATAACCGCACCGACACCGCGAGAACGCGCGAATGGCGATCTCGACCCGCGGAATAGAAACGCAAGATATCGCAAGCCGTCTCTTTTTTCCTGACAAAGGAAAAAAGACAGGCGTGAACCGACGGCAAACCGCCGCAACAGAACCGCAATGCCGCGCACGCTCATCCCCGCGCCCCGATTCCGCATTCCGAATTACCCCCGTTCCCCCGCAGCACACATCACGATCGAAAAGGAGCCCTCACGCCATGCGAATGCGCAAGAAAAAATGGGCGCAGCCGGAGCTGGACGCCTGCCCGTACTATATCGCCGACTGCGACCAATACAGGGGACGCTGGCGCGAGCTCTTCCCAAAGGCGCAGCCGCTGTGCGTCGAGCTGGGCTGCGGCAAGGGCGTGTCCACCGCCGCCATGGCGCGCGCGGAGCAGGACACGAACTTCGTGGCGATCGACCTCATAAGCGACGTGCTGGGCTCGGCCCGGCGCAACATCGCAGCGGCCTACGGCGCGGAGAGCGTGGACAACATCCGCCTGACCAGCAAGAACATACTCTTCATCCATCAGGCGTTTTCGGCGGAGGATCGCGTCGAGAAGATCATAATCAGCTTCTGCAACCCGTGGGCGGAGCGCGAAAAGCACAAAAAGCGCCGGCTCACGCACCCGCGCCAGCTCATGCAGTACAGGGCGTTTTTGATCGACGGCGGCGAAATCTGGTTCAAGACCGACGACGACGATCTGTTCTATGATTCCATAGAGTATTTCAGGCTGTGCGGCTTTACAATGCGCTATATCACGTTCGATCTGCACGCGTCCGGCTTTCAGCCCAACTACGTCAGCGAGCATGAGGCGCTCTTCAGCCGGCAGGGCGTGCCCATCAAGATGCTGATCGCCGTGAAAGGGCGGCTCGACAAAGCGCCCGATCTGCGGCTGCGGGAGGACGGAGACGATGACTGACGCGCCGAAATTGACCACGCTGTGCTATATCGAGCGCGAAAACCGCTATCTCATGCTGCACCGCGTCAGGAAGGCGGACGACGAAAACCGCGACAAGTGGATCGGCGTGGGCGGGCACTTCGAAAAGGGCGAAAGCCCGGAGGAGTGTCTGCTGCGCGAGGTGAAGGAGGAAACCGGCCTCACGCTCACCGATTACGCCTTCCGCGGGATCGTCACATTCGTGAGCGACGACCACGAGGCCGAGTATATGCACCTGTTCACAGCGACCGGCTTTGCGGGAAAAATCATCGACTGCGACGAGGGCGCGCTCGAGTGGATCGACAAGGACGCGCTCTATGCGCTGCCCATGTGGGCGGGCGACCGCATATTCCTGCGGCTGATCGCTTCGCCGCACCCGTTCTTCTCGCTCAAGCTGCGCTATGCGGGCGGCGCGCTGGTCGAGGCCGCGCTGGACGGAAAAAAGCTCGCGCTGTAAACGAAAAACGCATTCCTCATCGGGAGAGGGATGCGTTTTTTATGTCACTCCGGCAGAGAGAACGTCGTGTTGTTCAGGACGAGGTTTTCGACGTTGCGCATGACAACGGTCTGATAGGGCACGGGCTCATAGCGCGCCGAGCCCCAGCGGATGCGCTCGCCCTCGCGCGCGGCGGGATACTTTTCAAACCGGCAGTCCGCAAACGTGATGTTCTGGATCGGGCAGTCGGCCCGTCCGCTGATGAACGGCGCGCGATGGGCGCGGGCCTGTATGCCGGAAAACAGCAGATTGCGCACGGCGCGGCAGCGCGTCGTCTCGGCGGCGTGTATCTCGATGAATATCGGATAGTGCGCCATTTCGTCCATGACGATGTTCGAGAATGTCAGGTTCTCGATCAGCGTGTCGTCCGATTCGGGCGGCTCGGCGCTGCGGTCGGGCAGAGAAATCCCGACGCCGGTGCCCGAGCGGCGGATGACCAGATTCGAGAACACGCAGTTGCGGATTGCGCCGTCGTTCAGCCAGCCGACGCGTATGGCGTTGCACCATGTGGTCAGATTGCAGTTGGTCACCGTTACGCCGTCGCAGGCCTTCTTTTCGCGCAGGGAGGATGTGTTGGCGCGCACGATGATGCAGTCGTCGCCGCAGGTGATGTTGCAGTTCGAGACCGTCACGTTCCGGCTGCAGTTGATGTGAATCCCGTCGTTGTTGGGATATTCCACCTTCGCGCGGATGTTCACGCGGTCGAAGGACACCTCGTCGCAGTCGTGAACCCAGAACGCCCAGCCGCCCGGCGAGTTTTGCAGCGTCAGGCTGTCGACGCGCACATTCGAGCATCCCGCGAAGAACACCACCCGCGGCGGCGTGGGCAGATCGAGCTGCTTGTAGGGCATCCAGCTGTTTTCAACCGGCCGGACGAACAGATCGCCCTGCCCGTCTATGCGCCCAGGGCCGGTCAGCGCGATGTTTTCGCATTCCTCGGCGAATATCAGGCTGGCGCTGCGCCGCCGGGGCAGGAACGCCGCGTCCACATGGCGAAGGTTCTGCCGCTCGGGATAATCATTGCAGTCGCCCGAGCCGTACAGTATGCCGCCGGCCTCTATGTGCAGCTCGATATTGCTCCTCATTTCGATCGAGCCGGTGACGAACGCGCCGTCCGGCACGGTGACGCGCCCCCCGCCGCATCTGGCGCAGTCGTCGATCGCCGCCTGTATGGCCGCCGTGTTCAGCGTCTTTCCGTCGCCTGTCGCGCCGTAGGACGTAATATCGCAGTTCAGCATGGCCGTGGCCCTCACTTTCTGTGAAAATATTTCCAGAACAATATAGCATAACTGAAAACAAATGTCAATATCGGCCTGTCAAAAAACTCGCGCTTTCAATCGCGCCCGGAGACGCTTGCGGGCGGCGCCGTCTCACAGGCAAAGCGCCGCGGCGCAGGATTCATGCCACCGCCTCAATCCTTCCGTTGGGTGTGCGACACCTGCCGCTCTGCTTTTTTTTCGACAAGCCGGCTTTCGCCAAAGATAAAACTGCCTCCTGCGAAAAACCGATTGCCCGCCGCCGCCATCTCACAGGCAAAGCGCCGCGGCGCAGGGCTCGTGCCATCGCCTCAATCCTTCCGTCGGGCGTGCGACACCTGCTGCTCTGCTTTTTTTTCGACAAGCCGGTTTTCGCCAAAGATAAAACTGCCGCCTGCGAAAAACCGATAGCCCGCCAACGCTTGCGGGCGGCGCTGTATCACAGGCAAAGCGCCGCGGCGCAGGGCTCGTGCCACCGCCTCAATCCTTCCGTCGGGCGTGCGACACCTGCCAGTCCGCTTTTTGACAAGCCGGCTTTCGCCAAGCGCAAAACTGCCGACGATTCAAATCGAAGCTTTGAGATGCGGCGCAGAACGGTGAGCTTGCTTCCCCGTTCGGGAATAGCGCCGCCCGTTCATTTTTCGCGCAAATTGCGCGTTCGCCCCTTGCCGCGGGGGAGATTGTGTATTATAATAGTAGTAACCGCGTCCGACGCGGAAGCGCTTGACATTGAAATGAGGTTTTTGACTTGCCCATCAAACTGATCGCCCTCGATATGGACGGCACGCTGCTCAATCCCGAGGGCAGGCTCACCGCGCGCACAATCAGCGCCCTGAAGGACGCGCGCGCACACGGCGCGGTCGTGACGCTCTCATCGGGCCGCATGCCCTGCGCGCTCAGGCCGTTCGTGAAGGAACTGGGGATAGACGCGCCGCTGATCTGCTATAACGGCGCGCTGACCGCCGACTCCCGCACGGAAGCGCCGCTTTCGTCCACGCCGCTCTCGCCGGAGATGGCGCGCGAAATCGCCCGCGCCTGCGAGGAGATGGGTCTGCACATACAGGCCTATCGCGGCGAGGCGTTCGTCTGCGCGGCGCACGGGAAGTTCGCGCAGGATTATCTCGATTTTCTGAAGGGCACGGGGCGGCTGGAGGTGACCGGCAGGCCGCTGTCCGAGTGCCTTGATTTTGAAACGCCGAAAATGCTGGCCATCGATGCGCCCGCGCGCATTGCGGAGCTGCTGCCCGAGTTGAAGGCGCGCTTTGAGGGACGCGTGCGCGTGGCCACATCCCAGCCGCGCTTTATCGAATTTGTCAATCCGGCGGCGGGCAAGGCGGCGGCGCTGGCGCGTTTGAGCGAGCTGCTCGGCATCGCGCAGGCGGACACGGCCGCGTTCGGCGACGGGCTGAACGATCTGGACATGATTATGTGGGCGGGCACGGGCTTCGTCATGGCCAACGGCGCGCCGGAAATGCTGAAGGCCGCGGATGTGATCGCGCCCTCCAACGCGGAGGACGGCGTGGCGCAGACGGTCGAGGCGCTCATACGCGAAGGCCGCATCGGAAAGGAATGATAGCGCATGGTTGACGCCGCCGCCATGGTCAAGGCGCTCAGGCTGACAGAGCTTGTGCCCTCGCAGACCGGCTTTCTGTCCATAGAGGCCAGCGACATCAATCGGCCGGGCATACAGCTGGCCGGCTTCTGGGATCACTTTGCCGACGAGAGGCCGCAGATCATCGGCCTGGTCGAGACGAGCTATTTAGGCTCGCTCGACGCGGCCACGCGCAGGGAGCGGCTCGAGAAGTTCACGAGCTACGATCTGCCCTGCATCATCATCTGCCGCGGGCTGGGCGGGCTGGACGATCTGGTCGAGCTGGCGCGCGCGCGCAAAATCCCGGTCTATCGCACCGGCGAGAGCACGACGCGGCTGGTGATCGAGATCATCTATTTCCTCAACAATCACCTCGCCCCGCGCACGACCGTGCACGGCGTGCTGGTGGAGGTCTACGGCGTGGGCGTGCTGCTGACCGGCGAGAGCGGCGTGGGCAAGAGCGAGGCCGCGCTGGAGCTGGTCAAGCGCGGGCACAGGCTGGTGGCCGACGACGTTGTGGACATCCGCCGCGTGAGCGACAACCGGCTCGTGGGCGAAGCGCCGGAGATGATACGACACCTGATGGAGATCCGCGGCATTGGCATAATCGACGTGGCGACGATGTTCGGCATCGGCTCGGTCATGCGTACGCGCTCGATCGATCTCGTCGTTCATCTGGAGCACTGGGTGGACGGCAAGGAATACGACCGCGTCGGCACGGACGAAAAGACGCAGGAAATACTGGATGTTTCCGTGCCGATGATACTCCTGCCCATACGCCCCGGCCGAAACGTGGCCGTGGTGCTCGAGGTGGCCGCGCGCAATCTCATGCTCAGGCAGCAGGGCTACAACGCGGTCGAGGAGCTGGAAAAGCGCATGTTCGCGCGCCTGGAAAAGACCGCCGCGCGCGCCGAGAAGATCGGCGGCGGGGACGGCGAATGACGGGTATACTGTGTGACAAAAGCACATGAGCCATAGAGGAGGATGTTTTTTATGTACTATGTGGGCATTGACGTGGGCGGAACCAATCTGAAGGCCGGCGTTGTGGACGAGAACGGCCATATCATCGCCAAGGTAGACTGCCCCACCAAGGTCGAGCGCGGCCATGAGGCCGTCGTGGCGGACATGGCCAAACTGGCGCTTCGCGCGATCGAAAAGTCGGGCGTTTCGATGGACGATGTGAAGTCGGTCGGCATCGGCATCCCGGGCATACTCGACCCGCGCACAGGCGTCGTGCCGTTTTGCACCAATCTGGGCTGGCACAACGTGCCGCTGATCGAGCTGATGCGCAAGGACATCGACAAGCCCATATACGTCGACAACGACGCGACCGTGGCGACGCTGGCCGAGAACGTGGCGGGCGTGTCGGCCGGCGCGAAGAGCAGCGTGTTCCTGACGCTGGGCACCGGCGTGGGCGGCGGCGTGGTCATAGACGGCAAGGTCTATTCCGGCGCGCACGGCGTGGGCAGCGAGCTGGGCCACATGATCGTCGTGGTCGACGGCGAGGAGTGCACCTGCGGCAACAGGGGCTGCTGGGAGCGCTACGCCTCCGCCACCGCCATCATCCGCATGGGTACGGAAGCCGCCAAGGCGCATCCCGAATCCGTGCTGAACGAGGCCAAGTCGATCTCGGCCAAGACGGTCGTGGACGCGGCCAAGGCGGGCGACAAGGCGGCCATGGAGGTGTTCGACCGCTACACCTACTATCTGGCGGTGGGCATCGTGAACATCATCAACTTCGTCGATCCGGAGATCATCGCCATAGGCGGCGGCGTGTCCGCGGCGGGCGAATTCCTGATCAAGCCGGTGCGCGAGAAGCTGGCCAAGCTGGTGTTCTACAAGACCATGCCCTATGCGCGCGTCGAGCTGGCGACGCTGGGCAACGATGCCGGCATCATCGGCGCGGCCATGCTGGGCAGATAAGCACATTGCAACGCGGCAGGCGGGGGAGGGCGACGCGCTCTCTCCCGCCTTTTTGACCGGCTCAGCGCCGCGCCTGCTGCGATTTCCGCTCCGAAAACGCTTCATTTGCGCCACAATGCGCGCCGCGCTTTGCAGGAGAATAACTTGACGAAAAACACCTTGTGGGGCATAATATTAGATGAACAACTCTGCAGTGAAGCGCTCCGCGCGAAATTCGTTCGCTCTCCGGGCGAGCGATTCGCCGCGCTGATTCGGCTCGGCGACATGGACAGAGCGGACGGTGCGCGTCTCAGGCGTTGCGCGCATGGCGCGGCCAAAGCTCCGGCGGTGCGCCCACACGCGCGGCGTGTTCCCGCGTCGCCGCTCAGAGCGCGCTCCGCGCGAAATTCGTTCGCTCTCCAGGCGAGCGATTCGCCGCGCTGATTCGCTCGGCGACATGGACAGAGCGGACGGTGCGCGTCTCAGGCGTTGCGCGCATGGCGCGGCCAAAACTCTGGCCGTGCGCCCACACGCGGCGTGTTCACGCGTCGCCGCTCAGAGCGCTGTACGTTCTCCAAGCGAGCGATTCGCCGCTTCGTTCTCGGTCGACGACATGGACAGAGCAGGCAGTGTTCCCCCGGATTTCTCCCGGTCGGCGACATGGACAGAGCGGATGGCGCGCGTCTCAGGCGTTCCCCGTTGACGGCG
>CAKUAV010000078.1 GCA_934636425.1 uncultured Clostridia bacterium
CCAGACCCCCATGGCGGGCAATACGGGCGCGTATGTGCCGTATCCCATCGAGGTCATGGTGGGCGGCGCGACGGTGTTCGTTCTGAACGTCGAGCAGTTCGTCAAGCTCTGATTATGACATTTTCCGACATCATCGGGGACGTTTCAAATTATCTTCGGGAAGAGATGCACTCTTCCCGAATTGTTCATGCCTATTTATTCACGGGGCCAGCGGGCACGGGCAAGAGCACGCTGGCCGATATTTGTTCAAAGGCGCTTTTGTGCCGCGCTCAAGGCAACAGGCCGTGCGGCGTCTGTCCGTCATGCAGGCAGTTTGAAAGCGGCAATCATCCCGATTTCATACGCGTCGAGCCGGAAAAGTCGATTTCGGTGGAGACGGTTCGCGATGTGATCGCGCGGCTCGGCGTGAAGCCCTACGAGGGCGGGCGGCACGTCGTGGTGATTCGCCAGGCGGACAAAATGACGCCTCAGGCGCAGAACGCGCTGCTCAAGACACTCGAAACGCCGCCGGGCGAGGACGTGTTCTTTCTGGTCGCGTCCAACATGACGGCGCTTTTGCCGACGATAATTTCGCGCTGCCGCGTGGTGCGCTTTCATTATCTGGAGGAGCACGAGGCGATCGACGCGCTTGAAAAGCACGGCATATCGCCGGAGCGCGCCAGACTGCTGGCCCGGCTTTCGCAGGGCTCTGTGGGGCGCGCGCTCAATATGGAAGCGTCCGAGGGCTGGTGGACGCTGCGCACGAAGGTCATGCGCGCGCTCGAGGGGCTGCATGAGAAGCAGGATGTGGCGATCGCCGCGCTGCCGCTGACTGAAAACCGCGAGCAGTCGGGCGATATACTGGACATCATGGAGTTGTACGCCCGCGATCTTATGGTGATACAGGACGCGGCCGGGGACGTCATCCAGACCGATCTGGAGGATGCGCTTCACCGGCAGCGGTTTGCCGGCAGTCAAATGCTGTCGGGAATTATAGAGGCACGCAAAAGGCTGGCGAGCAATGTCGCCTGGCAGGCCGTGCTGGAGACGCTCTTTTTCGATATAGTGGGAGGATAATATAGATGGCAACGGTTGCGGGGATCCGCTTCAGGAAGGCAGGCAAGGTTTACTACTTCGATCCGACGGGCGTGTGGCCCAATCCGGGCGATCCGGTCATTGTGGAAACGGTGCGCGGCGTTGAGATGGGCGAAACGGTGACGGGCGCGCGGGAGATTCCCGACGAGTCGTTGACCGCGCCGCTCAAGAAGATCATACGCATGGCCACGCCGGAGGATGTGAAGCACAGCGAGGAATGCATCGCCCGGGAAAAGGACGCCGTCGAGATCTGCATGCGCAAAATCGCGGCGCACAAGCTGGATATGAAGCTGGTCGATGCGGAATATACATTCGACGGCAGCAAGCTGATATTCTATTTTACAGCCAACGGGCGCGTCGATTTCCGCGATCTGGTGAAGGATCTTGCGTCTGTGTTCAAAATGCGCATCGAGCTGCGCCAGATCGGCGTGCGCGACGAGGCGAAAATGCTGGGCGGGCTGGGCGCGTGCGGCCGGCCGATCTGCTGCGGCGCGTTCCTGAGCGATTTTCAGCCCGTGTCCATCCGCATGGCCAAGGATCAGAGCCTGTCGCTCAATCCGGCCAAGATTTCCGGCCAGTGCGGGCGGCTTATGTGCTGCCTGAAATACGAGCAGGACAATTACGAAGTGACGCTTAAAAAGCTGCCGCGCGTGGGGAAGGAGATCCTTACGCCCGACGGCGTTGGCACGGTGACGGAAATCGGCGTGATTCGCGAAAAGGTGAAGGTGCGCCTGCGCCAGAGCGACGATACATTCGACGTCCGCGAGTATTCGCTGGATGAGGTGTGCCGGCCGGGCGAGACGCTGCCCGATCGCGTCGAAAAGGCCGAGGAATCGCTTGTGGAGGAGATGGAGTTCTTCGCCGACGGCATGCCCGTGCCCGCGATGCCCGAAATGCCCGCGCCCGCCGCGCCGAAGCCCCGTACGGAACGCAAGCTGCCGCCGCGTCCGGAAAAAAAGCCAGGCAGAGAGGCCAAAGGCGGCAAGGACGACGCAAAGGAAGAGCAGCAGGAGCCTGCGCGCCGCCGCTATCCGCGTCCGAAGGGCAAAAAGCAGAGCACCGAGCAGTACTTTGAGAAAAACGGCGCCGACGCCGCGGCCGGAGCCGAAGCGGCTGCGCAGCCGAACAATGCTGCCGGCAGCAGAAACGAAAAGGCGCAGAAAAGCGAGAAGCCTGCCCAGAGCGCTGCGCAGAACTCAAAAAATGATGCAAACAGTGAACAATAAATAACACAGAAATGCTGTTGCAATTCATGGCGGCGGATGATATAATACATACAACCAAGATAAGGAGGTGTATCTTAATGGCTTATAAGATCAGCGATGCCTGCGTGGCCTGCGGCGCTTGCGCTGCCGCGTGTCCCGTCGAGGCGATCAGCGAGGGCGACGGCAAGTACGTCATCAATCCCGAGCTGTGCGTCAGCTGCGGCTCCTGCGCGGAGGCCTGCCCTGTCGGCGCTCCCGAGGAGGAGTAATTCTCATTGTTTCTGAAACCCGGCCATTGCGGTCGGGTTTTGTCTTTTGGACTGAACTGTGCGCAAATTACAAAAGTATTTCACATACTGCATCTGTTATTCATTTCCAGAGATGACTGGCAGGATTTTTTTAATAAGTGTCGAATTTATTAAATGGCAATATGCACAGGAGGGTCTGTACAATGGCTTTACGATCACACTCGAGATATATATTGCAATTTATAAGGCGGACGTTCAGCATGACGCTGGCGCTTTTGCTGCTGCTGAGCGGCGCTTCGGTCTGGCCGAACGACGGGGCGCAGGCGACCTCGGACGGCATGATTCGCGTCAAGCTGAGCCGTCTGGGCTCGCCGTCAAGCGTGACGTTTAAGACGAGCGGCGCGTACACTGTGAACGGAGAGCGGCTGTCGGACGGCGCGTCGGCCACTGTGTCGCTGTCCGCCGGCGTTTTGACGCTCACGTCGGGCGGCAGGACGCTGGCCAGCGGCACATCGCTCAGCGTCAATCGAACGAGCGGCGGCACGTCCTGCGGCGTTCGCTTCACATCGCCGTCGCTGGGCAATCTCTTCTGCGGCGATCTGAGCTTTACGGCGAGCGGCGGCTCGATTCAGACGGTGCTGCGCATTTATATCGAAACGTATCTCTATGGCGTGGTGCCGTATGAAATGTCGAACAGCTATCCCGTTGAGGCGCTCAAGGCGCAGGCCGTTTCGGCCAGAACATACGCCATGCGCGCCAAGCGCTCGGGCGGCAGCTACGATGTGACCGACAACACGACCAGTCAGGTGTTCCGCGGCTATACCTCGTCCTATGCCAACGCAATTCGCGCCGTCGATGAGACGAAGGGCGTCTGCCTGATGAGCGGCGGCAGCTACGCGCAGTGCTACTATACCGCCAGCAACGGCGGCCAGACCGAATCGGCGAAAAACATCTGGGGCGGCGGCGCGTCCTATCTGACGGTCAGGGACGACCCCTACGATCTGGAAAATCCCTCCAGCATCGTCAGGAGCGGGTCTGTTCCCAAAGAGGGAACGGCGATTTCCGCGGCGCTCGCGGAAAAGATCCTTCGGGCAGCCGGACTGAGCGATGCGCGCATTGTGAGCGTCAACGCGGCCGAGCTTCACACGCCGCGCTATGCCGCGCCGAGCCGCACATACACAAAGCTGAGGCTGAACGTGACATTCTCCGCAAACGGCGAGACGCGCGTCAAGGACGTCAATCTGGATACATACGGCGATCTGGAAACGTTCTTCGGCCTGTCCATCAACAGCGGCAGCAATGAGATCATCGGCCTGACCGAAAAGGACGATGCGTTTGCGCTGTCATTCAGGCGGTTTGGACACGGCGTTGGGATGAGCCAGCGCGGCGCGCAGTGGATGGCGCTCAGCTACGGCAAGAAATACAGCGAGATCCTCGATTTCTATTATCCGGGCACGTCGCGGCAGCGCCTGTCGCTGTCCGAAAGCCTGAGGACGGGCGGTTCGGTCGAGCCGACCATTACGCCTGTGCCCGTCGAGTCGGCGGACGGCTATACGACGCTCCAGGAGGGCGACAGCGGCGAGGCCGTCAAGGCGCTTCAGACAAAGCTGAAGGAGCTGGGCTTCTTCACCGGAACGCCGCTGGGCAATTATAAATCGCTCACCGTGGCGGCTGTGCGCGCCTATCAGGCGAAAAACGGCCTGACAGTGGATGGTGTTGCATCGCCCGCGCTGCAAAAGCGCATTTTTGAAGAAACGCTTCCCGGCGTTACGCCTGCGCCTACGGCCGAGCCGAGCGGCGAAACGCTCAGATACGGCTCGACCGGCGAGGCGGTGAAGGCCATACAGCGCAAGCTGAAGGAGCTGGGCTGCTTCGACGGCAGCATCGGCGGAAACTATCTTGCAAAGACCGAAGCGGCGGTCAAGGCCTTCCAGTCGGCGAACGGCCTGACGGCCGACGGCATTGCCACGCCCGAGCTCCAGCAGATGATACTGAATGCGGGCGCGCAGATGCCCACAGCCACGCCCGCGCCGACCAATGCGCCCGCGCAGAGCGATACGGCGACCGTTCGGCTGGGCAACACGTCCTCGCGGCTGAATGTCCGCGCGTCGGCGAGTACGTCCTCGGCGATCAGGGGCACTCTGAAAAACGGGCAGAGCGTCACGGTGACCGGCACGAGCGGCGCGTGGAGCCGGATCAGCGCCGGTGAGATCAGCGGCTATGTCATGACGCAGTATCTCTCAATCGCGCCGCAGCCCACTATTGCGCCCGATGTCACGCCCGCGCCGACCAATGCGCCCGCGCAGAGCGATACGGCGATCGTCCGGCTGGGCAACCCGTCGTCCCGGCTGAACGTGCGCCGCGGCCCCGGCACGAACACCGCCGTCGTGGGCACGCTGGGCCATGGCCAGCACGTCACGGTGAGCGGCGCGAGCGGACGATGGAGCCAGATCAGCACGGGCGCGCTGAGCGGCTATGTCATGACCAGCTATCTGCAAATCACAAAACCTGATTTTCCTGAAACAACAACGACGCCTGCGCCCACATCGGGCGCTGCATCCGTGCCGGACGGCGAAACGCTGAAATACGGCTCGACCGGCGAGTCGGTCAAGGCGCTTCAGCGCGCGCTGCGAAAGCTCGGATATTTTACCGGCAGCATCGGCGGAAATTATCTTACGCAGACGGAAGAGGCGGTGCGCGCCTACCAGCTGGGCAGCGGTCTGACGGCCGACGGTGTCGCCACGCTCGAAATCCAGCGCATGATCCTCAAGGCTGCCTCGGATGTAGCAGAGACGCCGACGAATGCGCCTGCAGCAACGCCCGCGCCTGAAACGAGCGGTACGGCGGCGACGGTCAGGCTGGGCAATCCGTCCTCGCGGCTGAACGTCCGCGCGTCGGCCAGCACGTCCTCGTCGATCGTGGGCGCGCTGAGCCATGGCCAGAGCGTAGTCATAACCGGCGCAAGCGGCGCATGGAGCCGAATCACCGCTGGAAAAATCAGCGGCTACGTCATGACGAAGTATCTGCGCACGGACAGCGCGCCGGCTGCAGAGCCGACCGCTCGGCCGACGACACAGCCGACAGCTGTGCCCGAAGTGGACGGCGAAACGCTCAGATACGGCTCGACCGGCGAGGCGGTGAAGGCCATACAGCGCAAGCTGAAGGAGCTGGGTTACTTCGACGGCAGCATCGGCGGAAACTATCTTACAAAGACTGAAGCGGCGGTCAAGGCGTTCCAGTCGGCAAACGGCATGAAGGCCGACGGCGTTGCGACGAAGGAAGTGCAGCGGCGCATACTGGGCGCGTCGTCCGGAAACGACGGCCATAACGCGACGGTCAGCGTCGGCGGCAGCTATCTCAATATGCGCGCGTCGGCGGACGCGTCCTCAAAGCGGCTGGACAAGCTGTACGATGGAACGCGCATCACCGTGCTGGGCGAGGAAAGCGGCTGGTATAAAATCGAGCACAACGGACAGACGGGCTATGTCATCAAAAGCGCCGTCGAGAAGGACTGAAAGGGGAAGGGCGCATGGAAAAAGACGCGCTGATTCGGCCGGGAGAGCGGCTCGATTCGCTGCAATTCGGGGATCTGTGCATACTGCAAAAGCTGGACGCGTTCCGCTTCGGCACGGATTCCGTGCTGCTGGCCGATTTTCCCACCGTCCGGCGCGGCGATTATATTGCCGATCTGGGCACGGGCAGCGGCATCATCACCATACTCATGGCCTCGCGCCATCCGGACAGCCGCTTTGCAGCGCTGGAAATTCAGCCGGAGATGGCCGATATGGCGGCGCGCAGCATGGCGCTCAACGGCCTGACCGATCGCGTCGAGGTGCGGTCGTGCGATTTTCGAGAAGCCGCCCGGCTGTACGGCTATGGCAAGTTTTCGCTGGCCGTGTGCAATCCGCCCTATGGCAAGGCGGGCGGCGCGCTGCTCAGCCAGACCGACGCGCAGCGCATCGCCCGGCATGAATCGGACTGCACGGTGGACGATCTCGCCGCGGCGGCGTTCGATCTGCTCAGGACGGGCGGACGGCTGGCCGTTGTGTTCCCGGCGGCGCGGGCGTTTGAATTGATGTACGCCATGCGCACGCACAGGCTCGAGCCCAAGCGCATCCGCACGGTTCACGCTACGGCGAGCCGCGCGCCCAAGCTGGTGCTGATCGAGGCCGTCAAGGGCGGCGGCTCGATGCTGCACTGGATGGAACCGCTCGTTTTGAGCGATGACAGCGGTCAGCCGACAGCAGAGTGGAAGCGCATTTACCGCGTTCCTGAGAATCCATAAAAAACGAGGCGGGGAGAGATCCCCGTCTCGCCAGACTGTCGAAAAACCCTTGGAGAGCTCGAGAGGGCCGGAGCTCTCTCGAGCTTTTAATCGTGCACGGCGGCGTGTACGGCGGGCGCGGGACGATTTTTGCGGAGGAAAATCTCATTTTCCAGAGCAAAAACTGCAAGGGGTGGCAGTGGCGGGGGAGCTTGCTCTCCCGTCCACCAGCTTGTCAAAAACTTTTTTGACAAGCTGACGAGGCGGGGAGAGATCCCCGTCTCGCTCTGTTTATCCACAGGCATTTCGGCGCGGCGTGTTGGAGATTTGGCGGCGACTGGCCGCGTATTTTCACGCAGATGCGCTTGAAGAAGGCGCTCAGGCCGCTTAAAATGAGCTTATTAAAGAAAAAAGCGCGCGATTTCGGCTGCTGGGCGGAAAGGCGCTGAGGACTTTTTTTGGAGGAACGACTTTGAAAACGCAGTGTGGACGTAAAATACTGAGGAGCGCGGCGATTGTCCTGGCGGCGGCCGCATTGTGGCTGCTGTCCCGCGACGGCCTGACGGCGCTCTATTGGACAATCTGCAACGCATTGGTCGGCGCATGGGGCGTGACGAGCAAAAATCTCTACCGCGCGCCGGGATTTGTGCGCGCGATGATTGGCCATGGCGCGCTGATCGCAGAGACGCTGGGCGCGCTTATGCTGCTGCTTGCCACGCGCATTTTGAAGCGCCGTTTGACGGATTCTGAAAGGCGCTTTTCGGGGCGCAATGCGGGCGCGGGGCTGGCGCTGGGCGCGGGCATGACGGCGGCGCTCTGGCTGATCTATATCCTGGCTGGCACAATGCGCGTGGCGCGCGGCGCGGCGCTTTCACAGCCGGTGACGATCGGCTATGGCGCGGCGCTGCTGCTGAGCGGCGCGCTGGCGCTGATTGCGCGGCTGGCGTTTGCCTATGCGCTGGTCTATCCGCTTATCAGGCTGCAGCTTGGGCGCTGGGGCGCGCTGGCCGTTATGGTCGCGCTCATGCTGCTTGAAACGGCATGGGACAGCTCAACGCGCGTCGTATGGCTCCTCAATGCGGCTCTGCTGACGGTCGTGAGCTGCCTTGCCTGTGAAGAGAGAGGGAGCACAGACTGGGTCGTCGGATTTCGTATGGCGATTTTCGCACTGAGTGTGCTTTTCGGCTTTCCGGGAACGAACGGCGCGCAGTGCGAGACGTATCTGGTCAACAGCGCCTGGCTCAACGGCGGCTCGTCCGGCATGATGGCCGGCATTGGGATGACGGCGGCGCTTTCACTGCTGCTGGCGCTGCGCGTCAGGTCGCTTCGTAAATCGCCTTCATAGTCATTGCGTCGTCGGCCTGTGTGCCGCGCGATTCACATATGATCGTCGGCTCGAGCGCAAATCTTTTAAGCAGCGGCGCAAGCAGTGAAAAGTCTGGGCCGTAATCGGCGTCGGCGAACGTCATATGGCATTTTTCGCCCTTGTTCGTGAAGGCAATGCGGCTGAAATGCGCGTGGAAGCGCCGGATGCGCTCATATCCCAGCCCGTCGATCAGGCGAACAATGACGTTTTCGAACGCCGCCACGTCGGTCATTGCGCCCAGCGTGATCGCGTGAAGATGCGCAAAGTCGATTGTGGGCAGCGTGCCGGGCACGGCCTGACAGAGCGCGATGATTTCGTCCAGCGTGCCTATTTGGGACGGCCGCCCCATGGTTTCGGGGCAGAGCAGAATGTCGGCATAGCCTGCGTCGTCCAGCCTTTTGCGCGCCAGAGCGACCGCTTTCAGCGCGTTTTGAAAGGCCGCACCGCGCTTCAGCCGGGAGGGCGAGCCGGTATGGAACACCACGCGCCTTCCGCCCATCAGGCTGACGGCGTGCGCGGCGGCGAGCAGATAGGCGATGTTGTTTTCGCACTTTTCGGGATTGGCGCAGTTGATGTAATAGGGCGCGTGAATCGATACGGCGATGTTTGCGCGCCGCGCCTGTTCGCCGATGGCTCGCGCCTTTTCGTCTTTGAGCGACACGCCGTGTCCCGCGGCGTATTCGTAGGCGCTGAGTCCCTGCGCGGCGATCCATGCCGGCGCCTGCTCGCTGCCCTTGAAGCCCTCTTCATAAAATCGCTGGCAGTTGCCTGCCGGGCCAAAGTGAATCATAGCGCTTTCTCCTTAAACTCCTATGCGCGGTCGAGCTTTTTTCTGAGCTTGCCCAGCGCTTTTTTTTCGATGCGGCTGACGTAGCTGCGCGATATGCCCAGCAGCGACGCGATGTCGTTCTGTGAATAGGTTTTGCCGTCCATCAGGCCGTAGCGCATGACGATCACCGTACGCTCGCGGCCATCGAGCGTACGATTCAGCGCGGCGATGGCGCGGCTCGCGTCGATGCGCGCGGCGACGGCGTCGGGCACGCTGCATTCGTCGCTGCTGAGTATGTCGTGCAGCAGGATTTCGTTGCCCTCTTTGTCCGAGCCGATCGGCGCGTTGAGTGAAATGTCGCCGCGCGTTTTTCGATTGCTGCGGATGGCCATGAGCATTTCATTCTCTATGCAGCGCGCGGCGTAGGTGGCCAGCTTGCCGCTCTCCGGCCGGTAGGAGCGCACCGCTTTGATCAGTCCGATCGAGCCGATCGACACCAGATCGTCGCGATCGATGCCGCAGGCGGCATATTTTCGGGCGATGTGTGCGACGAGGCGCAGATTGTGCTCGATCAGCGTCTGCGCGGCGGTCTCATCGCCGGCGGTCATGCGTGCGATGAGCGCCTGCTCCTCTTGCGCCGAGAGCGCCTGCGGGAAGGAACTTTTTCCGCTGATGTGGGAAAAGACCAGCCATGCGCCGCTTAACAGATGCGCGATTTCCGAAAAGAGGACGGATAAAAACATAGGGCAACCCTCCCGATGCGGCTCTTTGCCGCCGTGATCGCCCTAATAATCTATTCGCCTGTCTGATGATTTCTGCACGTCCCCCGAATCAGGTCGCCTTCCTCGCAGGGATGAGGCAGATCGATCGTGACGACGCTGTTCGGCTGCGGACACGCGCTGCACACTGTGCCGTCCGCGCGTGTGATGCCGCCCAGCGTAAAGTCAAATGCGCCCGACGGCGTCATGAGCTCCAGCGCATCGCCGGAGAGGATCTTGTTCTTGACCTCAATCACGGCGCGTCCGTCTGAAAAGCTCAGCACGCGCGCGGCCAGCTCGCGGCTCTGCGTGAACCAGTCCCGGTCGCCGGGATGTTCGGGCGCGCCGAAGTAAAAGCCAGTGTCATAGGGGCGGTGGCTGATTTTGTTTAGCTCGCCGCTCAGACGCGCCCGCGTTTCATCGTCAAATTCGCCGCGTGCAATGGCGCTTAATGCCTGCCGGTACGCGCCGACGACCGTCGCGACATAGTATTCGTTCTTCATGCGCCCCTCGATCTTCAGGGAATCGAGCGATCCGTCGCACAGCCGGTCGAGATGGGGCAGCATATTCATGTCGCCCGCGCTGAATATGTGAACGCCGTCCGCAGTTTCCTCCACCGGGAAATACTCGCCCGGACGCTTCTGCTCCTCGAGGCGGTATGTCCAGCGGCAGGCCTGCGCGCAGTCGCCGCGGTTGGCGTCGCGGCCGGTCAGGTATTTGCTGAGCGCGCAGCGTCCGGAATAGGACATACACACCGCGCCGTGAACGAAGGCCTCCAGCTCACAGCTTTTCGGAAGCGCGGCGCGCATGGCGCGGATGCGGTCGAGCGACATTTCGCGCGCCAGCACGATGCGCTTTATGCCCGCATTGTGCCAGAACAGGGCGGCGCGGGCGTTCATTGTGCTCATCTGAGTGCTGAGATGAATCTCCGCATCGGGAAGCGCGTCCCTGACAGCGGCGATTGCGCCCGGATCGGCCATGATCAGCGCGTCCACGCAGCAAATGCGCACGGCGTATTTCGCCAGATCGACGAGCGGCTCAATGTCCTCGTCGCAGGCAAAAATGTTGAGCGTCAGGTAGACCTTTACGCCGCGCGCGTGACACCAGGCGGTCGCGCGCGCAAGCGCTTCTTCGTCAAAATTGCCGGCATGGGCGCGCATACCATAGCGGTTTGCGCCCAGATAGACGGCGTCCGCGCCGAATCGAACGGCGGCCTTGAGCTGCTTTTCACCGCCCGCGGGCGCGAGCAATTCCGGCAGCGTCACGGATTTGTCCCCTCAGCCGGCTGATCGGTCGGCTGAGGCGTTTCGACCGCCTTGGCCTTCTGCTCGGCGTCATAGGCCTCCCACAGCGGACGGTACTGCGCGACGGCGGCTTCGTGCTCCTCCAGCGTGCGGCTGAACTGCAGCTCGCCCGAGTCGGGGTCCTTGGAGCAGAAGTAGAGGTAACCCTCGTTGATGTACTCCTGATTGGGATGCAGCGCGGCCTCGATCGCCGCCTTGGAGGGATTGCAGATCGGGCCGACGGGCAGACCGCCGATCACATAGGTGTTATAGGCGCTGTCCAGATTCAGCTCGTCGCTGGAGAGTATAAAGTTGGTCGAGCCGGTGACGTATTTGACAGTCGGGTCGGACTCAAGGCGCATTCCCCGCGCAAGACGGTTGTGGAACACGGCGGAAACGCGGCCGTAATCGTTGGCGGTTCCGGCTTCCTTTTCGATCATGGAGGCCAGTATAATGGTCTGATCCTGAGTCAGCGTGGAGACGAAGCTGCCCTCCGCGACGGTTTCGTTGGCCTCGATGGAGGCGTAGAGATCGTCCATGACCAGCTCGGTCTGGCTCAGCAGCGTCTTGATGAGCGATTCGGCCGACGCGGTGGTAAATACGCGATAGGTATCGGGCGCGAGATAGCCCTCGAGCAGGTATTTGCGGCCGGAAGCCGTGCCCGATTCGATGGCCTGAGCCACCTGATGCGATACCGAAGCGAACTTTTCCTGATCGTTGCACAGCGCCAGGAATTCGGCCTTGTTCTCGATTGCGCCGATGGAATAGAAGTAGTTGGCGATGTCCTCGACCGTCCAGCCGGGGATGATCGTGATGCTGCGTTCGACGCTCGACGTGCCGGAAGACAGTATGTCGATGATCTCGGAGACGTTCATGCTGGGGGAGAGCTGATAGGTGCCATACTGAATCTCGCTGGTCACGCCCTTGAACATGACCATGTATTTGAATATGCCCTTGTTGCGCAGAAGCCCCTGCTCGACCAGATGATTGCCGATTGTGCTGACGTAGTCGCCCTGATTGATCTTGAATGTGACGGTCGACGAATCGTCGGGATTGGCCGGCTTGAGGAAGTTGTCGTACAGCGCGAACCAGACATTGACGAATATGCCCAGAACGATGACGGCGCTGGCCGCGAAGATCAGTATCGGGCGAATGATTTTCCACAGCCAGGCATACCAGTAAAAGCCGTATTCGCGTTCGCGGAGCAGCGTTTTCTGATTATAGAATTTTCGCGAGACGACGCGTCTTTTTTTTCTTGCCATAAAAGAGCCTCCGTTGGTTGGTCAGTTATTGGCCGGACAGCATGTCCAGATCGATTCCGGCGACGTCGGCCAGAATCTTATATATATCGGAAAGCATCTTCTGGAAGCGGAACTCGGCCAGCAGATAGGCACTGGCGTCGGGATTGAACTGGAGCAGCCCGGCGATCTTCTGCATCCGCTGAAAATCGTCCTCTTCCATGCGCTTTCCGGCCGCCAGGGCGAGCTGCATATGATATTGGAGCCGCTTGTACTCGTCCAGAAGCGCCTTGTTGGTTTCGTCCTCATAGGCCTTCTCGCGAAGGCGCGCATACTCCCTGTATTCCTCGCTCTCCTTCATAGAGCGGGCCAGAGCGTGCGCCTGATCGTATACATTCATGATTCGTCCCCCGTAATGAAAAGAGCTTGTCATTTAGACGAGCCGGACGGCGTATCGGTTGCCGCCCGGCTGCGATAAACTGTAAAACTGTCAGATGTCCATGATGATGGGCAGTATCATCGGGCTGCGCTTGAGCGTCGTGTAGACATAGCGCTGCACGGCGTCGCGTATGCCCGATTTGACGGCGTTCCACTCGCCGCTCTCAATGCTGGGATAGTCGCTGAGCACCTGCCGCACGGCGTCCTTGGCGCCCTCGACCAGATCGTCGGCCTCGCGCACATAGACGAAGCCGCGGCTGATGATGTCGGGCCCCGAGACCACCGTGCCGGAATCGCGGTCGACCGCCAGCACGACGATGAGCAGGCCGTCCTGCGAGAGATGCTTGCGGTCGCGCAGCACCACATTGCCCACGTCGCCCACGCCCAGCCCGTCGATGAGCACCTCGCCGCTGGGCACGGTGCCTGACACCGAAATGCCGGTCTGCGTCAGCTCGACGACGTCGCCGATGTTCGCGATGACGACATTCTTGTCCTCCATGCCCAGAGACTTGGCCAGCTCGGCGTGCTGATAGAGATGCCGGTACTCGCCGTGTATGGGGATGAAGAATTTCGGATTGGTCAGCGCGTGAACCAGCTTGATTTCCTCCTGCCGCGCATGGCCGGAAACGTGAACCTCGGCCAGCGCCTCGTAAACGACGTCCGCGCCGGCGCGCACCAGCTGATTGATGACGCGCGAGACGGATTTCTCGTTGCCGGGAATGGGGGTGGCGGAGATGATGACCATGTCGCTGGGCTTGATCTCGAGCTTTTTGTGCTCGGCGAAGGCGATGCGCGCCAGTCCGCTCATCGGTTCGCCCTGGCTGCCTGTGGTGATGATGACCAGCTCGTTGTCATCATAGCGGTCAATGTCGTCGATGGAGAGCAGATAGCCCTCGGGGATGGTCAGCTCGCCCAGCTGCATCGCCACCTTGGACACGTTGACCATGCTGCGGCCAATGAGACACAGGCGGCGGTTGTAGCGCACGGCCGCGTCGACAACCTGCTGGATGCGGTGGATGTTGCTGGCGAACATCGCCACGATGATGCGCCCCTCCGCCTTCTGGAAGTAGGTGTTGAACGTCTCGCCGACCTTGCGCTCGGACATGGTGTAGCCCGGCCGCTCGATGTTGGTCGATTCGCACAGCAGCGCCAGCACGCCCTCGCAGCCCAGCTGCGCCATGCGTCCCAGATCGGTTCTGTGATCGTCGATGGGGGTGTAGTCAATCTTGAAGTCTCCCGTATGCACGACTGTGCCCCTGGGCGTATGAATCGCCAGCGCAACCGCGCCCGTGATGGAGTGATTGACGTGAAGAAACTCTATGGAAAAGACGCCCAGCTCGATGGTGTCTCCCGGCTTGATCACATGCAGCTCTATGCCGTTGACGCGATGCTCCTTGAGCTTGTGCTCCACCAGCGCCAGCGTCAGCCGCGTTCCGTAGACGGGCGCCGGCAGCGACTTGAGCACATAGGGAGCCGCGCCGATGTGATCCTCGTGCCCGTGGGTGATGACATACCCGCGCAGCTTGGAGATGTTCTTTTCCAGATAGGTCGTGTCGGGGATGACCAGGTCGACGCCCGGCATATCCTCCCGGGGGAATATGGAGCCGATATCCACCACAATGATGTCGTCTCCATATTCGAATACCGTCATGTTTTTGCCTATTTCGCCAAGGCCGCCCAGCGGTATGATGCGCAGCTTTGGCTCAACCCTTCGTCTTGCCACAACGTTCCTCCTTTACGCTCGTTTTGAGTTTTGACAGCATAGCCAAATGTCTTTGAACTATAATGAAGAGCCGATCAGCCGACTCTTTAAGACGCGCCTAAAAATGCAGTGAGCGATTCCGTGCTTGACCATAAAGGAACCGTGTGGATTTTTCCGACGTGCGCTTTCAATCATTCCTATTATAGCACGTTCGTCCGTCGATTGACACCTCTTTTGAAGTATTTAACGAAAGAGCGGATGTGAACGGGCAAACGCCCGGCATATATCGGCGCCGATATATAAAATATGCAGGAAATGGCAACATTTTTGCGTCAACCCCCTTGATTTTTTGATTATCGTGTGATATATTAAAAAATGATGAATAGAGGAATGGCCATGA
>CAKUAV010000079.1 GCA_934636425.1 uncultured Clostridia bacterium
CCTGCGAGGGCGCTGCTAGTAGTCTAGGGCTTTGCCCGCATATGAAAAACCACCGGCTCCGCCGGTGGATGGTTATTGTATTGTCCGTGCAGACCCGTTTAGCGCCCGAAATCGCGTAAAAGAAAAACCTTTGAAAAACTCGAGGGTCGGAATCCCTCTCGAGTTTTCAATCGTACCCATCGTGTACGGGTGGGGCAGGACGATTTTAGCGGCGAAAAATCCGTTTCCAGAGTTAAAGCTGGAAAGGGAGGCACACGGCGGGGAGCTTTCATTTCCGTTCGCCAGTTTGTTATGACATTTTTTTTCGACAAGCCAAGAAAGGCTATCCTTCAGATTTCTGCGATTTTCGCTGATTGGGGCAGAGCGTTGTTTTTTTGCGGACTGACCACATCCGTCTGAGAGTGCAGTTTTTCGGACGGATATTTTTGTGTCTTTGGGCAGTTGAGCGAAGCTAAAAACACCTTTCGATGCGCAATATAGCTGCTCAGAGCCATTGCATATCGAAAGGTGAAGTACGGCAAATCCGATGAACGGTTCGGCGCATACCGGGGTGCAAGCGCCGCATCGCGTTCTGTTTGAAATATCGAATAGGAAAAAATACGAAACGCTATGCCGGTGCGGAAAAGTGGAAATTCCAAGCCGCCGCTCAGAATGCAAAACCGTTAAGGAGAATGCTTCCATCGCATCTTTATGGTTGGTGACTGGAGAAAATAAGGCGTTCATCGAAGATTTCATTGCTTTCCGGGCTTGAAGGCGTCTGAAAAAAATGGGCGTATGCGCCGTGCTTTTCAGGAGGAAAACCATACGTTCCGCGTTCATTCGCTTCAAGGATGAAGGGCGAAGGCTCGCGGGTCTGAAGCGAGGGACTATGGCGCGTGAAGCAGCGAAAAAAGTCGCCTCGCTGCGGTCCTGAAAGTTTTGCGATACGCCCATTTTTGACGCCGTCAGCTTATCTGCGCTTCGCCGTCCCGCGTCAGTATGCGCACCCAGCGATAGCGGTTGCAGGTGATGGCGTTGGGCAGGCACTTTATGATCTGATCGGCCTTGAGGAAACAGAACGTCACGACCGGCGGGAATTTGAACACGAACGCACTCAGGAATGCGGAGGGGATGGTGAACAGCCACATGAACAGATTGTCCATCCAGGCCGCGTATTTCGTCACGCCGCCGCCGGCGATGATGCCGCTCTGCACGGGATATTCGTAGCAGGTGCCCACGGTTGTGACGCTCAGCACGGTGAGGAAGCTCAGCGCCAGCTGCTTCGTCTCGTCGGACACCGTATACAGGCCGACGATCGCGTCCTTGAATACGAACATGAGCGCGCCGAACGTCACGCCGATCAGCACGAGAATGGCCTGCATGGTCTTGGAATAGGAGCGCACCATGTCCAGACGACCCTGACCGATGGTCTTGCCCATGACGACCGAGGCGACATTGGCGCACGACAGGCCGAACACCGCAAAAATCTGGAAGATCACAACGGCGATGCTGTTGGCCGCGATGACCGTTGCGCTGATGTGTCCCAGCACAGCCGTCTGCGCCGCCTGCGCCACGCCCCAGAGCATACCGCTCAGGACGATGGGCAGCGCCACCTTTGCGTAGTCGCGCAGGAACGTGAAATCGAAGCGCACCAGCTCGATCCACTTCATTTTGAGCTTTTTGTCGATAAGCAGCACATAGCAGAGTATGATGATCAGCTCGACAATGCGGCTGACCAGCGTCGCGATGGCCGCGCCCGCAATGCCCATTTCAGGCGCGCCCAGCCGGCCGTAGATCAGCAGATAGTTCAGGCAGACGTTTATGCAGATTGTGCTCAGCGACATCACTGTGCCCACGGCGGCCGTCTCGACGCTTTGCAGCGAATACATCAGCGAGTTTGAAACGGAGAAAACCAGATACGTCCAGCAGACGATCTCCAGATAGCGCACGCCCTCGGCAATGACCGCCTGATCGGTCGTGAAGAGGGAGAGAATCGCTGTGGGCGCGGCCTTCGAGGCGGCGAAGAACACTATGCCGGTGACGGCGCCGAATTTCACGCCGATGTTGATGATCTTCTTGATCGGCTCAATGCGGCGCTGTCCCCAATACTGCGCGGCCAGCACGACGATGCCCATGCCGATGCCGGAAGCGATCTGCTGGAGCGTAAACTGAATCTGGTTGACCAGCGTCGCGCCGGAGAGCGCCAGCTCGGTATAGCGCCCCAGCATGATGTTGTCGGCCATGTTGACGGCCAGCGCCGCCAGCTGCTGCAATACAATGATGAAAAGCAGCGGGAAAAACGTGCGGTAAAACGCTTTGTCCTTTGTAAAGACCTTCAGAACCTTCGGATCGGCGTCGGGCGGCAGAGGCGTATAGGAGCGCGTCTTCAATGATAATCCCTTCCTTTACAAGCTGTGATGGCTGCGCGTTTGGCGCATTGCGGCCGAAAAAGAATCCGATGCGGCTGAATACGGCATCGGATGATATGATGATGCTGTCCGTCATCACTGCGGCCATGTTCAGCCGCACGAATCGGCCGGATGACGGGCTGTTCATGAATTTTCCCGCCCCATTACAGGCGCGCAGAGGCGGGGAAGACAGATACTTCTACACCGTACCACAGATTCGTTTAAAATTCCAGCGAGCTTCGGTGTTTTTCTCTTGAACTTTCACATCGGCGCATTTTTTGAAATTTGCTCTTTTCAAACGGGATCGATTTGTGATAAAATTTCAGAGAGAAGGGTTTTCAAGTATAAGCATGTTGATGGGAGTGAAACCGTTGGCTTCGGTGAAGAAAAATGTGCACGCCGGACATCGTGAACGGATGCGTCAGCGGATTCGCGAACACGGCATGGAGACGCTGCAGGTGCATGAAGTTCTGGAATATATGCTGTATTTTGTCATTCCCAAGAAGGACGTCAACCCCATGGCGCACGAGCTGATCGATCGCTTCGGCACGCTGGACGCCGTGCTCAGGGCGCCGGTCGAGGACCTGACGCAGATCGACGGCGTCGGCCCTGCGACGGCCGGCTATCTGAAGGCGTTCGGTGAAATGGTCGAGGCCTATGACGAGGACAATCGGCATTTCAGCACGGTCATCAAAACGGCTCCTGAAGCGGCCAGATATGCGCGCGATCTGTTCTACAGGCTGGACAAGCGCGAAATGGCCGTGCTGTGCATGACGGCCGACGACGAGCTGATACAGAGCGGCGTTCACGAGTGGCACACAATGTCCGCCGACGCGGCGCGCTGGCTGCTGACCACGGTGATCGAGAGCAACGCGCACCACATCATACTCGTCTGGAAACGCGCCGGCAAGCATCCCGATCTGACGCCGCGCGAGGATGAGTCCATACAGGAGCTGCTTCGGCTGCTCCGCAGCGCCGAAATCTATCTTAGAGACATCGTGCTGCTCTGCGAAGACAAATACGCCAGTCTGCGCGGAATGGGCGCGCTGCTGGATGGCAGCGATCTGGCGAGCATGAGCGCCGCAGCCGCGAAGGATGCGCCCGATCTTCCGCCGATCGTCGAAATGAGCGACGAACAATTGCTGGCAAAAAGACTTGACGAACAGGCTTCAAAGCGGTAAACTGTATAAGGAAGAAATTGAGTATATGGAGGAATAGACTATGGGTGCTGTTGTTTGTTTCGGTGAAGTGATGATGCGCCTCACGCCCCCCGGCTATCTGCGGATCGGTCAGTGCGATACGCTCAATATGACTTTCGGCGGCGCGGAGGCCAATGTGTCCGTTTCGCTGGCCAATTATGGCATGGAAGCGCGCTATGTGACGCGCCTGCCCGAAAATCCGCTGACCGCGGCCTTCGAGCAGCAGATGCGCGGCTTTGGCGTCAATGTGGATTACGTCGTCAAGGGCGGCGACCGCATGGGCATTTATTTCGTTGAAAAGGGCGCGTCGATGCGTCCCTCGAAGGTCATCTATGACCGCAAGTATTCCTCGATTTCCACCGCCAAGCCGGGCGACGTCGACTGGGACAATGTGTTCGAGGGCGCAGAGTGGTTCCATTGGACCGGCATCACGCCCGCGCTGTCCGACAGCGCCGCCGCTCTGACGCTTGAGGCCTGCAAGGCCGCCAAGGCGAAGGGCATCACCATTTCCTGCGATCTCAATTACCGCAAAAAGCTCTGGACGCGTGAAAAGGCCAAAGAGGTCATGTCCGAGCTGGTCAAGTACGTCGACGTGATGATCGCCAACGAGGAGGACTCGAAGGACGTTTTCGGCATCGAGGCCGAGGGCACGGACATCGAGACCGGCAAGCTGAGCGAGGCGGGCTATCGCGATCTGGCCAAGAAGCTGGCCGGCGCTTTCGGCGCGAAGAAGGTGGCCTTTACACTGCGCGAGAGCTTCTCCGCCAACGACAACAACTGGTCCGCACTCATCTATGACGCGGCGAGCGATAAAGCCGTCCGTTCCCGCCAGTATGCGATCCGCATCGTCGATCGCGTGGGCGGCGGCGATTCCTTCGGCGGCGGATTGATCTATGCGCTCATGAACGGCTATGGCGACGAGGAAGCCATCAACTTTGCGGCGGCGGCCTCTGCGCTCAAGCACACGATCGAGGGCGATTTCAACCGCGTCTCGGTCGAGGAAGTGCGCGCGCTGATGGGCGGCAGCGCCTCCGGCCGCGTGCAGCGCTGAAAAGTCCCGCTCTGCTTACGCTGAGCAGTCGACGCGCTGCCGTCGGCGGCGGAGTTGAAATCCTGGCGGAATTCATGTCCGCTCGAAGCCGCTTTCAATCGGGTGCAAAGAGCCGGATTGAAGTCCTCTGCGGGCGGCTGATTCGAAAACGCCGCTTCTCCTTTTTGAGGCGCACACCGACAGCATAAAAGAAAAGGGAGCGGATTTTATGTCCGTTCCCTTTTTGCGCGATCGCCGCTCAGGCCTTCGTATAGCTGCCGCACATGCTCTCTTCCTTGGCGTCGCCGCAGCCGCAGCCGGGGCAGGCCTCGACGGTGATGCCGGGCAGAGAGCAGTGGTTGTCGCTTCCGCAGTGATGGGCGCAGGACTTGACGTTGCAGCCGATCTCATAGTTGGGCTTTTTCGCGTTCATTGTGAAAAACCTCCGTCTTTAATATCGTTGGGGCTCCGATCCTCAGTATGCCCATAAATCGCAGAAAAAAACACGGGAGGGAAAAATATGCGAAAACTTCGTGTCGTACAGCTGGGCGCGGGACGCTTCACCCATGCCGATCACACCATGCAGGCCATGCGCTCGATGCCCGATTATTATGACGTCGTCGGCGTGTGCGAGCCGAATGAGAAGGCCAAAGCGCTGGCCGTGCCTCGGGAAGCGTATAGGGATCTGAAGTGGCTCGAGCTGGACGACGTGCTGCGCGATCATACGCTCGACGCGCTGATTGTCGAGACCGACGAACTGGATCAGGCGCGTACGGCGCTCATGGCGGCTCAGGAGGGCTTCGCCGTACACATGGACAAGCCGGGCGGCGAGGATATTCAGGCGTTTGAGCAGCTGGTCGAGACGGTCAAGCGCAAAGATCTGGTCTTTCAGAGCGGCTATATGCTGCGCTATAATCCGGCGGTCGTCAAGCTGCTGGAGACCATACGCTCGGGCAGGCTGGGCGATATACTCTGCGTTGAAGCGCAGATGAGCCCGCCGCGCTACAGCCGCGATTTTGCGCGGGACGTCATGAGCTATATGCGGGGCGGCATGGCGTATTATCTGGGCTGCCATCTGATGGATCTGGTCTATCTCATAAAGGGCGCGCCGCTGGAAGTGATTCCGATGAACGCCTGCACCGGCGCGCGCGGCACGGACGGACTGGATTACGGCTTTGTCGCCTACCGCTATAAGGAGGGCGTTTCGTTCATCAAGACAACCTCGAGCGAGGTGTCGGGCGTTGTGCGGCGGCAGCTGATTGTCTCCGGCACAAAGGGCACGGCCGAGATCGAGCCGCTGGAGGGCGACACGCCGCAAAAGAAGGAGCTGTTCTGCACGCACAAGGTCAGCCTGCGCCTGTCCTTCGAAAAGGACGACGCATCCGCCTGGACGACCGAAAATTATGATTTCCCGCCCTACGGCCGCTATACCGAGATGATGGCCGACTTTGCCCGCATGGTGCGCGGCGAAGCCCGGAACGCCTATACGCCCGATTATGAGCTGGCGGTGTTCAGGCTGCTGCTGGCGTCGTGCGGACTGAATCAATAGGGGAGGCGAGAGCATGGGAGTGCTCATCGTGTGCAATCTGCTGCTTCCCGCGCTGCTGATCATCGTCGGCGCGCTGATGGCCAGATTTCCGCCGAAAAAGATCAATGCGCTCTACGGCTATCGCACGGAGCGCTCCATGAAAAACGCCGACACATGGGTGTTCGCCAACACGTACAGCGGAAAGCTGATTTGGAGAACCGGCTGGGTCGCGCTGGCTGCGGCCGCCCTTGTGTCGCTGCTCTTCCGGCGCTTCGGAGAAGGGGCGATGTCGATCGTCAATCTGCTGCTGATGACGGCGCAGTGCGTCGCGCTGATTGTCATAATCCCGATGACCGAGCAGGCGCTGAAGGCGACGTTTGACGACGAGGGCGTGAGAAAACAGCAGCCGTGAAAAAAAGTGGCCGCGCCGGCGCTGAGAATAGAATGTGAAATGCGCCTTTGCACAGATGAGCTTCACTACCGACCGCATCGAAAACAGCGAGGACGGCGCGTCTTTCGGGGCTTCCGCGCACATTCGCAGCGCAATTTTCAGAAAACATAAAAAATCATCCGCAGGGCGTCGCCCATACGGATGATTTTTATATCGCGGAAAGCGCACGGTCTCTGCGCGGCTTATTTTCGTCGATCAGTCCAGAACGATGCAGGCCAGCATGACCAGCGGCTCGTCGCCCAGACACTCGACGCTGTGGCCGTGTCCGCTGCCGGTGGCCATGCTGTCGCCGGCCTTCAGCTCGACGGTTTCCTCGTCGTCGCGGAACAGGCCGCGTCCGGAGATCAGATAGAACAGCTCGGTTTCGTTCTCGTGGACATGATAGCCGATGCCGCAGCCGGGCTTGAGCGTGATGGTGTTGAACAGGCGCATATGGGCGGGATTCTCGGCCAGCAGTTTGGTCAGCACGGCCTCGCCGGGGCCGCCGCGCATGGCCTTGCGCACTTCAACGGGATGATCGGCAGAACGATAAATCATGATGTGGGTTCCTCCTCAGATATTTTTTTCATAGATCAGACGCAGACCCTTCAGCGTCAGCAGTCCGTCCAGAACGTCGATCTGATCGGTTTCGCCGGCCACCAGCAGCGCCAGGCCGCCGGTCGCGATGACCTTTGCATCCGGCGCGCCCAGCTCCTGCTTCATCTTTTTGATGAGATAGGTCACCTGGCCGACATAGCCGTACACGATGCCCGACTGCAGGTTGGTGATTGTGTTGCGGCCGATCACCGTATCGGGCTTGACCAGCTCGAAACGGGGGAGCTTGGCCGCGCGGTCGACCAGCGCTTCAGCGGCCAGCTTGAGGCCGGGGCATATGGCGCCGCCCAGAAACTCGCCTTTGGCCGACATGACGCCGAATGTGGTGGCCGTGCCGAAATCGATGAATATGCACGGCCCGCCGTAGAGCTCGTAGGCCGCCACGGCGTTGGCGATGCGGTCACTGCCCAGCTCGCGCGGGTTGTCGTATTTCAGATTGATGCCGGTCTTGACGCCGGGCACCACCATCATGGGCGTAATGCCGAAGTAATTCTGCAGCATGTGCTCGATGGTGAAGTTGATGGACGGCACAACCGAGGACATAATGATGCCCGTCACAGCCTTGACGTCCAGTCCGTTGTGTTCAAACAGATTGGAGAGCAGTATGCCGTATTCATCGGACGACATCATCTTGTTGGTGGTCAGCCGCCAGTACTGCAGCATCTTTTCGCCGTCGAAGAGCGCGGTTTTGATGTTGGTGTTGCCGATGTCAAGGGTGAGGATCATTTGCTCAGTCTCCTTTGGTTATTTATTGCCGGCCTTGCGCAGGGCAATGACAACAGCTGGTGTGATCAATGCGTTGACGACCGCCTCGGCGCTGCCCGCGATCAGAGCCGTGCCGCCGATCAGCGCCAGTACGCGGGAATCGTCAAGCCCCAGCAGGCGATAGAACAGCAGCATGAGGCCGAGATAAAGCACGGTATTGGTGAGCGAACCGGCGACGGCGGCGCAGGGAAGCGCGCGCTTTGACTGATCGTTGCCGCGCGCAGCCGCCCTGTAGATCAGATGCGCCGAGACGGGCACCAGCAGGCGGGGCAGAAAGCACATGACCAGCGCCAGAACGGGGCTGGCGGCAACCAGCGCGCCGGCCAGCTCGGAGGGCGTTCCGTATATGCCAAAGGCGCTCAGCGCGCTGACGCCGCCAAAGCACGCGCCCAGCAAAAGCCCTGTGTTAAGTCCGAGCACCAGCGTGCCGACGACCACGGGAATGCCCAAAAGCGAAATGTTGATGAAGCCCAGCGGAATCATGCCGATTGGCGTAAGGCCGAAGAGCAGCACGAGAGCAACGAAGAGCGCGGTGAGCGTGAGACGGGTTGTGGATTTGTTCATGGGGATACCTCCGTTCAAGTTCTTTGTGGGATACCTGACGACCAGGGAAAGAAAAGGGGAATGCGGCGCGGTTCGGCTCGCAAGGATGCCGACCGTTATCGTCATTATATACGGGATCGGAGAAATTTGCAATTTCGTTGTGTAAAATAATCGCGTCATATCGCATTTTTCGGCAAAAAAACGCGTTGCGCTGCGCACATCGGCATGATATAATTAGATCACACCATATGAAGGAGGAAAAACAGCATGGCTGAAGGGAAAATCACCGGACCGGCGCACATCGGCATCAAGGTGCGCGATATGGCGGCGTCACTGAAGTTTTACACTGAGGTTTTGGGCTTTGAAAAGACGGGCGAGCAGATATTTGGCACGTCGCATCTGGCATTTTTGAACATCGGCACCTGCCTTCTGGAGCTGATTCAGGGCGCGCAGTATGAGGAGCGCACCGCCGGTCAGGTCGATCACATTGCGGTCGAGGTCAAGGGCATCGAAGCGCTGGTTGAAACGCTCAAGTCAAAGGGCGTTCAGTTCCTGTCCGACGAGGTCAGTGTTGCGCCCGGTCTGCTGGACGGCGTGAAGAACATATTCTTCGTCGGCCCCGACGGCGAGCGCTTCGAATTCTTTGAGTACTACAATCGCTGAGCAAAATCCCTTTTAGAAAAGCGCATAGGGCGTGGCCATAATCGCCCATGAAGCGCCAGAAAAATACACCGGCATGAGACGGGGTTTGACCCGTGCTGCCGGTGTATTTGATATGTGCATCGAGCGTTGCGGCGGCAAAAGCGCGGCAGAGGCTGTGCTCTGCGGCATCGACAGGCGCTCCGGATCGCAGGGCGGCCGCGCGGCAGCGGCGCAGATCGTGAAAAAACGGCGCGCCGGCTGTATTCGCAGATTGTGCCGAAGAGCGGATGACCGCCATATGCGTTCGCAAACGCAAAGCCGCCGGCCGGAGCTTTCCGGCTTTGGCGTGGGATTTCGGATGTCCGAGCGCCCGATTAGAGAGACGGCTTCCGGCGCGGATTGATCGTGCGCGCATCGGCGCTTTTGAGCCGGCGCGTGTTTACCGCCGTTTGATGCGCATTGCGCTGCCCATGTCCAGCGACGTTTCCCCATTGCAGGCCGGACAGATCGCCGGCACGGAACGTCTCAACGACCCCGGCGGCGCACCGCCTGGGCGCTTTGCCGCGATGTTTTGCTCCGGATTGAACGGATGCGATGAAACGAATAATTCCCGAAGATTATTTCGGGATGACGCGAAGTGCGTCCGCAGGAGAGGGTCTCTCGCGGACGCACTTTTGCTTATTCCTCACGATTGGTGAGCAGCGTCAGCTCATCCGGCAGATCGAATATCTTCTCCTTCAGGAAGAGCGGGTAGAAGTACTCGTCCTTCAGGCGTTCAAACGGCAGCCACTCAAAGCGCAGCGTCTTGCCGTTCTCCGCGTCCGCACAGGCGAACTGATCGCCCCGGGAGAGCAGATCGGTTCCCGATATATCCATCAGGAAATACAGACACAGCTCGTGATAGCGCAGATGATCGACGTCTTCCGTAAAAAACGCCTGATTGAGCCACAGCGGCCGGATGATGGATGCCTCAATGCCCAGCTCTTCGCGCAGCTCGCGCACGACGGCTTCTTCGCAGGTCTCGCCGATCTGCACGCGCCCGCCGGGCAGATAATAATAGGGGGAGCGCTGATCGTGCATGGCCAGAATTTTTCCGTTCGATATAATCATCCCGCACACGCGGTCGTTGAATTTGCCGTTCGCCGTCTGAAATGAAATGTCCATGTCAGCCTCCGCAACAGATCAGATAAACAGACTTCGGTCTAATATGCGCAATACAGACCGAAGTCTCGAATGTCACGAGAACATTTTCAGCCAGAGCGCGCTGCTCGCATCGGAGGGCATGCGCAGATCACCGCGCGGCGACAGCGTGACAGAGCCGACCTTCGGGCCGTCGGGCAGACAGCTGCGCTTGAACTGCTGGTTGAAGAAGCGGCGGCAGAAAACCCTGAGCCACGAGCGGATGACGGTCTCGTCATAGCGCCCGTTAAAGGCGATCAGCGCCAGCCGCAGCACCTTTTCCGGCGGATAGGCGCGGCGCAGCAGATTGTACAGAAAGAAATCGTGCAGCTCATACGGGCCGACCAGATCCTCAGTTTTCTGGGCGATGTCGCCGTCCACGGGCGGCAGCAGCTCGGGGCTGACCGGCGTGTCAAGTATGTCCTTGAGCACGGCGCGCAGCGCGGGATCGGACGTGGTTTCCGCTTCATAGTCGACGAGGTAGCGCACCAGCGTCTTGGGAACGGATGCGTTTACGCCGTACATCGACATATGGTCGCCGTTGTAGGTCGCCCAGCCCAGCGCCAGCTCGGACAGATCGCCCGTGCCGATGACCAGCCCGCCGTATTTGTTGGCCATATCCATCAGCACCTGTGTGCGCTCGCGCGCCTGACCGTTTTCGTAGGTCACGTCGTGCGTGTCCATATCCTGACCGATGTCTCTGAAGTGCTGCTCGACCGCCTTGCCGATCGGGATTTCCATAAAGCGCAGTCCCAGACATTCGCTGAGCGTTTCGGCATTCGAACGCGTGCGTTTTGTCGTGCCATAGCAGGGCATTGTGATGGCGAAAATGCCTTTCGGATCGAGATTCAGCGCGTGGAATGCCCGGGCGGTGACCAGCAGTGCCAGCGTGGAATCCAGTCCGCCCGAAACGCCGATGACGGCCGTCTTTGCGTGAACGTGGCGCAGGCGCTGCATAAGCCCCTGCGACTGAATCGCAAGTATCTCCTCACAGCGGCGATCGCGCTGGGCGCGGTCGGAGGGCACAAAGGGCATGGGATCGACAAAGCGCGTGAGCTGTGTGTCGGCCAGCGCCATATCGAAACAGACTTCGGTATGTTTTTCTGTATTGGCGCTCACGAAGCTGTTCATGCGCCGCCGTTCGCTCTCGATGAGACCGACGTCTATTTCGCTGACGGTCAGTCCGGTTGTAAAGCGCGCCGATTCGGCCAGCAGCGCGCCGTTTTCGCAGATCATATTCTGACCGGAATAGACCATGTCCTGGCTGGACTCGCCCATGCCCGCGTCGGCGTAGAGATAGCCGCAGACCAGTTTGGCCGACTGGCTGCTCACCAGCTGACGGCGATAATCGGCCTTTCCGACGGTTTCATCGCTGGCGGACGCATTGCATATGATCGTCGCGCCGGCCATGGCGTGGGCGATGGAGGGCGACGCGGGCACCCAGAGATCCTCGCAGACCTCTGCGGCCACGCGGAAAATGGGCAGCTGATTGCATTCGAGCAGTATGTTTGCGCCGAACGGCACGTCGCGGCCAAGGAAGCGCATTGTCCGCGCCTCGGCAGGGCCTGCGGAGAAATGGCGCGCCTCATAATAGACAGAGTAATTCGGAATGAAGCGCTTCGGAATGAGCGCCAGCAGCGCGCCGCTCTTGACGGCAGCGACGCAGTTGTACAGCCGGCCATGGTCGGAGACGGGCAGACCGACCATGACCAGCATGTCCATGCCGCGGCTTTCCGCAATGATCTTTTCAAGGCTGGCGGCTGCCGCGTCGATGAGCGTGTTTTGCAAAAACAGATCGGCGCAGGTGTAGCCGGTGACGCACAGCTCGGGCAGCGCGAGCAGCTTAACATTCTTTCCGGCGGCCTCGCGCATCAGGGCGATTATGGACTGCGCGTTATAATCGCAGTCGGCGACGTGAATCTGCGGCGTGCCGACGGCGACGCTGATAAATCCATCCTTCATAGAACTGATCCTCCTTTGATTTTATGGGGAGAAACTCCGCAAGTACAGATTATAAAGGCCGTTATTTTGCGCGCAGTATCGCCGCGGCATGATCGACGGCGCATTCGTTCGGCGAGCTGCCCTGCGCAAAGTCGCTTCGCCCGCCGCCCTTGCCGCCGATCTCCGATACGGTCTGCCGGAGCAGGGCGCTCATATCGGCGCTGACGGAAGAACTGCGCGCAAAGAGCAGCATATCGCCGCCGTCCTTCGGAGTGGAAAGCAGCACGACGCAGCTTTCGCGCTCAATCAATTCTGAGGCCAGACGGCGCAGCGCATCTATGGGCAGGGGATCGAGTCGCGCGGCAATCAGCTTATATCCGTTTTCGACGACGGCCTGATCGGCAAGCGCGTTCAAACGCGCCATCGCGCTCTCGCGGCGCGCTCTGTCCAGATCGCGTTCAAGCGCGGCGATGCGCCTTTCGAGCCGGTCGATGCCGTCCGGAATCTGGCCGATCTGCGCGGAAAGAAGGCCGGACGCGCGTTCGCAGACGTCATAGCGCGCGCGATAGTCCATGACGGCGCGGTTGCCGCACAGAAAGCTCAAGCGCAGCTTGCCCTTGCTGGGATGTGCGCCTATGATCTTGACCAGCGCGATCTGACCGGCTGACGAGGGATGCGTGCCGCCGCAGGCCACCATTTCGCAGTCGCCGATGGCCACGACGCGTATGTGTTCGTGAACCGTGGGCGGCTTGCGCAGCGGCAGATCCTTTAGTTCATCGGCGCTCGGGAACCAGCAGCGTATGGCCACATCGCGCTGGATCTGGTCGTTTACGTCGTCCTCCAGCGCGCGGATCTGCGCTTCGGTCAGGTGCGTCTCTCCGCCGGGCATGGTCGCGTCGATTGTCGAAAAGTCCGCGCCCAGATGCAGCCCGATTGTCGAACCGCGCAGCTGCCGCCAGAGCGCGCCCGCGATCATGTGCTCGCCGGCGTGCTGCTGCATGTGGTCGAAGCGGCGCGCCCAGTCGATCCGGCCGTGAACCGCATCGCCGACGGAAAACGGCGCGTCGACGACATGCCAGACCTCACCGTCGTCGTCGACAAAAACGTCGCTCACGCGCGCCTCGTTCAGCGCGCCGGTGTCATACGGCTGGCCGCCGGATGTGGGATAAAACGCGGAACGATCGAGCGCAACCGCCCACTTGTCGCCGTGTTGATGAACGGACGTGACGGATGCGTCAAATTCCTTCAGATAGGTCTGGTCATAGTAGAGCCGGTCGGTCATATTGATACCATATCCTTTCAAAAAAAGCGTTTTCTGCCGGAAATCGCACGCAGTTTGTCCTGGCGGCGAGGAAGCGTCTGCGCGCAGCAATGAAGTCGCGAAAACGAGGGAAATCGGCGGTGATGATTCTGCATTGCGCGCCGCACAGGAGCATGGAGGCGTTTCGGATAAAGCCGTGCCGGAAACGCGCACGACTGAAACGCCGCGCTGCCCAAACATTCGGATGACGGCGTTCGCCGTGCGGCGACTCTCACGCGCAGGCGATCGGGCTTTGAGCTAAATCCGCGCATGGGGAGGGCACAATGGCGCATGGAGATTCGCCGGACAGAGCTGAACGCAATGGGCGGTTCTTTTTATTTTGAACCATTCATTTCCTTATTATATCAGGCCGCATTCGCTTTCACAAGATGCCTTCGCGATAAGTTTCTATGACACAAAAACAGACTGCGGTCTTTTGTTGACAAAACAGACTGAAGTCTCCAGCTCAAAGCATATCACAAAAATCTCGGAGGGAATCGTTTGCGGAGCGAGAAATGGCCATAAAATAGGTAGAATTTCCTAAAATCAGCTGTTTTCGGCCGGTTTTCCGCTTCCGAATTGGAAAAATAGCGTTATTTTGAAAAACTTTGAAACCAATTCCCTGATTTGGCTGTCTAATGAACAGAAACTGGATGTGAGGAGCAGAAA
>CAKUAV010000080.1 GCA_934636425.1 uncultured Clostridia bacterium
GACATAGCGGCCGGCGTTGTCCTTGCCGATCGCCGCGGCCAGCCGCGAGGGGGCCTTGCGCGCCTCGGGACTCTCCAGCACCTCGCGCAGCGGCACGGTTTCAACCTCGTCGTTGGGAATCTCGACGCCCACGGCCGCCTTGCCGGGGATGGGCGCCTCGATGCGAACGCTCATCGCGGCCAGACGCAGCGCGATGTCGTCGGAAAGCGCGGTGATGCGGCTCACCTTTACGCCCGGTGCGGGCGCCAGCTCGAACCGCGTGACCGTCGGGCCGTGCGCGATGTCGGTCAGCGTGGCGCTTATGTTGAATTCGTGCAGCGTCTCCTCGAGTTTGTGCGCCTTTTCCTGATCGCGCGCGCTGTTGTGCCCCACGATCGAGGGCTTCGGCACGGCCAGAAGGTCGAGCGGGGGATAGTTGTATTCGTCCTCGGCCACGGGCAGCGCGGCGCTCTCGTGCGTGGGCGCGCTCTGCGTCATGGCGGCGCGTTCGCTTCGCTCGAGCGTCAGGCCGGAATTGGGCGCGTCGGTGAACGACGGCTTGGGCTGCTGCGGTTCGCGCGGCGCGGTTTCGCCCAGCACAGGGCGGCTGCGGTCGCGGCCGGTCACGGGGGAGACGGGCGCGTCCTCGTCAAAGCTGTCGAATATATCGTCGTCGCTGTCATAGGCGGGCGCGTCGTCGGGCGCGTCCTCGCTGAACTGATCGGCGGGAATCTCTTTGAAATCGCTGATGTCGACCGGCTCCTGCTCGGTCTCGTAGCCGGGAATGTCGAAGGGCGGCTCGTCGTCCTCGTCCACTTCGCCGGCAGGCACGTCGTAGACGGGCGCGTCGTCGAGCGTGGTCTGATCGTAGACGGGCGCGGCGGTCTCGGGCGCGCAGGCGGCATCGCCGCTCTCCGCAGGCAATTCGGGCGCTTCGTCGTAAACGGCGTCCGGCTCGAATTCGGGCGCGTCACAGGTCGACTCGGCCTTTTCGCTGAACACGGGGCGGCGGCGCTCGGCGGCGGCGCGCAGCGTGTCGGGCATTTCAAACGGGCTGGACTCGTCGCTCGCAGAATGCCCCGTGCCGGGCTTGGGCGGCTGGACGACCGTCTTGCGCGGCGCTTCGCCGGTCACGGACGGCTCGTCCCAGTTGAAGGAATCGCGCTGGCGGCGGCGCTCGTCGCGCTCCTCGCGGCGAATCTGATCGCGCTCGCTCTGGCGCTGGCGGAAATCGTCGTAGCTCTGGTGGATGTGCGCCTGCGCCTGCTCGCCCAGAGAGCGCAGCGGTATGCGCGCGAACATCACAACGTCTATTGTAAGCAGCACGAGCAGCACCGCAAAGCCGCCCCACTGGCCGCACAGCGCGTAGGCGGGATAGGACAAAAGCGCGCCGATCGCGCCCGCGCCCCAGCCGGTCTTGTAGGACTGTCCGATGAAGTTGAGCCAGCCGCCGTCCACGCCCAGCGTGAGCGAATCGGCAATGGCCTTCGCGGAAAATATATGCACAAGCGCGTAGAGCAGCAGAAGTCCGGCGGCAATCATGCTCACGCGCCCCGCGTCCAGCGCCTTGCGCCCGGCGAATGTGATCAGCAGGCCGATCCAGAGCAGCGCGCCGCACGTCAGATGCCGAAAAGCGCCGCTCACGCCGGTGAGCAGGCGGCAGACTATGTTGTCGCTGCCGGTGGTGAGCAGAACGACGAACGACACAATGGCCACGCCCATCACGAGCAGGCCGAAAAGCTCTCCGCCGTGCCCCTGCGCGGGCGGGGGAGAGTTCTTCTTTTTCGAGTTGTTCGGTTTCGTCGTCTTTTTGACATTCTTCTTCGCGGCAGCCATTGAATCCTCCTTCGGGCTGCGTGCGCCTGAGGACGCACAATCCAGCTTTACTTATATTATACACCCGATTCTGTAAAGAATCAATCATGGCATGAACGCCGCGAACAAATGATTTGACATTTTCCCTTGACAAATCCGCGTCGGGCAGTTATGCTGAATGCAGCTGAAACGCCATACGAATAGACCGAAGTCTGCCAAACGTCCAAAAACAGACTCAGGTCTCTAATACGAAAGGCGCCGAGCGTCCTCGACGCTTTGAAGGGCGCATTCACTGCGCTGAAATCGCGGACGCGCCGGCGTGCCGGCACGGCGAAACAGAACACGGTCTGTATGCGCAAAACCCATATGCCACAAGGGATGTTGAGATGATTCATTGCGGAAATCAGAGCGCGGATTGCACGAAAACAGACCGGAGTCTGATGGGCGAGCCGCCGCCAATGAATATTGAGCGAGCAGGGCTGCTTCACACGCACCAACGCGCAACTGCCGTCTGCATGGAACAGCGCCGAAATGCGTGCCGTCCATACGGCGCATACCTCGGAATCAGTGAAGGGAGAGTGAACCGCCATGCCTTTTTCCGTCGCGGAAATCGCATTCTTTGAGGCGCATCCGAGCGCGCTTCCCATTTATGAGGCCTTTGCGCAGGCCGTCGGTTCGTGGGAGGGCGTTGTTGTGCGCGTTCAAAAGACGCAGATTACTTTTTCGAGCCGCCATGTATTCGCCTGTGCGTCCTTCCTGCGCGCGCGCAAAAAGGCCGCAATGCCGCCCGTTTTCCTCACGCTGTCGCTGGGGCTGCCCGCGCCGATCGAGTCGCCGCGCCTTGACGGGGCGGTTGAGCCATATCCCGGGCGCTGGACGAACCACATTGTCGTCGCTTCGGTTGAGGAAATCGACTCTGAGCTGCTCGGCTGGGCGAGCGAAGCCCGCTTTTTTGCAGAATTGAAGGGACGCTGACGCAAATTTGGCATAAAATTGCTTGCAAAACGGGAAGAATATGTTATAATATGGTTGAGTGCGCGCGAAGGAAGCAAGCCGCGCGCAAATAACGCCATTTAAGGAGGATACTCAACCATGAAGAAGCTGCTTGCCTGTTTCCTCGCGCTGACCCTCTTGCTGATTGCCCCGGCGATGGCCGACGAAGCCGCGCCGCTGTTCCAGCAGGACGTCGTGATCCTCTTCACCAGCGATGTTCACTGCGGCGTCGAAACGAACTTTGGCTATGCGGGCCTGGCCTGCGTGCGCGACGCCTATGAAAAGGCGGGCAATCACGTGCTGCTCGTGGACAACGGCGACTCCATACAGGGCGAGCCGGTGGGCACGATGACCAGCGGCGAGGCGAATATCAAGCTCATGAACGCCGTGGGCTACGACATCGCCACGATGGGCAACCACGAATTCGATTACGGCATGGATCGCTTTTTCGCGCTGACCGAGATGGCGGCATTCCCGTACATCAGCTGCAACTTCAACAAGGACGGCGAGCTGCAGTTTGCACCCTATGTCATCAAGGAGTTCGACGGCGTGAAGATCGCCTTCGTCGGCATCACCACGCCCAAGACGCTGACCTCCTCCACGCCCAAGTACTTCCAGGACGAGAACGGCAACTTCATCTACGGCTTCTTTGAGGATGAGACCGGCGAGAAGCTCTACGCCGCCGTTCAGAAGGCCGTTGACGACGCGCGCGCCGAGGGCGCTCAGTTCGTGATCGCCATGGCGCATCTGGGCAATGAGGACGAGTGCCGCCCCTACACCTACGCCGACGTGCTCGCCAACACCACCGGCATAAACGCGCTGCTCGATGGCCACAGCCACGACACCGACCACGTTGAAATGCTCAACAAGGACGGCGAGACCGTGCTGCGTCAGGGCTGCGGCACCAAGCTGGAGGGCATAGGCTATCTGAAGATCGCCGCCAAGGACGGCGCGATGAAGGCGGGCGTCATGCTCTGGAACTGCGACGACTTTAACGCGACCGAGCTCTACGCGCTCGATACCGACGTGACCAAGGCCGTTTCCGAGGCCACCGACGAGCTGAACGCCGCCCTGGCCGAGGTCGTCGCCAAGTCCGACGTCGATCTGACAATCAACGATCCCACCGCCACAAAGGAAGACGGCTCGCCCGTGCGCATCATCCGCAGCGCCGAGACCAATCTGGGCGATCTGTGCGCCGACGCGTACCGCTATGTCTCCGGCGCGGACGTGGCGTTCGTCAACGGCGGCGGCATCCGCGTGAGCATCAAGGCGGGCGACATCACCCGCAACGACATACTCAAGGTGCATCCCTTCGGCAACGCGCTGTGCGTCTGCGAGGCGACCGGCCAGCAGATACTCGACGCGCTGGAGTTGAGCGTCAGCGTGCTGCCCGGCGAGTACGGCGGCTTCCTGCACGTCTCCGGCCTGACGTTCGAGGTGGACACGAGCATACCGACCGGCGTGAAGCGCGACGAGAAGAATATGTTCGCGGGCATCGAGGGCGACCGACGCGTCTCCAACGTGCTGGTTGGCGGCGAGCCCATCGACCCCGAAAAGACCTACACCGTCGCCTCGCACAACTATCTGCTGCATAACGGCGGCGACGGCAACAACATCTTCGAGAACTGCACGTTCACTCAGGAGAGCGTCATGCTGGATAACCAGGTGCTGCTCACCTACATCACCGAGGGCCTGAACGGCGTGGTCGGCGAGCAGTACGCCAATCCCTATGGCGAGGGCCGCATCATCGCCAAGTAACCTCAAGCACATTGCGGGAGTCCGACGACATTGTCGGGCTCCCGTTTTTGTCTGCTCATATCCGCGCTCCGGCGTCTCCGCCGACAAAGGTCGATGCGCGCCGTGAAATTTGAGCGAATTCGCAGCGCAGACCGCATGCCCACTGGCGCGGCGGCGCGCAATGCGGCTATCACTCAAGGCGTATGTCCGCGCTGGCGCGGCGGCCGCAGTGCGGCTTCCACTTAATGCGCTTGTGGATTATCATATGTCAGTGAATTGTCAGCCGGCGCGGCGACAGTGCCTGCCGGTTATAGTTCCGGCACAGGCGATTGTGCGCGCGGGGAACGGCGGGGTAATGCGGAATTACGAATTACCCCATCGTCCCTGCTGTGGCCCGGGCACACGGAAAGACCCGCCGAACTCCAATTTATGGTTCGGCGGGTCGTGCTGCACAGCGATGATACCTATACGTTCCAACATCCAGACTCGAAGCGCCCTCAAGCGGTGCGGAAAATGTGGAAGCGGCACTGCCGCCGGGTTGCGTGCGCGGAGCGGAGAGGAAGCCGGCACTGCCGGCCGGGTTGCGTGCGCGGAGCGGAGTGGAAGCCGCACTGCGGCCTCTCTGGATTCTCTTCGCGGTGCGACGGGTTGTGCTGACTCAAATACCCATTCCTGCAAAAAGCACCAATGTCCGATCGGCGCACCTGCGACTGCAAAACCCGGGTACACGGAAAGACCTGACCGGCTCTAATTTATGGCCGGTCAGGTCGTGCTGTACAGCGATGTTACCTATACGCTCCAACGTCCAGACTCGAAGCGCCCTCAAGCGCTGAAGAGTCGGGTTGCGTGCGCGGAGCGGAGTGGAAGCCGGCACTGCCGGCCGGGTTGCGTGCGCGAAGCGGAGTGGAAGCCGCACTACGGTTAGGCGATTTCGATGCGGCGATGGGTCTCCTTGGGCGCTTCAACCTGCTTGGGCAGCGTCAGCGTCAGCACGCCGTTTTCGTAGGCGGCGCTGATGTCTTCCTTGCGAATGCCCTCGACGTTGAAGGAACGGCTCGCCTTGCCGGTGCGGCGCTCGCGCATGATGTAGCCGTTCTCCTTTTCCTCGGCGTTTTCGGCCTTCTCGGCGCTGATCGTCAGCACGTCCTCGTTCAGATCAACGTGAATGTTCTCGCGCGCTACGCCCGGCAGATCGGCCTCGATTACATAGGCGTCTCCCTTGTCCTGAACGTCCACGCGGAACGACTCGTTCTGCGTATTCCCAAACAGCGAACGGAAGAAATTGTCGGCAAAGGCGTCGTACGGACGCGCGCTCATGGCAGTGCGATACGGAATCATGGTCATCATAATAAAGCCTCCTTGAAGGTTGGTTGTTATTCAATCGTCCAATCCGTTCCTCAGGCTCTTGATCCTCTCTCGAACCCGTCCCCCTTGGAACATCCTTAGTATAAATCAAAGGTCAAAGAAAGTCAATAGATAATTTTGACTTTAACTGACCTTTAACAATTATCATACAGCAACCCATCGCGGGAAGCATGGGGGATCCTCCCGTCTCAGAAGGTATTCTCTGAGCCTGTGCAATCGACTGTGTGGGCGCATAACGCCGCGCACACGGCGGCTTCGGCCCGATCAAGACGGCGCTGTGCGGCCATGCGCTTTTCTGACAGCTGTTCACGACTTGTGTGCGCCGCGTTGCAGGAAGCACTTTTTTTCGATGCTGCATCCTCCGCCGATGCAAGCGCTTCGTTCCTATTGCGTCACCGCCAGCCCATCAGTTCATCGCATTCCTCTGGGCGATTCGCGCCGATTTTCCGCACTGCCGCGTCGTTCACCGCTTTTGCTGGGGCGGTTCGCAATGACCTGCACCGCCGCGTCGCTTAGCCACGCTGACGAATGCGCTGCTTCTGTTCTCGCCTTCGCCTCAATGGTTCACGCCAACTTTTCCGCATCGCACATACTGCCGACGAAAGCGCTCCTTTCCGCATTGCGCCGCCGCCAGCCCATCAGCTCATCGCGTTCCTCTGGGCGATTCGCGCCGATTTTCCGCCCGGCCGCATCGTTTACCGCTTTCACTGGGGCGGTTCGCAATGACCTTGCACGGCCGCGTCACTCAGCCATGTTGGCGAATGCGCTGCTTCTGTTCTCGCCTTCGCCCGCATATCACCGCTGTCGCCTTCGCCTCGATGTCAACTTTTCCGTATCGCACATACTGCCGGCGAAAGCGCTTCTTTCCGCATCGCGTCGCCGCCACGCCCATCAGCTCATCGCATTCTTCGGGGCAGTTCGCGCCAGCATTTTGCCTCCGCATCTTCCCACCGCCCGAAATAGGGCTTGAGCTTCGCGCCGATCTCTGATATAATAGGAAAAGAATAACAGGGCGCAAGCCCTCCGATAGAGAAAGAAGGAATGACTATGAACGGCGAATGGTCGCTGGACGTTCTGTACAAGGGCTATGACGACCCGAAATTTGCTGAGGACAGGGCGGCGTTTGACGCGGCGTGCGCGCGCATGAACGAGCTGGCCGCAGCGCTGGACGGCATGGAGCCGGCGAAAGCGCTGCACGAAATCATACTGGCCATGGAGGAACTCAACCGCCTCGCCGCCAGCCTGATGATATTTGCCGAGCTGAAGCAGTCGGTCAACACGCGCGACAACGAGAGCGCCTCGATCACCGGCCAGCTGATGGCGAAGCTGAGCGCCATCGCCGCTGCGCAGACCAAAATGAAGGCGTATATTTCCGCGCAGAAGGATTTCGATCAGCTCATCGCCGCCGATCCGCTGCTGACCGACTATAAATATCTGCTCAACACCATCCGCGAGGACAGCAAATACCTGCTCTCCGAGCGCGAGGAGGAGATCATGGCGCGCATGTCGATCTCCGGCGCGGACGCGTGGAGCGAGCTGCAGAACGTGCTCACATCCTCCGTGCCCGTCGCCTATAACGGCGAGACGACCAACCTCTCCGCCATACGCAATCTGGCCTACGATCCCGATCAGGCCGTGCGCAAGGCGGCCTACGAGGCGGAGCTGGGCTGCTACGAGCGCATCGCCGATTCCGTGGCCTATTCGCTCAACAGCATAAAGCTGCAGGTCATCAACGAGTGCGAGCTGCGCGGCTTCGCGTCTCCGCTGGAAAAGACCGTTCACGACGCGGCCATGAAGATGGAAACGCTGGACGCGCTGATGAGCGCCATCGACGAGGAGCTGCCTGCCTTCCACAAGTATCTGCGCGTGAAGGCGAAGGCGCTGGGGCATGAGGGCGGCCTGCCGTGGTACGATCTGTTCGCGCCCATGGGCAAGAGCGGCAAGAAGTACACCGTGGACGAGGCGCGCGATTATCTGCTCAATCTGTTCGCCGGCTTCGACAAGTCGCTTCACGACATGGTCGAGCGCGCGTTTAAGGAAGAGTGGATCGATTTCTATCCGCGCTCGGGCAAGTCGGGCGGCGCGTTCTGCGCGGCGCTGCCTGTGCAGAAGCAGAGCCGCATACTCACGAATTTCGACGGCAGCTTCAGCGACATCGTCACGCTGGCGCACGAGCTGGGTCACGCCTTCCACGGCCAGAATATCTTCACGCACCGCATCATGAACATGGACTATTCCATGCCCGTGGCCGAAACCGCGTCCACGTTCAACGAGAACGTCGTCATGAACGCGGCCATTTCCGCGGCGCAGACGAAAGAGGAGAAGATCGCGCTCATAGAGGGTCAGCTGAGCGACGCCTGCCAGATCATCTGCGACATCTACTCGCGCTATCTGTTCGAGAGCGCCGTGTTCGCCGAGCGCAAGGAGAAGTTCATGTCCGCGGACGATCTGTGCGCCATGATGCTGGACGCGCAGAAGAAAGCCTATGGCGACGGCCTCGATCACGATGTGCTGCATCCCTATATGTGGGTGTGCAAGTCGCATTACTATTCCGGCGGCACGAGCTTCTACAACTTCCCCTACGCGTTCGGCGGGCTGTTCGCGCGCGGGCTGTATGCCCAGTATCGCCAGGAGGGCGCGCCGTTCGTCGAAAAGTACAAGAAGCTGCTCAACGCCACCACGGTCATGAGCGTCGAGGACACCGCGAAGATCGCCGGCATCGACCTGACCGACAAGGCGTTTTGGAAGCAGGGTCTGCGCTCCTTCGCCGAGGAAATCGACGAGTTCTGCGCGCTTGTTGAAGCGAAATAACGCCGGAATAACGCACTATCCCAACCCCGCCGCAGCGTGAAGAGAGTCCAGAGAGGCGGCAGTGCCGCTTCCACATTTCAGCCCCAGCGTACTCCCCGCGGCATCATAGCAAGAAAGCAGTCTATATCAAAAGGAACGCCACCCAATCACGGCGTTCCTTTTCGTATAGTCGACCCCGTAAAAGCTCCGGTCGTAACCCTCGCGGAATAGAAACGCAACACATTGCAAGCCGCTCTGTTTGGCGATATGCGTCAAACAGCAGGCGTGAACCAAGCGCAAAACGCCCCGACAGAAACGCAAGGACAGCCGCACAGCACACGCAAAGCGCGGCAACAGAACCACACGGCAGGCGTGAACCGAGGGCACAACATCGCAATAGAGCCGGACTGGACGCGCTCATCCCCCGCACCCCAATTTTCCGCATTCCGAATTACCTCCGCCGTTCCCCCTGCGCGCACCAACGCCCGTGCCGGAGCTATAACCGGCAGGCACTGTCGCCGCGCCGGCTGACAATTCACTGACATATAATGGCAAACCGACGCCCCGCCGCGTCAGCGCGGAATAACGCCCGAACGGCAGCCGTATCGCGTGCAGGGGAAAACGACTTTGTCTGCATCTGCTGAGCGTTTAGCAAGGAAAAACAAGCGGCATAACCGCTCAGTCCCTGCATCCCAATTATCGAAACATTTCCACTTTTTCTGCCGCGCCGGAAAAATACGGAACACCGCCGCAATGCGCCGCGTCTAAAAAACATCAATCATGAAAGGAATGAATTGAATAATGAAACGAATCTTTGCACTGATTCTGGCCGTGCTGATGCTGCTCTCCGCCGGCGCGTTCGCTGAGGAAGCCGGCAACACCGGCGACCTCATGACCATCCGCGAGACGCAGGATGGCGCGCGCGACGATTACGACGGCGACGGCAATGCGGAGACGCTCTCCTTTTCCACCAAGCTCGACGAATACGACGATGGCAGCTTCACAATCGGCGTGGGCGATCAGACGCTGACCGTCGATGGCTGCGTGGCGCTCAGCGGCAAGGTTTATGCGCTCAAGCTGGCCTATGGCAGCTACTATAACCCCGTCGGCTTCTGGGGCACGCTGTTTATGGCCAACGAGTACGGCCCGAGCGATGATCCCGCGTCCTACTGCTTCTTCTATACGGACGGCAAGCTCTATAACGTGGGCGAGATTTTATCCTCGCCGGAGTCCATGAGCGTCAATATGGACGGCCTGATCACCACGCAGGTGCGCGCCGCGCGCATCGGCACGTGGAGCCGCCCTGCCGACTTCAAGCTGGCCAGCGGCGTTCGCTGGAATGACGAGAGCTCTGATGTGTTCTATCAGATGATCGAAATCCCGCGCGACGTCTATCCCATGGGCATGATTGTCGATCTGAAGATCGATCTGCCGCTGCTCGCTTCCCGCTTCGACACGGACGCTTCCGCCACGCTGACCGCGAATCAGCAGGTCGTGCTCGCCGCCACCGACGATTGCCGCTGGCTGTGCGTCTCCTCGCTGAACGGCGAAACCCGCGGCTGGGTGAAGCTCGCCGATTCCAGCGACGATTTCGTCGACGGCGTGATCGTGAACGGTCAGGCGACCGATGTAAACGACGTGTTCGGCAACATACTCTATGCGGACTGATGAATGAGCGAAAGACCGCCGCCCCTCGAAAGCGATGAGGGACGGCGGTCTTTTTATGTCGGCTCAATCAGAACGAAACGATCAGCTGCATTTTGAAGCGCTCCTCGCCATAGACGGCGTGAGGGATGTCCTTGGGCATGATGAGCGTCTCGCCTTCGGTGAGGATAAACACCTCGCCGCCCACCGTGAAACGGCCGGCGCCCTCGAGCACGGTGACCATGGCGTCGCCGCCCGCGGCATGAGTGGAGATTTCCTCGCCCTTGTCGAAGGAGAAAATGGTCATGCTGACAAGGCTGTTCTGCACCAGCGTCTTGCTGACGACCTGGCCGTCCTGATAGGCCACCAGATCCTTGAGGGCAAGCTTTTCCTGCTTGGCGATGTTCTTGTACATGGCGGTAGACCTCCTGAAAGAGATGTTTATTATAGTTAGCACGGGGCGGAGATGCGCAAGCTCGCGCTAAGGCGCATCTGCTTTTCGGGGATAGGGATCCTTAACGTCGGTCAGTCCGGCCAGATAATCCATGCTCGTCTGGAGCGCCATGGCGATGCGCTTGCATTGCTCAAAGGTGTAATAACGCTTGCCGGACTCGATTTTTGAATAGTCGCTCTGGTCAATTCCGGTCAGCATTTGCATTTTGATCTGCGTGTATCCGCGTTCTTTGCGCAGCTCTGCCAATCGTCCCATAAATTCATCACCGCTTATATTATGGCAAATTGACCTATTGACAATAGGGTTAAATTGACCTATTATATATATGGATACAGATTAAAGGAGGTTGGTTGTATGAGGAAACGGACGAGTCTGGTTCTTGTCGCGGCGATGGCGTTGGCTTTGCTCATTACGGAGACGGCATATGCCATCGATCTTGGCGATCTCTTTGGCGGGCTTACGTCGATGTTCAGCCCGAGCACGGAGGACGCCTTCAAGGTGGGCGAGACGGCGGAGATCGGCAAGGTTCGCATGACGCTGAACAACGTCTATGAGAGCCGCGGCAACGAATATTATACGCCGGCGGAGGGCAATGAATACGTCATTCTTGAATTTACCGTTGAGAATGGCGGCGAGGAGGAAGTGACGCTGAGCACGATGCTGAGCTTCAGCACATGGTGCGACGGCAAGTCCTGTACCATCTCGCTGGAGGCGCTGAGCACGGCGATGCTGTCCGGAAAGATTCAGCTCGACTGTGTGGTTGCGGCTGGCGAAAAGGCAACCGGCGTGCTCGGCTATGAGGTGCCGGCTGATTGGCAGGAAATCAGCGTGAAATATACCGAAGAGGTGATGTTTGGTGAGAACGCCGTCTTTGCTGTGTCGCGAGAGGAAGAATAAATCGAATTGTCGGCGGGGGTATTGCGCATAATGGCCTGCTGGCCGAACTCGGGGCCACGCTTTCGGCAATTCCCTTTGTTAAGCAATTAAACCGCACTGCGCCGCGGAACATTTACGCATCATAAACGTCAACAACTATTGACAGCGCAGAAAATCTGACTATAATAGAGGCATCGTTCAGAGATGAGCGGGGCGGCTGATGACCACATCATGCACGACCTGAGAAAGGCCAATATGCGACCCTACATGACTGGCAATGTTACCAGCGGTGCAAGGCCATTGAATGGAGGTTTGCATTATGAGCACTAATTTTTCGACTGTTTTCGGTGAGAACCTGATGGACGTTTTTGATGGTTTCGACCGCAATTTCTTCCGCGACTTTGGCGACGTCGATCGCGCCCTGTACGGCAAGAACGCGCACAGGATGATGAAGACGGACGTCAAGGAGACGGACGAGGGCTATGAGGTGGACGTCGATCTGCCCGGCTTCAAGAAGGACGAAATCAATCTGGAACTGAACAACGGTTATCTGACCATCTCCGCCGAGAAGGCGCTGGAGAAGGACGGCGAAAACAAGAAGGGCAAGATGCTCCGCCAGGAGCGTTATTCGGGCATGATGCAGCGTTCTTTCTATGTGGGCGATTATGTGACCGAAGAGGACGTCAAGGCCTCTTACGAGAGCGGCGTTCTGCACGTATTCGTTCCGAAGAAGGAAGCAAAGCTCCCTGAGAAGAAGACCATTCTGATCGAGGGCTGACATCACACGCGCCCCGTCGGTTCGCGCCGGCGGGGCGTTTCCTGTGCAAAAAAGGACGGGCGCATCGCATTGAGCGCCTGTCCTTTTTTGTGTGATCGGGCTTCGCCAGACCGTCGCCACAGATGGGGGAATACCGCCCCGCGTCAGCACAGCGCGCCGAGCCGGTTCGCCGCATCGCGGAGCGCGTCTGTCCTTTTTTTATGTGATCGGGCTTCGCCAGACCGTCGCCCCGCAGATGGGGGGGGAATACCGCCCCGCGTCAGCACATTGCGCCGAGCCGGTTGCCGCATCGCGGAGCGCGCCTGTTCTTCTTGCTGTGATCGGGCTTCGCCAGACCGTCGCCACAGATGGGGGAATACCGCCCCGCGTCAGCACATCGCGCCGAGCCGGTTCGCCGCATCGCGGAGCGCCTGTCCTTTTTTGTGCGATCGGGCTTCGCCAGACCGTCGCCGCGGATGGGGGAATACCGCCCCACGTCAGCACATCGCGCGAGCCGGTTCGCCGCATCGCGGAGCGCGTCTGTTCTTTTTTATGTGATCGGGCTTCGTCAGACCGTCGCCGCAGATGGGGGAATATCGCCCCGCGTCAGCACATCGCGCCGAGCCGGTTCGCCGCATCGCATTGAGCGCCTGCCCTTTGCCGTAGGCAGGTTTCGTCTGAATATCGTCGTCCAACCGCTGTGTCAGTCGGCAAATTCCAGCGATATGTACACGGGATAGTGATCCGAAATGCAGTCAAACCACGTATCGTCTACGCGCAGATAGTCGCCGACGACAATGGGGCTGCCGTCCTTCACCAGTATGTGGTCTATGGCCTGCGCGAACACGCCCTCGTCGGGGCGGCTGTAGCCGTCGGCATAGCAGGGATGGTGGCCGCGCGTGTCGGAGCGCAGCCCGCGCGCGCAGTCGTGCGCCTCTATCCAGCCCATATCGCGCGCCGCGCGCAGGCACGGGCTGTCCATAACAGCGTTCAGATCGCCCACCAGCACGCCGGGGCAGCGGTACTGCGCCGTGACTTCTTCCAGCCGTTTGAGCGCCAGTTTGATCTGATGGGCGCGCGCTTCATCAGAATGAGGCTGGTATTCCTTGCTCGCCGGATCGGAGGACATCCACCACAGATGCGTGCTCATCAGCGCGATGCGTCGCCCGCTCGATTTTTCCTCGAACACGCCGAATGTGTAGGACTTTGTGCCCACGTTGTTGAACGAGCCCTCAAGGCCGGGTATGCGCTCGTCATAGCGCAAAAAGCCGGATTCGATCAGCAGCAGCTTGTCGGCGCGGTAGAGTATGGGCGTGTCGCCGCCGGTGATCAGCTCGTAGTGAACGGCCTGACCCTCGTGTTCATAGCGGGCCATGCGCTGCATCAGCAGGTTCGTCATGTGAACGGACGCTTCCTGAATGCCCAATATGTCGGGGGTCACGCGCTGATAGGCGCGCGTCAGGCCGCCCACGCGCCCCTCGGCGGAGCAGTCCTCGCCGCGCGCCGCCCAGTCGGGGAGATTGCGGTCGCATTTCCATTGGTTGCTGGACATAATGATCATAGGCGTCTCCTCCTTTTCATTGCAAAAACAGGGACAATTATTTCCAAGTGCATTATACCGCAAAGCGGTGCGGAATG
>CAKUAV010000081.1 GCA_934636425.1 uncultured Clostridia bacterium
ACGCCGTGCCGTAGATGCGCTGGAGCATCTTGTTCTTTTCATCGCCGCGCCAGTACGCGCCGGCGACCTGCGTCAGCTTGAACGCCTTCACCTTGCCGGTGGAGGGCAGATGCGGGCCGGCGCACAGATCGGTGAAGTCGCCCTGCCTGTAGAACGAAATGACCGCGTCCTCGGGCAGATCGCGTATCAGCTCCACCTTGTAGGGCTCGCCCTTCTCCTCCATGAACTTGATCGCTTCTTCGCGGGGCAGCTCAAAGCGCTCGAGCCGCTCGTTCTTCTTGACGATGTGGCTCATTTCCTTTTCGATTTCCTTCAGGATCTCGGGCGTAAAGGGCTGATCGACGTCGAAATCATAGTAAAAGCCGTTGTCGATCGCAGGGCCTATGGCCAGCTTGGCCTCGGGGATGATCTTCTTGACGGCCTGAGCCAGCACATGGCTGGCGGTGTGGCGCAGCACGCGCGCGCCGTCGGGATCGTCAAACGTGAGTATCTCCAGATCGTGATCGCCGCTGATCGGCGTGACCAGAGAGATCACCTCGCCGTCCAGACGCGCGGCCAGCGCCGCCTTCTTCAGCTCCTGAGAAATTTCGCCCGCGACGTCCAGCGCGTTCATGCCGTCGGCAAATTCGCGCTTTTCGCCCTTCAGATTGAGAATCATATGTCGTTCCTCCTCATGTCGCTTTGCCGGATGCGGACGCCGGTTCCGCATCGGCTTTTCGTTTTCCAAAATAGCAAAAAGCCCGTCCCAACGCAGGGACGAGCTGTTAACCCGTGGTTCCACCCTTGCCGGCGAACCGCACTGCGATTCGCCCTCACGGCAGGCGATAACGAGCCAAACCGAACCCGGTCGAAAGCTGGTGCTCGCAGACTCCTGAACAAGCGCGCTTTCAGCCGGCGGCGCGCTCTCTCTGTGGTCGGTATATCTGCGATTGGTCTTTGTCATTCCGGATTGAATTTATCTGGAGTATAGCGCCGCGCACCCCGTTTGTCAAGGGCTTTTGACGCGTTTTTCGTCATTTTACATTACAAAACGCGCGCCTTACCAGTCGCCCTCCCGCCGTCTGTCCTCGGCGATCCAGTCGCCGATCTCGCGCTCCACGATGTCCGCGGCCAGCAGCGTGCCGTTTTCGTATTTCATGCGCTCGCCGATTTCGCTCACCGCGACGTTGAAGCGCGGCGTGTGCGTCAGCTCGATCAGCGCGTCGGCCAGCTTTTCGACGGTCAGATTCTCGCGCTTGATCGGCTTGGGGCCTATGCCCAGATCGTATATGCGCTGTCCCCAGAAGGGCTGATCGCCGCCGAAAGGCACAACCAGCGTGGGCTTGCAGGCCAATACGCCCGCCGCCGTCGTGCCCGCGCCGCCGTGATGCACCACGGCCGATACGCGGCTGAACAGCCAGTCGTGCGGTATGTAGTCGGCCACATAGACATTGGGATTGCTCAGCGCCGCGTCCAGCGCGCCGCCGCCCCAGCCGCGCCCGATGATGGCGCGCACGCCCGAGGCCGCGACCGCCTTGAGCACGATGTCCAGCGTCTGCCCCATGTCGCTGGACACCATGGAGCCGAAGCCGATGTACACCGGCTTTTCGCCCTCCTCGAGGAAGCGCACGAGCGAGGGCTCCGGCTCGTATTCGCACGGCTCGGGATCGGTCCAGAAGCCGGTCATGTGGATGTGCTCGTCCCATTCCGGGGCGCGCGGCACCAGCAGCGGGCTGATGGCGTACAGTACGGGGATTTTGTGGCCGTTGATGTAGTAGTCCGGGCTCATCGAGATCTTCTTGGACTTCATGCCCTCCTCGCTGCGCCAGTCGGACAGATAATGCCATTCGAGCGTATTGATGAGCGCATAGCCCATCTTGTAGCTCACCTTGTTCCACGCCTTGCCCATCTTGAGCCCCGGCGCGGTGGTGATCGGGAACATATCGTTGTAGTCCATCAGGAAATAATGGGTCTGTATGCAGGGGATTTTGTGCTTTTCCGCGATGGAATAGACCACAGAGCCGAAGAACGTGCATATGATCGCCTCCGCGTCTCTGCAGCCCTTCTCCAGCGTGTGGAGGAACTGCGGCAGGTCGTCCAGCAGCGCGTTTTTGAACTTGGGCAGGAACGTAAAGCCGTTCGTGCCGGGCGTCATGACCGCCAGAAATATGTCCTTGACGCTGCCGGCCAGCGGCGCGAAATTCAGTCCGGCCTCCGTGACCAGCTTTTCTGTCATGTCAAAGCAGACGATCGTCACCTCGTGCCCGCGCTTTTTGAGCTCCCTGCCCAGCAGCACATAGGGGCGCACATCGCCCGTCGATCCGATAGCCACCATCGATATCCGCATAGCATATCTCCTTGAAATTGAGTGTTTTGTGCAATTTTAAGAGCAACGGCTTCGTCCGGCTTGTCAAAACCTTTTTTTGACAAGCTGATGGACGGAGGAGCAAACTTCCCGCCATCCCCCATCAGTTTTGCTGAAATCTCTCAGCGGGCGCAAAACTGCAGGAAAACGATTTCAGCGCCGCGGCAATCGCCCCGCACCCGCCGCCGGGTATGATGGGAAGCTGGAGAACGATCCGGCCTTCCCGCGCTCTCCAAGTTTTTTTCGACAGCCTGAGCGACGGCTTCGCTCTCTCATTTTCAGTATATACCTTTCTGTATACTTTTGTCAATCTTTGTCGCTCTGTCACAGAAAAGCTTCATCTATTTCCAATAAATGAGCGGAATCGGCCGCCGGCGCATAGGATACAATAGCTCTCCGGGAGGTGAATGTCGTGAAAAGAAAGAAAATCCCCTTCGTTGAAATCGAAACCGCCGTTTCAGCCACCGGACAGACCGGCCTCATCCCCGTGTTGCCCGAAAGCGACGATGAAGCCGAATCCTACGAGGCGCTCTTTCCCATTCCCCGGCAGAAATAACCCTCCTTTCCCGCTCAGAGCATTCTGGGCGGGCTTTTTTGTCGCCGGATTGTGATAAATGTTTCCATTTAACTTGATTTTGCAACAGTTTCGTAATATAATAGGACGGTACATATGGAGGTGAAGCATGGTGCATTTCCAAAGCTCAAAGACGCGGCTCTCTTTTCGCGCCGCCGCGCTGACGCTGGCGCTGGCCGTCATGGCGCCCGCTCCCGGCGCGCTGGCCGCAACGGCCGTCTATACCGTCACGGCGCAGAAGGTCAATGTCCGCGCGCAGCCCGATACCGACGCGGACATACTCGCCGTCGTGCGCAAGGGCTCCGATCTGACGCTCATATCGTCCGATGAGGACGGCTGGCTGAAGGTCAGCACGGGCGGAAAGGTGGGCTATGTGTCTGCGGAATACGCCGCGCTTTCCGATATTATAAGCGGCGGCGGCACGCTGACGGCCGTCGTCGATACGAAAAAGCTCTATCTGCGCGCCGCGCCCTCATCGTCGGGCGATTCGCTCGCGCTGCTCGAGCGGGGCGCCGTGCTGACGGTCACATCCCGCAACGGGGACTGGCTGGCCGTCACATACAACGGGCAGTCGGGCTATATCGCCGCGGAGTATGTCCGCCTAAACGGCGACGGCTCTTCTCAGCCGTCCGCGCCCGCCGTCACGAGCGTGCCCACCGCCGCGCCCGACACTGCCGTCACAGCCACGCTGCTCAAAAAGGGCGATCGCGGCGAGCAGGTCAAATCGCTTCAGCAGAAGCTGATTGATCTGGGCTATCTGAGCGGCAGCGCCGACGGCATATTCGGCGAAAGCACGAAAAAGGCGGTCATGGCGTTCCAGTCGGCGAAGGGGCTGACGGCCGACGGTCAGGCCGGCTCTGCCACGCTGGCGGCGCTGGGCGGCGGCGGCACAATCGCGCCAACCGCCGCGCCCGACACCGCCGTCACGGCCACGCTGCTCAAAAAGGGCGATCGCGGCGAGCAGGTCAAATCGCTTCAGCAGAAGCTCATTTTGCTGGGCTATCTGAGCGGCAGCGCCGACGGCATATTCGGCGAAAGCACGAAAAAGGCGGTCATGGCGTTTCAGTCGGCGAAGGGGCTGAAGGCCGACGGACAGGCGGGTTCTTCCACGCTGGCGGCGCTGGGCAGCGGCGGCACAATCGCGCCCGCCGTCACGAGCGCGCCCACCGCCGCGCCCGATGCCGCCGTCACAGCCACGCTGCTCAAGAAGGGCGATCGCGGCGAGCAGGTCAAGACGCTTCAGCAGAACCTCATTTTGCTGGGCTATCTGACCGGCGAAGCGGACGGCCAGTTCGGACCGGCGACAAAGGCGGCCGTCACGGCATTTCAGGCGGCGTCCGGCCTGCGCGCCGACGGACAGGCGGGTGAAAAGACGCTCGACGCCATCGCCAGCGCGGTCAGGGCGGTTTCCAGCGCGGGCACGCTCAGAAAGGGCAGCCGCGGCGACGCGGTCAGGGCGCTCCAGCAGAAGCTGATTGCGCTGGGATATCTGAGCGGCTCGGCGGACGGCATATTCGGCGACTCCACGACGCGCGCCGTCATGGCCTTCCAGACGGCGCAGTCGCTGAGCGCCGACGGCGCAGCGGGCAGCGCGACAATCGCGGCGCTGAACAGAGCCTATCAGGGCGGCGCGACCGGCGGCGGCACTGTGACGGCCCCAGCGGATATTTCGAAGGATCAGATCACAATACTGCCCGGCGAACAGCCCTCCTCCTATCCGACGATCAAATACGGCGCTGAGGGCGACGCGGTCGAGCGGCTGCAGACCCGCCTGAAGGAGCTGGGCTATTTCGACGGCACTGTGGGCGGCAACTTCGGCACGATCACCCGCTCTGCGGTCATGGCGTTCCAGGCCGCGGCCAGTCTGACCGCCGACGGCATCGTGGGCAGCGACACATGGGCGGCGCTCTATGCCTCGAACGCGCCCTCCGCCCCCTCCACCATGCTGAAGCCGGGCGACAAAAACGACGCTGTCAAGGCCATGCAGGCGCGCCTCGTCCAGCTGGGCTATCTGACCGGCAGCGCGGACGGCGACTTTGGCGACAACACGCGCGCGGCGCTGCGTGCGTTCCAGACGGCGGCCAATCTGACGGCCGACGGCGTCGCGGGGCCGCAGACGCTCTCTGCGCTCTATGCCTCGAACGCCCCCGCAGCCGGCGCGGCCCCCTCCAATCCGGGCGCGACGGTCGCTCCGTCCAATCCGGGCTCGAACAGCGGAATCAGGGACACCGATTTCGAGACGGGCGCAAAGATCGTGGCGCTGGCGAAGCAGTATCTGGGCTGCAAATACGTCTATGCGCGCGAAAACCCGCCGTATTTCGACTGTTCCGGCCTGACGCAGTATGTCTACAAGCAGTTCGGCTACAGCCTCAAGCGCACGGCCTATCTGCAGGGCTATGACGACGCCTGGCCGAAGATCCGATCGATCAGCGATCTGCAGGTGGGCGATCTGATCTACTTCAACACCAACGAGACAGACGCCGATCTGAGCGACCACGCCGGCATATACATCGGCGACGGCAACTTCATCCACGCCAGCAGCTCGGCGGGCAAGGTGGTCATCAACTCCCTGAACAGCGGCTATTACCGCGAGCACTTCAGCTGGGGACGGCGCGTCCTCAATCAATAGCTCCCGCATCCCCTGCCGGCGCGGCGCGTCTTCGGGATATTGCGGCGGCGCAATCGATACAGCCTGAGCGGGAACAGCAAACCCCCGCTCGGGCTTTTTTTCTGTCCGCAGCGAGCGGCTCGCCGCCTGAAGAAAAAAATTTTATACCAGCGGTTGAATGACAAAACGCATTTCTTGTGCTATACTGTAGCCATGATCTGAAAGAAAGGAGTTTTTCGAGATGTTCGCTGCTTCCACAATGTCGAAACTGCATCAAGATATGGATCTGATACTGCTCGAACGGCAGTATCAGGTTTTGTCGTGCCTGCATTCGACGAAGATGGAAGCGCTCTGCCCTCGAAGGCTCCGCTAGTACGGCGTCTGCGCGTCTGCGCTCCGCTCCACCCGTCAGTGTATGGCGGGTGGAGTTTTTATATTCATTTATATTATTCTTGTGAGGTGCAATATGATTATTCAGGGAAAGGCCGCCTCGGCCATCGCGTACGCGAGCGTCATCGAGCCGGAGGCCATCGAGCAGATTCGCCGTATGTGCGACTGCGACTTTACCGAGGGCTGCGCGATCCGCATCATGCCCGACGTTCACGCGGGCAAGGGCTGCACGATCGGCACAACCATGACGATACGGGGCAAGGCCGTGCCCAACGTCGTGGGCGTGGACATCGGCTGCGGCATGTACACCATCCGCCTGAACGAGCGCGCGGTCGATTTTCCCCGCTTCGACGAGGCCGCGCACTTCGTCCCCTCGGGCATGAACGTTTGGGAGGGACGCAGGGAGCCGTTTGATCTGGAGGCGCTGCGCTGCTTCCGCGCGCTGAAGGACACGCGCCGGCTCCAGCGCTCTCTGGGCACGCTGGGCGGCGGCAATCACTTCATAGAGATCGACCGCGCATCGGACGGCGCGCTGTATCTCGTCATCCACACCGGCAGCCGCAATCTCGGCAAGCAGGTCGCCGAATACTATCAGAACCTCGCCGTCGAGCTCAATCAGGGGCGCGAGGAGTACTTCAAAAAGCGCGACGCGATCATCGCCGAGTACAAGGCGGCGGGCCGCCGCAAGGAAATTCAGGCGGCGCTTAAAGAGCTGCACTGGGCGCATAAGGCGCCGACGCTCCCCGAAGATCTGTGCTATCTCTACGGCGAATATCTGGACGATTACCTGCACGACGTTGAGATCTGCCAGCGGTTCGCCTGCCGCAACCGCGAGCTGATCGCGGCGATTCTGCTCGAGCGCAGCGGCCTGAGCGGCGGCGAAAAATTCCACACGATCCACAACTACATCGACACGCAGGAGATGATACTGCGCAAGGGCGCCATCGCCGCGCACAGCGGCGAGAAGGTACTCATACCGATCAACATGCGCGACGGCTCCATCATGGCCGTCGGCCGCGGCAATCCCGACTGGAATTACTCCGCGCCCCACGGCGCAGGCCGGGTCATGTCGCGCATCCGGGCGCGCCAGTCGCTGGACATGGCGGCCTATGAGGATTCCATGAAGGGAATCTACACGACGTCCGTCAGCCCCGCCACAATCGACGAAGCGCCCATGGTCTACAAGTCCCTCGAGGACATCATCGGCGACATTCGGGACTGTGTCGATGTGCTGGACGTCATGAAGCCCATCTACAATTTCAAGGCGGGCGACTGAGCCGGCGCCCGATCGCCCGCCGAAAGGAGACAGACATGACTTTTCCCATCGTCGACATGAAGCGAACCGGCCGCAACATCGCCGCGCTTCGCGAGCAGCGCGGGCTCTCCGTCAGCCAGCTCCAGCGCCTGATGGGCTTTGCCACGCCTCAGGCCATCTACAAATGGCAGCACGGCGCGTCGCTCCCCACGGTGGACAATCTGGTCGCGCTCTCGGCGATATTCGCCGTGCCCATAGACGCAATTCTGGTCGTCAGCGACGCGGCATAGCGCGCCGCCCCAAAATCATCCAAAGACCGCAGCCCTCATCGAAGGCCGCGGTCTTTGATTTGTTCACGATGTTCATCCAAATTTCAGCCTCTGCCGAGCCGCCCCGACGGCCGCGACATCTCGCCCGTGTCATCCGCGCAGCGGGCGCGGCGACAAGCGCCGTCTCCATGCCCCATTGCGAAAGCCGCGCCGGACGACGCGCGCCCGAGCGATTCCGGAATAATGGCGCGCCGGCAATCGAGCCGAAACGCGCGCCGCACATTGCCTGTGCGGACGCATCGCCATACTGTGCGCCGCGGCGAAAAAGCCATGCTCCAGCGTTCAAAGCGCGACTCTGCGCGCTCCATATCCCGCTCGAATGCGGCCAGCTTCGAAACTTCCAACGCGCAGCCGTCTTCGGCGAAATCCGCTCGCAGGCGCGCCGCCTTAACCCTTCAGAATCGGCCAATCACGGCGCGCTTCCACGGCTGACCGTCAGCCTGAAAACGGCTCGACGTTTTCTCTCGTTCTCGCCACGAAAACCGCCCTGTCCCAGCCGCCAAAGCGTGTGCGCCGCATCCCGATCGAATGCGGCGCTGCTTCGAAACTTCCAACGCGCATAGCCGTCTTCGGCGAAATCCGCTCGCAGGCGCGCCGCCTTAGCCCTTCGGAATCGGCCAATCACGGCGCGCTTCCACGGCTGACTGCCAGCTCGAAAACGACTCGACGTTTTCTCCCGTTCTCGCCACGAAAACCGCCCTGCCCCAGCCGCCAAAGCGTGTGCGCCGCATCCGTCTTGAATGCGGCCAGCTTCAAAACTTCCAACGCGCAGCCGTCTTCGGCGAAATCCGCTCGCAGGCGCGCCGTCTCCGCCCTTCGGAGCTGGCCAATCACGGCGCGCCCCCACGGCTGACCGTCAGCCTGAAAACGGCTCGACGTTTTCTCCCGTTCTCGCCACGAAAACCGCTCGCAGTCGCTCTTTCAATCGGATGCAGCCGCGATCATGAGCCGCGCCCGGCGAAGGCACGGCATTCTTCCTCCCGCCATTGCCGCGGCCCGGATGTTTCCATAAAATTACCGCCGGAATTCTCACGGCGCGCCGCTTTACTTGAAAACCAGCCTGCACAGCAGGGCGAAAACAGCGCCCAGCGCCACGCCCGCGCCGATCCCCGCCGGCGTGTCCATCATGCTCACAAAAGCCGCGCACCATACGATCGACATGGCCACGCCCATTGCCAGCGTCATCAGTATATTCCGGTTGTTTTTCATATGTATCTCCTCCATGCGCCGCCTTCGTCCGGCCGCGCCGAAATGACCGTTCATGCCCGAGAGCGCTCTAAAAAGCGCCCCGCCGGGCTACATATGATCCTTTTCCGCGCCGTTTACGGCCTGCGTTTCGTCCGCGGGGACGAGAGAATCGTCAAAGTGAATGAGCATATCGTCCTTTTCGAGCTGCTCCTGCAGCGGACGAATCGACAGATCGTGAATGGCGCACGCCGCGTCTATCGCCTGCGCGCACGCCGTGCCCGCCGCCTGACCGCTGAGTATGGCCGGCGGAATGACGCGGATCACATCCCACGCCCAGCCCTCTGCCGAGGCGCAGCGCCCCGCGGCGATGATGTTGTCATAGCCGGTTTTGACCAGCGCGCGGAAGGGCAGCTCGTACAGCCAGTCGCGGAACTCAAAGTCATTGAGCGCGGCGATGGAATCGTCAAAGTGGCGATAGCGGTCGTCGCCCCTGAGCACATAGTCGCCCTCGAGATGGCGCGTCGTCCTGAACTGCGGCATGCCGGGCAAAAGCGCCACGTCGCGCTCCCAGCGATCCTGCGCCTTGAGCTTCTCCATGAGCTTTTTCTGATTGCGCACGATGTACTCGGTCACATCCTCGGCGGTCGTGCCGTCGAAGAGGCGCATGCCCCTGGGCTGATTCAGCCCGTGCAGCGTCGCGCCGCCGCCGCTTATACCGAATATCGCGTCGCAGACACGGCCCGTCTCCGCCGCCTTGCGGATGTGCGCCATGTCGATGCCCTGCGCGCAGTAGGTGAAGAAGTTCTTGCCCTGCACGGTGGGCATGCCCGCGCGGTGCATCACGTCGCCGTCGCCGGTCGCGTCCACGATCATTTTGCCGGCATAGAACTCGCGCCCCGATTTGTTCTCGACGATCAGCCCCTCGCAGTGGCCGCCCTTCATCACCGGCTTTGAGACGACGCTGTCCAGCAGCAGCGCTGCGCCCTCGTCCACAATCATCTCCATCAGCACCATGGCGAATATGTTGGCCGAATATTTCGTGACATAGCGCGTCTTTGCGCCCTCGCCCGGCTCGCCGTCCTTCCATTCATCGGGAATGGAATCGTAGCCGTAGCGGATCGAGGCGCGCAGCAGCTCCTCCGCCATGCCGAATATGATCTGCCGGCCGCGGCCGTTGCACATGGGCACGAAAAAGTTGATCAGCCCCAGCGTGGCCAGCCCGCCCAGCATAAGGCTCTTTTCGATGATCAGAACCGACTTGCCCTGCCGTCTGGCCGCCAGCGCCGCGCTCACGCCCGCCACGCCGCCGCCCGCCACAATCACATCAAACGATCCCCTGACCGGCACGCGGCCCTGCTCTTCAATATAGTTCATCGTTTGAATCCTCCTGCTCTTTTTCCTCAAAGCGCGTTTCACGCTTTAGATCAGGCCTTCCCACTCAAGCGCCGCGCAGGCGATATTGCGCAGCCGGCGGTGGATATAGACCGTCTCGCCGCCCTGCTCGGCATAGACCAGCGTGACCCTGTTGGCCGGATCCATCATCACATAGGTGCTCCACGCGCCGGCCCAGCCGAACTCGCCGACGGCGCTCAAACTGCCGGACGCGGCGGGATCCATCAGCGTGCGCACGCCCAGACCGTAGCCGTAGCCCTCGTTCGACTCGCCGGTTCTGTAATCGCGCAGCAGCGCGTCGCTGAGCCGGTTCGTCCGCATCAGATCGACCGTGCGGCCGGAGAGAATCCGCACGCCTTCCCGCGAAACGCCGCGGTTGGTCATCATGCAGGCGAAGCGCGCGTAATCGTCCACGGTCATGGTCAGGCCCGCGCCGCCGCTCTCCTGATTTTTGCTCAGCTGGAGATGGTTGACATATTCGCCGCGCTGGAACCGGCCGTTCTGATCCAGCGTATAGAGCTGGCAGCAGCGGCCGCGCTCGCTCTGCGGCGCATGGAACCACGTTTCCTTCATGCCCAGCGGATCGAAGATCGCCTTCCGGCAATATTCGCCCAGCGTCATGCCGCTGACCACCTCGATCAGCGCGCCCAGCACGTCGTGCGAAAGGCCGTACAGCCAGTGCGTGCCCGGCTCGAAGCGCAGCGTCTTTTTCGCAATGGTCGCCGCCAGCTCGCGCGTGGTGAACTGGTCGTTCGTTTTCTCGCGCAGGCTCCTGATTTCGGGCGTGTTGAGATCGTAGTCCAGCCCCGTCGTCATCTCGAACAGGTTCTGGACGCGCAGCGCGTTCTTCGCCGGCCCCTCGTCCCAGTCGGTGTTGGGGCGATAGGTGCGCACGCGCATTTCGCCGTACTCGGGCAGATACTGGCTCACGGGATCGCTGAGCAGGAACGCGCCCTGCTCAAACAGCGTCAGCGCCGCCGCGCAGACGACCGGCTTCGTCATGGAAAACATCCGATAGAGCGTGCGGTCGGTGATTTTTTCGCCCGTTTCGCGGTTCTGATAGCCTGCAAAGTGCCGATAGACCGGATTGCCGTCCACATAGACGGCGCAGTCGTTGCCGGCGATGCCGACGCCTTCAAGGCTCTCCTGAAAGCGCATGAGCGCGTCAAAATTCATTGTTCTGATTCTGCCTTTCCGCTAAGCGCCCGTTCGTTATTGATCGGCCATGTACTGATCCAGTATGTCGGAGGGCTGATCGCGCAGAAGCTGCATCGCGTGGAAAATCTGCTCCATGCGCGCGTCGGTCTCTGTGATCACGTCGGCGCACTTCTTCAGCTCCTCCACGATGAACGCCGGCGTTTCGCCCTCGGCCTTGTAGCGCAGATTGTGCTCGAGGCTCGCCCAGAAGTCCATCGCCACTGTGCGGATCTGCACCTCGACGGGTATATACACCTTCGCGCCGGAGAGATAGACCGGCACGTCGATCACCAGATGCAGGCTGCGATAGCCGTTCTCCTTGGGCGTCTTTATATAGTTTTTTTCTTCAATGAGCTGAACATCGTCCTGCTCGGTCAAAAGGCGCGCCACCGTGAATATGTCCTCCACATAGCAGCAGACAACGCGCACGCCCGCAATGTCGCGCAGGTTCTTTTTCGCGTTGGTCATGGACACCGGCACGCCGATCTTTTTGAGCTTGCGGCTGATGCTCTGCGGCGTCTTGACGCGCGTCTGGATATGATGTATGGGATTGTGACTGTGCTGCACGCGAAATTCGCTGTTGAGCGTCTCCAACCGCCCCCGGACAAACTCTATGCCCGCGTTGTACAGAAACTGAACCTTGTTGTAGGCCGTCAGCATTTCCTTGAATTCCGCGTCGAAGAGCAGCTCGTTGACCTCCTGCTCCGCGACGGGCGTTTCCGTAAACTGCAAAAAGCATCCCCTCTTTCCGACAGAAGGCGACGGCCGCGGCGCGTCCTGTAAAAACGCCCCGATGCGCCGCCGACTTTTCCGTCCGCTTCTATTATATACCGGGCGGCGCGTTAAATCAACGTTTATTTTTCGTGCTCATGGTTTTTTTATCCTTTCCACGCGCCCGTATGCTATAATGAAGTCAAACGCTTATGAGGAAGATCGCCATGGCCAACATCATCGAAATCGCGTCGCTGGACGCGCCCGAGCTCGCCCCCTACGCCCGCCTGACCGAGGGACAGCTGCGCGACAGGGCGAACGGTCTGTTCATCGCCGAGAGCCACAAGGTCGTTTCGCACGCATTGGACGCGGGCTATGAACCGGCGTCCATGCTGATGGAGCGCCGCCACATCGAGGGCACGGGGCGCGCGCTGATAGAGCGCTGCCCGGACACGCCCGTCTACACCGCCGATCGCGCGCTGCTCGCCCGGCTCACCGGCTACGAGATGACGCGCGGCTTTCTGTGCGCCATGCGCCGCAGGCCGCTGCCCGCGCTCGACGCCGTCCTAAAGGGCGCGCGCCGCGTCGCCGTGCTGGAAAACATCGTCGATCCCACCAATGTGGGCGCAATACTCCGCTGCGCCGCCGCGCTGGGCTTCGACGCGGCGCTGCTTACGCCCTCCTGCTGCGATCCGCTGCACCGGCGCGCCGTCCGCGTGAGCATGGGCACGGTGTTTCAGGTGCCGTGGACGCGCATCGGGGAGCGCGCCGCCGACTGGCCTGAGAGCGGCATGGCCGCGCTGCGCGCCATGGGCTTCAAAACCGCCGCCATGGCGCTCACCGACCGATCGCTCCCCATAGACGATCCCGCGCCCGCCGCCGAGGACAGGCTGGCTGTGCTCCTCGGCTCAGAGGGCGACGGGCTGGATCCGCGCACACTCGAACAGTGCGACTACACGCTGCGCATCCCCATGGCGCACGGCGTGGACTCGCTCAATGTCGCCGCCGCCGCGGCCGTGGCGTTCTGGACGCTGCGCGCGAAATAGCGCCTTATTGGGACAAACGGCGCGATTTGTTCCCGTCACAGGCGCAGAATTGCGCTTGCGGCAATCGGAAGAATTTGCTATAATGCTGAAATAGAAATATTTGCGTCTTTCATCGGCAGAGGGGGCGAATCGACCGTGGCGGATTCCAACATCACAAAGCGCGCGCTCGCGGCGGCGCTCCGGGACGTAATGGAACAAAAGCCGTTCTCGAAGATCAACGTGTCCGACATCTGCGAAAAATGCGACATGAGCCGCAAGAGCTTTTACTATCACTTCCGCGACAAATACGATCTGCTCAACTGGATATTCGACATGGACTTTTTCCGCATCGCGGGCGCGATCGAGCCGAATCAGCCGTGGGAAATGCTGTCCACGCTGTGCCGCTATTTCTACGACAACCGCGATTTCTACCGCCGCGCGCTGCGCGTCACCGGCCAGAACTCCTTCCTCGAGCATTACCGCGAAATGCTCGCGCCGCTTCTGCGCACGATACTCGAGGATGTGCTGGACGATTCCGAGTATGTCGAGTTCCACATCGCCTTTTATCAGGACGCGCTGACCGGCGCGCTCGAGCGCTGGCTCTCCACGCCCGACTGCGTCAGCGCCGACGAATTCGTCCGCATGGTCGCCTCCTGCTTTCATTCCGCCGCCCGGCTGGCCGAGCGCGATGCGGCCGCCTCCTGCGAAAGCTGAATCATCCCCGCGCGCCGTTTTTTCGCGGCAGGCGGGGATGTTTTTTCGATTGCCGCCACACCGCGGAAAAAAGCGCCGATCATTGCGGGCGGATGAACCTCCTGCGCAAAGCCCGGGAAAACGCGATCATGAATTGCGCTTTTTCTTGGGATAGGCCGCTTTGAGTATGTCGCTCGCAGACTCCCGCCCCCATTCCGCCGCCCGGCTGGCCGAGCGCGATGCGGCCGCCTCCTGCGAAAGCTGAATCATCCCCGCGCGCCGTTTTTT
>CAKUAV010000082.1 GCA_934636425.1 uncultured Clostridia bacterium
AGATAGGCCTTGAGCTTATCGAAGTGGCCGCGGCAGTCGTCGCAGAGCGAATCGAGCATGGCGGGCGCGTCGGCCAGAGCGGGAGAATCGATTTTGCAGTCGAGTATGCGCAGCGGATTGCGCTCGAAGCGCTCGCGGCAGGTTTCGCACAGGCCGCTTATTTTGGGCTGAAGATAGGCCTTGAGCTTTTCCAGATAGAGCGCGCGGCAGTGCGGACAGCCGATGGAGTTGATGGCCAGCCGCAGATCGCCTATGCCGCAGCTGCGCAGCACGTCCATGGCCAGCGCGATGATCTCCGCGTCCACGCTCGCGTCGGCCGCGCCGAACACCTCAACGCCGTTCTGATGGAACTGGCGCAGGCGGCCGGACTGGGGCTTTTCGTAGCGGAAGGCGGGGCAGGAGACGTAATACATCTTGCAGGGCAGCGGATCGGCGAAGAGATGCGCCTCGATAAAGGCGCGCGCCGCGCCGGCGGTGCCCTCGGGCTTTAGCGTGATCGAGCGGTTGCCCTTGTCGTTGAATGTATACATTTCCTTCTGAACGACGTCGGTGGAATCGCCCACGCCGCGCTGGAACAGCTCGGTGTGCTCGAACATGGGCGTGCGGATCTCACGATAGCCGGCGAGCGCGCACACGCGGCGCATGACCGACTCGATCGACTGCCAGCGATAGCTCGATGACGGCAGCACGTCCTGGGTTCCCTTGGGGGCCTGTGTCAGCATGGATGTTCAGCTCCTTTTTGAGGTGATAAACGCGAAATCGGGCGGTATAAAAAAGGCCTTCGTTCCCGTGTGTAGGGACGAAAAGCCTCGTGGTGCCACCCTGCTTGTTGCGCTCATTGCGCCGATAACGCCGGCGTGCGCCGTCCTCTCGGGCGGAGACTCGGGGGTGTCGTTCAAAAGATGCGCGTCAAGCCGCTTTCAGCGTGCGCGGCTCTCTCTGGGGGCGCGTCGGGCTTTTTACTCGTCCCGTCATGGTCGTGCCATATAAATCACCTTCATTATACAATAGCCCCGGCGATTTTGTCAAGCCGAAGCGCGCTGTAAAAATACCGGAGCGCGTTTTAAAAATAGCTTAAGCGCCATAGCGCGCAGACTGTCGAAAAGCCTTCGGAGAGCACGAAAGGCTCGAGTCCTCTCGAATTTTCAAACGGGCCCGGCGGCGCGTACGACGGGGCGGGACGGCTTTTTGCGGCGAAAAATCCCATTTCCAGAGCAAAAACTGGAGAAGGCGGCGTGCGGCGGAGGCGCTCGCTCTCCCGTCCGCCAGTTTGTCAAAGCCTTTTTTGACAAGCTGAGCGCCAAAGCGCGGCGCGGCCCGAAAACGCGCTCCCATTCCGAATCGGACTGCGCCCGGGCTTCGCCGCCGCTTCCGCTTGTCCGGGAGGGCGGCATATGGAAAAGCCGCTTATTGCCGCCGGCGCGCGCTTTGGCGGACGGGTTTCACGAACCAAACACGCGGTTAATATTGCGTTAAAACGATAACAATCCCCTTGCGCGCAGGGGTTTTCGGTATTATACTGTGTCTCGTTGACACTGTGTCAAAATGATCAGGGAAAGGAGGTTTCGGACATGACCATTACGAATTTTGCGTTCGAGTCGGCCTATGCGTTTAATAGGGTAAGTCTGCCTGTCCGGAAGCTCCGCACCCGTGCAGAAGCGTTCATTTAGCGCGATTTCTGCGCCCGATGCGTTTTATCAGAGCCGACGGACGATCGTTCCGGACGGCTCTTTTTGTGTCGATTTCGGCGGAATTTTCAGCGCATATCAGGTGTGCGCGTAACTGCCCAAAGCCGGGTGCGTCTCCTCTGGGAGCGGCCGCGTTCAGACTGCGTCGCGGCGGCTTCGAACGGGGCGCGCGGAGAGGCGCATTCCCGCGCCCGGCTGTGCGGCGATTACCATAGATAAAAGATGGAGGGCTTTATGAAAAAGAGAAGGATCAACATGGTCAGAACGTTTCTCGAAGGCAACGCGGCGCGCTATTTCGGCTCGATCGGCGCGGTCGTCGTGAACGTGGCCATCGGCTTTCTGACGCCGCTCGTGCTGGCCGAGACCATCGACGCGGTGATCGGGCAGAAGCGGCCGCTGGCCATACCGGGCGCGCTGGGGCAGTGGGTCGAGCGGCTGGGCGGGCGCGAGTTTCTGGTGCGCAATCTGTGGATCATGGGTCTGGCGATGCTGCTGCTCAGCGTGCTGGGCGGCGTGTTCCAGTTCCTGCGCGGCAAGTGGATGGCCGAGGCGTCCGAATCGATCGCCAAGACCATGCGCGACAAGCTCTACAGCCACCTTCAGACGCTGCCCTTCGACTACCACGTGAAGGCGGAGACCGGCGATCTGATACAGCGCTGCACCAGCGACGTGGAGACAATACGCCGCTTCCTCAGCTCTCAGGTGATCGAGATGTTCCGCTCTGTGCTGATGATCGTCGTGGCGCTGGTCATCATGCTGCGCATGAACAAGCTCATGACGCTGATGAGCATGGTGCTGATTCCGCCGCTGTTCGCGTTTGCGTTTCTGTATTTCAAGTGGGTGGTCAAGTCCTTCCGCGCCGCCGACGAGGCCGAGGGCCGCATGAGCGCCGTGCTTCAGGAGAACCTGACCGGCGTGCGCGTTGTGCGCGCGTTCGGCCGCGAGCAGTATGAGGTGGACAAATTCAACAAGGTCAACAACGCGCTGCACGACAAGGCCATCCGCGTCAACGACCTGCTGGCGGTCTACTGGTCGGGCTCCGACCTGATGAGCATGCTGCAGACCGGCATTACGCTGGTGTTCGGCGTGTTTCTGGCGGCGCGCGGGCAGCTGCTGGTGGGCGAGATGACCGTGTTCGTGAGCTACATCTCCATGCTGCTCTGGCCGATACGCCAGCTGGGGCGCATACTCTCCGACATGGGCAAGTCGCTCGTGGCGTTCGACCGCATCGACGAAATCCTCACACAGAAGAGCGAGGAGGACGCGCCGGACGCAATCGACGCGCCGATCGACCGCGACATAGAATTCCGTCACGTCGGCTTTGAATACGAGGCGAAGAACCCCGTCCTGAAGGACGTGTCCTTCACAGTCAGGCGCGGCCAGACCGTCGCCATACTGGGCGCGACCGGCAGCGGCAAGAGCACGCTGATGAATCTGCTGCAGCGTCTCTATGACGTCAAGCGCGGCGAAATTCTCATCGGCGGCGTGAACATCAACAAGATCCGCAAAAAGTATCTGCGCGCGCACATCGGCCTCATTCTTCAGGAGCCGTTCCTGTATTCGCGCACGGTGCGCAACAATGTGCGCATCGTGAAGCCCGACGCGACCGACGACGAGGTGTTCGAGGTCACGCGCACAGCCAGCGCGCACGAGTTCATAGAGTCCTTCGAGAAGGGCTACGACACGCCGGTGGGCGAGCGCGGCGTGACGCTTTCGGGCGGCCAGAAGCAGCGCGTGGCCATCGCGCGCACGCTGCTCAAGGACAACGACATACTCATATTCGACGATTCGCTCTCCGCGGTGGACACCGAGACCGACGCGGCCATTCGCCTGGCGCTCAAGGAGAAAAAGCAGGGCATGACCACGTTCATCATCTCCCACCGCCTGACCACGCTGGCCGAGGCCGACTTCATCGTCGTGCTGGAGGACGGGCGCGTGGCGCAGCAGGGCACGCACGACGAGCTGATTCACCAGAAGGGGCTCTATCAGCGCATCTATCAGATACAGTCCGCTCTGGAAGAAGAGCTGGACGCGGTGTAATCGCTCGACAACAGGAAGGGAGGGAAACACGCCATGCAATATCAGGAGGAACAGGACTATACCAGACGCTTCGACATGGGCATATGGCGCAGAATCCTCGTCTATGCCAAACCGTTTTACAAGCACCTCGTCATGATCATGATCACAATGCTGATCTGCGCGGGCTTTGATGTGATATTTCCGCTCTTGACCCGCGAGGCCATCGACAAGTACGTCTCCGTCGGCAGGACGGAGGGGCTGGGGCTGTTCGCACTCAAATACGGCGCGGTCGTGGTCAGTCAGGTGATCTGCATATTCACGTTCTGCCTTTTGTCCGGCCATGTCGAGGTGGGTATGTGCCGCCGCATACGCGAGATCGGCTTCAAGCGCTTTCAGGAGCTGCCCTTCTCGTTTTACGATCAGACGCCGGTCGGCCACATGATCGCGCGCATGACCAGCGACACGCAGCGGCTGGGCGACACAATCGGCTGGGGACTGATCGATCTGTTCTGGAGCGCGGGCTATATCGTGTTGACCGCCTGCGTGATGCTTTCGCTCAACTGGCGCATGTCGCTGATGGTCATGGCGGTGATCCCGGTGATCGCGGTGATCGCCATGTGGTTCCAGAAGCGCATTCTCAAGAGCTACCGCGAGGTGCGCAAGACCAACTCGAAGATCACAGGCGCGTTCAACGAGGGCATCATGGGCGCGAAGACCACCAAGACGCTGGTGCGCGAGGAGGCCAACGCCGGGGAGTTCGTCACATTGACCTCGACGATGAAGGCCTCGTCCATACGCGCGGCGGTGCTCAGCGCGCTGTTCATGCCCATCGTCGCCTCTCTCGGCTCGCTGGCCTCGGCCTACGCGCTCTGGAAGGGCGGCTACGACGTGTTCACCGGCGCGATGTCATTCGGCACGCTGACCGTGTTCATCAGCTATTCCACGCAGATATTCGAGCCGATCTCCAGCATCGCGCGCATATTCGCTGACCTTCAGTCCTCTCAGGCGGCGGCCGAGCGCGTCATCACGATGATCGAGACCGAGCCGGAGATCGCCGACACGCCCGAGGTGATCGAAAAGTTTGGCGATTCCTTCCATCCGAAGAAGGAAAACTGGCCGCAGCTCAAGGGCGACATCGAGTTTCAGGACGTCACGTTCCGCTATAAGGCGGGCGAGAAGGTGCTCTCGCACTTCAATCTGAAGATCAACGCGGGCGAGACAATCGCGCTGGTCGGCGAGACCGGCAGCGGCAAATCGACCATCGTCAATCTGATCTGCCGCTTTTACGAGCCGACCGAGGGCCGCATACTGATCGACGGCGTGGACTATAAAGAGCGCTCTCAGCTGTGGCTCCAGTCGCATCTGGGCTATGTGCTCCAGCAGCCGCATCTGTTCTCCGGCACAATCCGCGAGAACATACGCTACGGCCGTCTGGACGCGACCGACGCGGAGGTCGAGGCGGCCGCGCGCATGGTGGACGCGGAGGACTTCATACTCAAGTTCGAAAAGGGCTATGACACCGACGTGGGCGAGGGCGGCAACCGCCTGTCCATCGGCCAGAAGCAGCTCATATCCTTTGCGCGCGCGCTGATCGCCAATCCGGCGATATTCGTGCTGGACGAGGCCACCTCCTCGGTCGACACCGAGACCGAGCAGAAGATTCAGGAGGCCATCAAAAAGACGCTCGCCGGGCGCACCAGCTTCATCATCGCGCACCGACTGTCCACAATCCGCCATGCCGACCGCATACTGGTCATACAACGCGGCGAGATCACTGAGCAGGGCAGCCACGCCGAGCTGATCCGCCAGAAGGGCTACTACTACAATCTCTACACCAACCAGTTCCGCGAGGAGCGCGAAAACGCCATACTCGGCATCAGAGAATAATCGGCTATCCCCGCCGGCGTCTGAAAACGGGCGCCCGGCGGGGATTTTGTCGGGAGATATTGTCTTGTGCGGCGCTTTGTGATAAACTGGAGACGATCACTCGATATGCGGAGGAATGCAGATGGATAAGAAGCTGAACGGCGCGGCGATCGCCAAGGAAGGACTGATACTGACAGCGGGCGTGGCGATCATTGCGGCGGCGGTCTATTTTTTTCTGGCGCCCAGCCATACCTCGGTCAGCAGCATTTCCGGGCTTGGCATCGTGCTGTCCAATTTCGTGCCGCTGCCGCTGTCGGCCATCACGATGATATTGAATATCGTCCTGCTGATCGTCGGCTTTCTGACCTGCGGCCGGGAATTCGGGGCGAAGACCGTCTACACGAGCGTCATGCTGCCGCTGCTTCTGGGGCTGTTTGAAAGGCTGTTTCCGAATTTTCACTCCATGACGGACAGCCAGACGCTGGACGTGCTGTGCTATATACTGGTGGTCAGCGTGGGACTGAGCATACTCTTCAACCGCAACGCGTCCTCCGGCGGGCTGGACATCGTGGCGAAGATCATGAACAAATATCTGCACATGGAGCTGGGAAAGGCCATGTCGCTGGCGGGAATGTGCGTGGCGCTTTCCGCGGCGCTGGTCTATGACAAAAAGACCGTGGTTCTGAGCGTGCTGGGCACCTATTTCAATGGCATTGTGCTGGATCATTTCATATTCAGCCACGACATAAAGCGCCGCGTGTGCATCATCACCCGCAGCGAGGAGGCGCTGCGCCGCTTCATCATAGACGATCTGCACAGCGGCGCGACGATATACGAGGCCATCGGCGCATACAGCCTTGAAAAGCACAACGAGATCATCACCATCGTCGACAAGAGCGAATATCAGAAGCTGATGAGCTTTATAAACCGCGAGGATCCCAAGGCGTTCATCACGGTCTATAACGTCTCCAATATGCAGTATCAGCCCAAGATCCGGGCGAATGAAAGCCCGGAAGGGGCGCGGACTGTCGAAAAACCATAGGAGAGCTCGAGAGGGCCGAAATCCTCCTGAGCTTTCAACCGCACCCGGCAGCGCGTGCGGTGGGGGAACGACTTTTCGCGGCGGAAAATCCCATTTCCCGAGCCAAACTGAGAAAATAGCGTCTGGCCGGGAGTGTGCCCCCGTTCACCCGGCTGTCAGGAGCTTTTTGACAAGCTGACATGGCGTCGCTATGAGAGGACGGGCAGAGAAGGAAAATTTGCCTCCATGCTGTTCGCGTCTCTCTGCCGCGCATTGCTTTCCCCAGCTTTTTCCGTGAAGCGCCGAAAAAAGCCCCTCTGTGAGGCCGCGGGACGCGGCTTTCTCGCAGAGGGGCTTGTCTTATTCCTCGATCTGCGGGCCATGACAGCCGAAGCGCTCGTACATCTCGCGCTCCGCCTCCTGATAAAAGCAGTTCAGGCGGCCCAGGTAGCGCTTTTTCCAGGGCTTGTTGCGGCCGCAGTAGTGTATGACGGCGGTGTTGCGGCGAATCCAGTCGAGCGTCAGGCGGCGGTCGCCCGGCATGGGCACGGCGAAGAGCCGCTCGGTCATGTTGTAGATATAGCTGTCCAGCGCGATGATGCGCTGCCCGTACAGCGCGCTGATCACGTCCTGATCGGGCAGAATGAGCGAGTTTTTGTGCTTTTCGATGTAGTCGAACACATCCGCTTCGTTCTGCTCGCGGCGCAGGCGGGCGAGGTTCATCAGCAGCACGCCGGAATTGATGTAGGGGCTGCTCTCGTCCATGTCCAATCGCAGCTCGTTCATCTTCTGCATGAGCCCCTTGACGTGCGAGGCCGCGGCGAAGAGCGCATCGCCCATGGGCATATTGTACAGCGCATCGAGCGGACGGTTGACGACGAGATCGGGGTCGAGATAGAGCGCGCGCTCGAGCGTTTCGGGCAGATAGCGCGCGGCGAATATGCGGTAGTAGATTTCCTTCGGATAGCGCGACGTGGTGGGCGCGCCCTCGAGACCGCGCGGATCGGCCTGAACGGCGGTCAGCTCGCCGCGCCCCGCGAGGATGCGGCGCGTGTCCGCGAGCGCATTTTCGCGCACCTGTGTGTGCAGCAGCCAGATGTGAAAATCGCTGCCCGGATTGCTGCTCAGCAGCGAGGTCAGCATGACGTTCAGGCAGGGAATGTAGGCTTCGTTGAGCGTGACCAGTATGTTGAGGGGCGTGTTCATGGCGTACTTTCCTCCGACGCAGAGATTTTGCGCATAGCTACAGTTTATTGCATACGGCGCAAAAAGTCAATGAACGCGCGATGGGAAATGTCACCCGGACGCGCTTTTTTACGCTTGTCAGGCGGCGGCGCGTCCGCTATAATGAAGGCAGTCCATAACAACGACAGGAGGATGAAGCGATGGATAAGATCAGGCAGACCATGCTTTCGCGGCTTTCCGACGAGGATCGGGAGGCGCTGCGCGCCGTCTATGCGCCGGTGATCGTGGGCGTGCCGCCGCAGAACGCGTGCAAGTATCTCTGCGCCGCGCCGGACGGCGAGATTCGCGTCTATGGCGTGCAGAAGGAACACGCCGATCCCGATGAGGAGGGGCGGCGCGTCTATCTGGCCAGCGGCGACTGCGGCCTGAGCTGGAAAAAGCACATTGTGCCCGAAGACGCGCTGGGCGAGGCGGCCTACAGCCCCGAGACCGGGCTGTACATGCAGTGCTTTCCGCAGGAGGGGCGCAAGACCTATCCCGCGGACTATCCCGACCCGGAGCACGGCAGCTATGTGCTGATCAACCATGCGGGCTACGACGCGCCGGCTGAGAAGATCGTGCGGCTGTATGACAAGACGCTGCATTTCATGAAGCTGCCCTATTACATCGCCAGCCGCAGCCGCTGGCTGGTCGCTGCGGAATACCGCTATCCCGACACGGAAAAGTTCATCGTCACGGCCATTTCGGACGACGACGGCGAGACATGGCGCGTTCAGGAGCTGCCGCACGCGCCGCTGTTCGTGCCCGCGCCGCCGCACAGGGGCACGCGCTGGCAGGACTATTCGTGCGAGCCGACGGTGGTCGAGCTGTCGGACGGCACGCTGCTCATGCACGAGCGCACGTCGCTGGACTTCCACTACATGCGCCTGTCCCACGACGGTGGCGAGACATGGAGCGAGCCCCAGCCGTCGCTCTTCCACGGCACGCTGACAATGCCCGTGCTGCATAAGCTCTCCGACGGGCGGATACTGCACTTCTGGTGCAACAACCAGCCGCTGCCCGAAATGGATCACGAGGCGCAGTGGCCGCCGCTCGGCCGCGATGAAAAGACCGGCGTGTGGGAGGACGTGTTCACCAACCGCGACGTGAATCACCTCGCCATATCGGAGGACGACGGCAAGAGCTGGAGGGGCTTTCGCGAGCTGTATCTCAACGGCCTGCGCAACCGCGAGGATTTCCGCTCGACGGGCGGCACCGATTCGCGCGACAAGAGCGTGCATCAGGGCGAGCTGCTCGAGCTGCCCTTCGGCAAGGTGCTGATCTCGTTCGGCCAGAATGCCGCCGCGCGCAGGATGATGATATTCGATCCCGCATGGCTGTATGAGACGGCGCGCACGGAGGACTTCCGCTATGGGCTCGACCATGTGACGACGCATATGTATGTGCGCAGCAACTCGGGCGGCTATCGCGGCTTTTCCGGCCATTGCTCGTGGAACCGCCTGCCCGGCGCGCTGCTCTGTCAGGATCCCGACGGCAATTTCGAGGAGGCGCTGCTGATCGCCCGCGTGCGCGATGAGCGGCTGCTGTTCGAAAGGCAGGGCGCTGTGTGGAACTTCCCGGCGGCGAAGCGCGGCCATGTCGACATACGGCTGCGCGTGCGGGGCGCGGGCGTGCGCGTGTGCCTGACCGACCACTGGTACAACGCCTGCGACGAGACGGTGGGGGACGTCGCGCCGGCGCGCTTTGACATTGGCGATGTGGAAAAGGAAAAGTGGATCGACGCGCGCATAGACTACGACGAAAGCGCCGCCCGGCTGAGCCTGAACGGCGCGCCGGCCGCCGAAGCGCCGCTGCGCTGTGCTGCGCCGTACGGGCTGTGCTACGTCCACATACAGACGCTGGCGGAGGAAGAGGATTTCGCCGGCACGCTCATCAAAAGGCTGAGCATGGCGGCGGACTGACGCGAGGAGGGGCGCATGAACAAGATTCGCATTGTGATGATGGCGGTCAGGAGCGTCCTTCTGGTGCTGGCGGGGGCGCTGATCGGCCGGGCGCTGGGCGATCCGCTCGGCGGCGCGCTGATTTTTGCGCTGATCGCGGGAATGGGCTGCGTCGTCCGCCTGATCGTCCGGCGGTGAAGCGATTCGATCTGCGCACGCGCCTCTTTTGAAGGAAAGGCAGTCATTGCGGCGCTGCTGACGCTGATCGCGGGAACGGGCAGCATTGTGTATGCAATCGAGAACAGGGACGAATAACGCGCGCAAGTTCGATAAAAGCGGCTCTTCACGAAAGCGGAGAGAGAAAGCAGGGCGGAAAGAACTGTCAGGCGCTGGGGTTCCTTCTTTGTCCGTCGTCTCGTGATATAGCTGTGAAATGTGCGGATACGCAACAGAACCTCCATGATGAGTCTGTTATCTGCGCTGATCGCGGGAACGGGCTGCATTGTGTATGCAATCGACAGCAGGAACGAATAACGCGCGCAAGTTCGATAAAAGCGGCCTTCACGAAAGCGGAGAGAGAAAGCAGGGCGGAAAGAACTGTCAGGCGCTGGGGTTCCTTCTTTGTCCGTCGTCTCGTGATATAGCTGTGAAATGTGCGGATACGCATCAGAACCTCCATGATGAGTCTGTTGTCTGACGCTGATCGCGGGAGTGGGCTGCATTGTGTATGCAATCGACAACAGGAACGCGTAGCGCGCGCAAGTTCAAGAAGGGAAGGCAATCATTATGAATAAGTTCAGGACGGCGGGTGCGGTGATCATTATGACACTCGCCGCAGTGATTGGTATATTTATCGGCGCGGCGCTGGGCGACGCAGTCGGCGGCGCGATATTGTTTGCGCTGATCGCGGGTATCGGCTGCATTGTGTATGCAATCGACAACAGGGACGCGTAACGCGCGCGCAAGTCCATAACGAAAACGCCTCGCTGCAAGAACTGCGGCGGGGCGTTCGTCTGTGCGGTTTACTTTGAGAGCAGTATGCGGTCGTTGTCCATGGCCTGACCGGCGCCGGCCTTGAAGCGGGTCAGCAGGTCGTCGATGGTCATGCCGCCGCGCTCCGCGCCGGACACGTCCAGCACGATGCGGCCATCCGACATCATCAGCGTGCGGCTGCCCAGATCGAGCGCGTGATTCATGTTGTGGGTGATCATCAGGCAGGTGATGCGGCTCTCGGCGACGATGCGGCGGGTGAGCGCAAGCACCTTCTCGGCGGCGGCGGGATCGAGCGCGGCGGTGTGCTCGTCCAATAGCAGCAGCTTTGGCGGCACCATTGTGGCCATGAGCAGCGTCAGCGCCTGACGCTGGCCGCCGGAGAGCAGACCGACGTTCTGCTTCATGCGGTCTTCAAGCCCCATCTCCAGCATGCTCAGCTGATCGCGGAAGAGCGCCTTGTCCCTTTTCGATATGCGGCTGAAGGGATTGCCGTGCGAGGAGCGCAGATAGGCCAGCGCGAGGTTTTCCTCGATGGTCATGTTGGGCGCGGTGCCGCGCAGCGGATCCTGAAACAGCCGGCCGATGACGCGGCTGCGGCGATGCTCGGGCGTGAACGTGATGTCGCGTTTGTCCAGAAGCACGCGCCCCTCGTCCACGATGAAGCCGCCCGATATGGCGTTGAACAGCGTGGATTTGCCCGCGCCGTTCGAGCCGACGATCGTGACGAATTCGCCCTCGTCCAGATGCAGCGACAGGCCGGAGAGCGCCTTTTTCTCATTGACCGTGCCGGGATTGAACGTCTTGTGGATGTTCTTTATGTCCAGCATATCAGACACGCTCCTTTCGCGCGGCCATTTTGCGCTGCTGGAACGCCGCCCACTTTTTGAGGCTCGGGGCGGCGATGGCCAGCGCCACGATGATCGCCGTGAGCAGCTTCAGGCACTCCACGGGCACGATCTTTGTGTAGAACACAATGGCGTAGATGAAGCGGTATATCAGCGAGCCGACGATCGCGGCGATGATGCCCTTGACGACGGAGCGCCGCCCCAGCACAGTTTCGCCGATGATCAGGCAGGCCAGCGCGATGACCACGATGCCGGTGCCCGAGTTGATGTCCACGGTCTTCTGATACTGGCCGACGATCGCGCCCGAGAGCGCCGTCAGCGCGTTGGCGATACACAGCCCGACCGACACGGTGAACGTCGGGTTCAGCGAGGAGGCGCGCACCATGGCCTGATTGTCGCCGGTGGCGCGTATGGACAGACCCAGCCGCGTGCCCATGAACAGCCAGAGCAGCGCGCCCATGAGGATCGTGACGAACGCGGCGGGAACCAGCTCATAGAACGCGCCCAGCGCGCCGGTCTTTTTGACGATTGTGAACAGCGTGCTCACGCCCAGCAGGCTCTCGTTGGCCTTCCAGCCCATCGCCATCAGATTGATCGTATATAGGCCGGTGTTGGTGACGATGCCAGCGAGGATCGAGGGCACGCCCAGCTGTGTTTGCAGGAACGCGGTGACGAAGCCCGCGCACGCGCCCGCGAGCATGGCGGCCGGCAGCGCCAGGAACGGATGCCCTTTCATGCACAGCGTGACCGATACGGCCGCGCCCAGCACGAAGCAGCCGTCTGTGGTCAGATCGGCCACATCCAGTATGCGAAAGCTCAGAAACAGCGCCATGGCCACCAGGGCGTACATAAAGCCCAGCTCCAGGGCAGTCTGTGTGATCAGCAGCATGGGGATTCTCCTTTCATGGCCGCGGCGCGGCGCGGCGCGGCAGGGCGCTTGCCCGATCGAAGCGCGTCCGACCGGGCAAGCGGATTATCCTGCGGTATATCTAATAGGAAGAGTTTAGTCCTTGGTGGTGGTCACCTCGACGAGCTCGCCCATATCGGCAAACATCGAATAGTCGGCGTTCAGCGCGGCGGCGGTGTCGGTGTTGACGGTGATGATGCCGCCGTCCATCAGGTAGTAGTCGTCCATGCCGTCCATGCCCTCGGTGATCGCCTGATAGGCCAGATCGGCGGTGCGCTTGCCCAGATCGGTGTAGTTCACGCCGCAGGTGGCGAAGGCGCCGTTGCGCACGAACGAATCGGCGCCGGTGTAGTGGGGGATGCCGGCCTCGGCGAGATCCTCGTAGATGGCCAGCTCGGCGGCCATGATGACGTTGTCGGTGGGGGTGAATATCGCGTCGACCTTGGCGGCGGTCAGCGCGGCGGCCGCGGCGACCACCTCGTCGTTGGTGTTGGCGGTCTGCTCGACGTACTCAATGCCCTTTTCGTCCAGATAGGCCTTCGCGTCGGCGATGGGGGTGGCGGAGTTCGGCTCGGAGAGGGAGTAGAGCAGGCCGACCTTCTTCACGTCGGGGTTCTGCGCGAGCATCATGTCGAGTATGAAGGCGGTGTTCAGCGCGTCGCTTGTGCCGGTCACATAGTCGATGCCGGTCACCTTGGCGGCGGCGGGATCGGAGATGGCGGCGTAGACGACCGGCGTCTCGGTGTCCTCGGCGGAGAGCGCGGCAACCTGCGCGGCGATGGTGGCGATCGGTATGATGGCGTTCACGCCGTCGGCGATGGCCTGATCGGAGAGCTGCTTGAGCACCGACTGGTCGCCCTGGCCGGAGGTGATTTCGCAGGTGATGGTCACGCCCTTCTCGGCGGCGATTTCGTCCAGGCGGGCGGCGACGGCGTTGGCGATCTCATCGAGAGAGGCGTGGTCGAGCTGCTTGATGATGGCAACCTTGTAGGCGGGGGCTTCGTCGGCCTGCGCGGTCAGCACGCAGCCCAGAAGCATGGCACAGGCGAGGATCACGGTCAGCAGGGTCTTGAACATGTTGCGGGTTTTCATGGGGTCATCCTCCTAAAAATATAGATTTGAGTGGCAGATGATCCATATCGGCCGTGCCGGAGCCGATCGGAAATAAAAAAGACTTTT
>CAKUAV010000083.1 GCA_934636425.1 uncultured Clostridia bacterium
CAGCATATGCGTGGAGGCGATGTCGAACTCGTCGCGCAGCTTGGTGTTGGCGATGACGTAGTCGATGTCCTCCGGCAGGCAGCCGCCCATGTCGTAGTAGACCTCGTCGTTGGTCTTGGAATAGCCGTAATAGAACGGCGGGATCAGCAGGACGAATATAATGAGGAAGATGGGGAAGGCCTTCACAACGCCGCGGGAGAGCTTCGTCATGTCGGGGATGAGGGACTTGTGCTTGGTTTTTTGCAGCGGCTTGTCGAGCACGAGGATCATGGCGGGCAGCACGGTGATGCAGCTGATCACGCCCAGCGCCACGCCCTTGGCCATGACCAGACCCAGATCCATGCCCAGCGTGAAGGTCATGAAGCACAGCGCCGCAAAGCCGGCGATCGTCGTGATGGAGCTGCCCACCACGCTGACCATCGTATCGCGAATGGCGACGGCCATGGCCTCCAGATGGTCTTCGGTCTTTTCGCGCTGCTCATTGTAGCTGTGCCACAGGAATATGGAGTAGTCCATCGTGACGGCCAGCTGGAGCACGGCGGCCAGCGCCTTGGTGATGTAGGAAATCTCGCCGAAGAAGTAGTTCGAGCCGAGGTTGATCAGTATCGCGATGCCGATGTTGGCCAGAAACACGAACGGCACCAGCCAGCCGTCCAGAAAGAGCATCATGGCCGCACAGGCCAGTATGACGGCGATGGCGACGTAGATCGGCTCCTCCTGCTCGCATAGATCCTTCAGATCGGTGACCAGCGCGGACATGCCGCTCACGAACACCTGCTTGCCGGCAATGGCGCGGATCTCGCGGATCGCGTCCATGGTCACGTCGGCGGAGGTCGCGCTGTCGAAGAACACGGCCATCAGCGTTGCGTCGCCGGTGTTGAACTCGTTGTAGATTTTGTCGGGCAGCATTTCCATGGGGACGGACAGATCGAGTATTGAATCGTACCAGACCACGCTGTCGACGTGCTCGACCGCCTCAATCTTTGCCTTGAGCGCGGCGACGTCCTTTGCAGGCATATCCTCGATCACCAGCATGGAGAACGCGCCCTTGCCGAAATCCTCCATAAGCTCGTTCTGGCCGATGACGGTGTCCATGTCGTCCGGCAGATAGTCGAGCATATCGTAGTTGATGCGGGTGTTGGCCATGCCGATGACGGAAGGCACCATCAGGGCGATGGCGAGGATCAGTATCAGAACGCGGCATTTGACCACCGCTTTGGCGAAACGCATGATCGCTCTTCCTCCTTATTTATGCTCTTCGAATTCGCCCTCAATAACGTCGGGCTGCTGATTGCGGACGATCTTGACGGCGCACAGCGTGACGCAGAGAGTCATGAGGCCCTCGGCCAGCAGCGAGACGCCCATAAGCATCATCAGCACCTCGGCGCTTGCAGCCGGGCGGAAGGCCACGACCAGGCCGATCAGGCCGGTCAGCACGCCGGTTGTCAGGATCAGCCACCAGCTTCTCAGGCCGAAGCGGCGCGCGTCCAGCGCCATCTGCACCTTGAACCAGCCGTCGACGGCCACCGCGATGCCCAGTATCAGGCACAGAAAGCTCATCGCCCGGTTGGGGCTCATCAGCAGCAGCACGCCCAGCGCCAACAGCAGTATGCCGCTGGCCAGGTCATACTGGAAGGCCAGCCGATAAAGATCTTTCGAAAAAAATCCGGTCAGCTTGGTCAGGCCGAAGGCGATCAGCATCGCCGCCGCGGCGACGCCGACAACAGATACCGACACGTCCGGGAAAACCAGCAGCAGCACGCCGAAGAGGCAGAACAGAGCCGACACAATGATCGAGCACGTCTTGGCCGCCAGAATGGGCTTCGTAGAACGCATATCCATTTCCTCCTTTGCTTCCTTCAATGTGGCTACAGTATAGCGCCGTTTTATGGGAAAGAAAATGGACAGATGACATGGGGGCGCTCGAAAAACAGACAAACAGAGCGATCTGCCCGGGAATTGGGCAAATCGCTCTGTTTGCATGAAATATGAAGTTCTTAACCGGCGCTTGACGCGGCGCGGTCGATCATCTCCTCGATCATGCCGTGGCGCAGCGCGCACAGCCGGTTGAGCACAGGATGTATGTCGGCATTGAGGCCGTTGTTCAGCCAGTCGACAAACAGGCCGAAGCAGTGGCACTTGTAGGACAGCACGATGACGCTGCGATCCGCGTCGCTGATGCGCCTGTCTGAAAACGCCGTATCCAGATAGGTCTCCACGACGTACTGGCAGAGCTGCATCAGATAGCGCTCGTAAATATCGCGGTTGGAGGAATTGTAGATATGCAGCGTGGCGCGCCGGTTCTTGAGTATGAACTCTACGGCAATGTTCAGGCATTCATCATAGGAAGAAACGCGCGCATACTTGCTGATGATGAGGTCGCATTCCTCCTTGGAAATGGCCTCGATCAGATCGGGAATATCCTGAAAATGATAATAGAACGTATTTCGGTTGATGCCGCACTCTTCAACAATGTCCTTGATGGTGATTTTGTCCAGCGGCTTTTCGTTGAGCAGCGTGACAAAAGCCGCCATGATGGCCTTGCGCGTGAAAGACGCCATTGTTCGTTCACTCCTTATCGCGGGAATGATGATCCCTCAAAACGTCTGCGGATACAAATATATCCCTTGTGCATTGCCTAAAGCATAACACAGTTGTTTCCACTTTGCAACGGGCTTCCCTGTAAAGGCAATATGACAATTTAGCCATTTTTCGGTCGAAACGCGCGTTGGCAAAACGAGACTTCGGTCTGTTTACGTAATAATAGACCGAAGTCTATTGCGCGGAATTCGCACATGATGCGCCTTGACAGATACAAAATCGCGGCTCGATCGCAAAAAAGACCGAGCCGCGAAGGCGGGTTATTTGATGATCAGGCGATGGCCGTAGCGCTGAACGGTTACGGCGGCCTTTGATGCGTCAAAGCGCTCTTCCTCAAAGAGCACGATGCGGTTGTGCGCATGGAGCTTGTCCAGCGGCAGCCAGAGCGACGTCTGGGGGCCTATGCCCATATAGCGGCCGACATTGAAGCCGTTCAGCCAGACGCTGCCCTTGCCGCTGCCCGGATTCAGGCGCACAGCGGCGGAATCGACGCCGGGCAGATCAAATTCCGCGCTGACGAAGGCCGGGCCGGTCACGGAGGAGGCGGCTTTCTCGAAGGGCTGATCTTCAACCGCCGGCCACAGCTCGACCGTTTCGCCGGCGCTGAGACCCGCGCGCATGCGCCAGTTTTTGATCGCTTCGCCGTTCAGCCAGACGGGGCCGTATATGCCCTTGGGCTCGCCCAGCGGCATATCCATCTCGAAGCCGGTGTTGAACATGCCCAGATTGTCGGCGAGTATCGCCAGCTGATGCGCGCCCTTTTCGAGCCACACGGCCAGATCGCGTCCCTTGTGCGTAAACGCGCCGCGCGTCTGACGGTATTCGCCGTCCACGAAGAACATCCAGCGGTCGGCTGCGCCGGAAACATAGATCATCTGCCAGCCGGCTGCGTCGACGTTCAGCGTCGCGCGATACCACGCGTAGCCGTTGCCGTTGCCAAATTTGGCCATGGGCTGCGGCGCCTCGGCGGCAAACCAGCCGCTGTCGTCGAAATCGACGCTCGCTTCCGGGAAATCGTGCGCCGCGCGGATGTTTTCGAGCGGCACTGTGAAATTGCCCGCGAAGCTGTTGTTGTCGTCGTCGATCAGGCGCAGGCCGTTCTCGTCCAGCACCCAGGCCGTGCGCTTTTCGCTCTGCCAGGCGGTTACGCCCTCGTCGGACACGTCGTCCACGCGATCAATGCCGCCGATCAGCCTTTCGGCCATGCCGGGCAGCGCCAGACGGACGCAGCGGTCGACGCCCATCATGCTCAGCGCGGCGACCATCAGCGTTTTTCCGTTCAGCGCGACCGTTTCGCAGACAGGCGCGCCGTCCGCCGCGGGGGTCAGCGTGACGCTGGCCGTCTCGCCGGACGCGGGATCGGAGAGCGTCACGTCGATGGGACGCGCGTCCTCGCTCCAGAGCGCGAGCGCGGGGGAGGCGGCGAAGAGGTGGCCGCTCGTGCGCTCCATGCGCAGTCCGCAGGGCAGATCGAGGCGCTCGACTGTCCAGCGCACCTCGCCGGCGGGTATGGACATATCGACAGCGCCCTGATCCTTCTGCCGGTCGGCGATCATCATCTGCTCCTTGCTGTGATTGACAAAGAACGTAAACACAGTGTCGCCCGAGCGGCGCACGGCGGTGACGAGACCGTCCATGTCGCCGGAAAGAGAGGGCATATCCGCGCCGGCCAGCGCCTCGGAGCAGGCGGCAAGGCCGGTAAAGTGCCGCTTGAAGAGATTGTATTTGGGCGAGAAGGCGCCGTCGTCCAGTATGGGCGCGCCGGGGCCGTAGAGCGTGGTCATGAAGTTGAAGTCGGAGCAGATCGACTGGCCGTGCCAGTAGCCGAAGTGAGAACCACCGCTGATGACGAACACAGTCAGTCCGCCCGCGCCGCCGGCCAGCATCTCAAGGCCGCCGTAGAGCGCGCGTCTGTCGTCATAGGCCGCGCTTTTGCCGCTGCCCCACCAGTCGAACGCGGCGATCCAGTATTCGGTGACGAAGAGCGGCCTGCCTGGCTGAAGAGAGCGGGCGCGCTGGAGCACGCGCAGGCCGTCGCCGCCGGAGTTGACGCACAGATTGAGACCCTCCCAGACGCGGGGCTGTATGCGGTCGAATTTTATAAAGCTGTCGCAGTTGATGAGCGGCACGGTCACGCCGCGCGCGCGCAGCCCGTCGCGCAGATGATGGATGTAGGCTTCCTCCTGATGCGCGCCCAGATGGCCGTATTCGTTTTCGACCTGCGCGAGTATGATCGAGCCCTCGCGGCCGAGCTGGTATTTTGCGATGATGGGCGCGATTTTGTCCCACCATCTGTCGCAATAGGAGAGATAGAGCGGGTCGGATGTGCGCAGGCGCACGCCCGGCTTTGCGGACAGCCATGCGGGGACGCCGCCGCCCGTCCACTCATTGCAGATGAACGGGCCGGGGCGGGCGATGACGTACAGCCCGCACTCAGCGGCCAGCTGGAGGAAGTATTCCACGTCGCGGTCGCCGGAAAAGTCCCATTCGCCCTCGCTTTGCTCGTGATAGTTCCAGGCGAAATAGACCGAGACGGCGTTCATGCCGCTCAGGCGGATCTGCAAAAGGCGGCGCTTCCATTCGCCGCGGGTCAGTTTGAAGTATTGCAGCTCGCCTGAGGCCAGCAGCACGGGTTTTCCATCGATGATATAGCCGTTTTTGTCAAAGGATACCATATCGGCAGCTCCTTCTCCTGATATGCTTTCAGGCTGTATTTGCGCGCGGATTGATTTTTTCCGGCGCCGCGTCAATTATAAAGGAAATAATCGCGCCTGTAAAGGGATTTTTTCGTCATTTCTCGCGCCTGAATGCGGTGATGGGCGTGGCGTCGTCGAAGAGATGGACGCTGCAGCGCAGGTAGCCGGTCGTGATCTCAGCCATGGCGACGGCGTCTCCGAGGATGCACTTCGCGTCGCCCAGACGGCCGCAGCGGATCGCGCCTTCTTCGAGAAAGACCGGTTCCATCTTGTCGTAAAAGCGCGAGGGGTTGCTGGCGTTGTGGCGGTATTGCGGTATGGCGCAGCGCGCGCCGTCCGGGGCGATTGCGACGTATTCCTCCGGCCGCTCGTTCAGGCGGTTGGGGATGTGGTTCCATTCTTCAACGCCGTGTATGAACGTGTTGGACTTGAGCGTGCAGCCCAGAAACAGTATCTGCGCGCCCCGGTCATAGAGCTTGCCCCAGCAGCCGCGCCGGGCGCAGGGCGTGCGGGCGTATTCCTCGCCGGCAACATAGAGAGGCGCGTCCTTTCCCAGCGCCGCGACGGAATGCGTCGGATGCAGCGAGCGGATCACGCCCGGCCGCCGGCGGAACAGCTCGGGCAGTATGCCCACGCAGCAGGGCTCGCGCAGCACGTCGAATACATTGTGATCGGCGGTGACGCTCGACCAGGTGAGCGTGGGCAGCACGAGCAGGCCGTCCTTCATGTAGTCGCTCAGCGCGTCCAGCACAGTTTCCGCGCCGCCCTCGACGGGGCCGATGGATTTCATGGAGGAGTGAATGAGCAGCGTGCCGCGGGGATTGATGCCAATATGGGCCAGATCGGTCATGAGATCGCGCTTCGTATACATACAGACGCTCCCTTTTGAAGATGGTGGATTTATCGCGCCTCCATTATAGCATTTCGCCGCTGTAAGAGCAAGTTTTTGTGAAAATGTGTGTTGCCGAAATGAGGAGAAAATGGTATAATTAAAAAGAAGCGTGTGCTTTATCAAAAATTGCCGCTGGAAAAGGATGTAGGTTGCGCCGATGAATATACCCAATGTGCTGACGGTTATCAGAATGGCTTTGATTCCGGTCTTTGCCGGGCTGTACGCCGCGGGGCATCCGGTGGCGGCACTGTGCGTCTATGTGGCCGCCTGTATCACCGATGCGGTGGACGGGGCTCTGGCCAGAAAATGGAATCAGGTGACAGCGTTCGGAAAGCTCATGGATCCGCTGGCCGACAAGCTGCTCCAGCTGACGATGATGTGCTGCCTTACGCTGACGGGCTATATTCACTGGTGGGTGCTGGCTGTGATGGCCGCCAAGGAGATTTTCATGGTCATCGGCGGCACGATGCTGCTCAAGAAGCGCAATGTGGTGGTATTCGCCAACTGGGCGGGCAAGGTGGCCACGGTGATGATCATACTCTCCGTGCTGGCGATTTATCCGTGGCATTCATGGCGGTGGCTGCGCATGAGCGGCAGCGTCATGCTGAACGTGGCCGTGGGCTTCAGCCTGTTCGCGCTGATTAACTATATCATGATTTATGTAAAAAAACGCTCCGACGCGCGAGAGCATTGACGAAACCGCGATTTGAGATTATAATGTAAGGCAGGTCAGCAAAATACCATCCGATGAGGAAGAGGAGTAGCCGGCAGAGCGCGCCCCAGAGAGAACGATCCATGGGCTGGAAGGTCGTTTGCGCAGGTGGACGGTGAAGTCGCTTCGGAGGAGGAACCGGTGAACGGATTAGCCGGATCGGGGCGCGCCCCATACAGCGCGTCGAGGAAGCGGCGGAGTATGCTCCGCTTCGCTTCAAATGAAGGTGGTACCACGTCGAGCGCGTCCTTTTTGCGGATGCGCTCGTTTTTTCGTGACGGCGGCGAGGGGAGTGATAAAATGTGCTTGACAGGATTTTCTCCGGAAATATGAGCGACATAAGCCGCTTCAGCGTGCCGGGGCTGATTGTGATGGCGCTGGGCGTTCTCCTTGCGCTGCTGGCGCGTCCCGCCGCGAAGGGCGTTCAGGGCAGGCTCTACTGGGCGATGAAGCTCGGCGCGCTCGCGCTGGTGATGCTGGGCGCGCTGCTCGCGATGAAGGTATTCGGATAGTATATTATTTGGAAGGGATTGAAGCAATATGGAAAAGAAGATCGAAATGGAAAAGGTGTATGCGCCTCGAGAGATCGAAGAGCGGCTGTACGCCGAATGGGAAAGCAGTGGCTGTTTCAAGGCGCATCGCGTGGCGGGCAAAAAGCCCTTCACCATCGTGATGCCGCCGCCCAACATCACCGGCCAGCTGCACATGGGCCATGCCATGGACACGCTGCCCCAGGACGCGCTGACCCGCTATCACCGCATGAAGGGCGACCCGACGCTGTGGCTGCCCGGCACCGATCACGCCTCGATCGCCACTGAGGTGAAGATCGTCGAGGCGCTGCGCAAGGAGGGGCTGGACAAGCACGACATCGGCCGCGAGGCGTTCCTCGAGCGCGCCTGGCAGTGGCGCGAGCAGTACGGCGGACGCATCGTGCGCCAGCAGCGCAAGCTGGGCGCGTCCTGCGACTGGAGCCGCGAGCGCTTTACAATGGACGAGGGGCTGAACAAGGCGGTCGTCGAGGTGTTCGTGCGCCTGTACGACAAGGGACTGATCTATCGCGGCAACCGCATGGTCAACTGGTGCCCGCACTGCAGCACCTCCATTTCCGACGCGGAGGTGGAATACGAGGAAAAGGGCGGCAACTTCTGGCATTTGCTCTACACGGTCAAGGAGACCGGCGAGCAGCTCGAGCTGGCCACCACCCGTCCCGAGACCATGCTGGGCGATACCGCCGTGGCCATCAACGAGGAGGATCCGCGCTATAAGCATCTGCACGGCTGCCATGTGATACTGCCGCTGCTCAACAAGGAGATCCCGATCGTGTGCGACGAGCACGCCGACATGACCAAGGGCACCGGCGTTGTGAAGATCACCCCCGCGCATGACCCGAACGACTTCGAGGTGGGTCAGCGCCACAATCTGCCCATGGTGCGCGTCTTTACCTACGACGGCCACATGACCGGCGCGAAGGATGCGGCCGAAACCGCCGAGCTGATCGCCTCGGGACGCGCGTCCGCGGGCGAGCCGGAGGCGCTGGACTGCGGCAAGTACGCCGGCATGACCACGCTGGAAGCGCGCAAGGCGATCCTCTGCGATCTGGAAGAAATCGGCTGCATCAAGAAGGTCGAGCCGCTCACGCACGAGGTGGGCACCTGCTATCGCTGCCATTCGACCATTGAGCCCATGGTGTCCCGCCAGTGGTTCGTGAAGATGGAGCCGCTCGCCAGGCCGGCCGCCGAGGCTGCGCGCGAGGGCAAAGTGTGCTTCATCCCCGAGCGCTTTACAAAGATCTACTACAACTGGATGGACAACACCCGCGACTGGTGCATTTCCCGCCAGCTGTGGTGGGGGCACAGAATTCCCGCCTATTACTGCGAATGCTGCGGCGAGACCGTGGTCAGCCGCGAGAGCGTGTCGGTCTGCCCGAAGTGCGGCGGATGCATGCATCAGGATGAGGACGTGCTGGACACATGGTTCTCCTCGGCGCTGTGGCCGTTCTCCACGCTGGGCTGGCCGGATCAGACGGAGGATCTCAAGTATTTCTATCCCACGAGCGTGCTGGTGTCGGGCTATGACATCATATTCTTCTGGGTGGCGCGCATGATATTCTCCGGCATCGAGCAGATGGGCGAGGTGCCCTTCCACACGGTGCTGCTGCACGGCCTGGTGCGCGACGCGCAGGGCCGCAAGATGAGCAAATCGCTGGGCAACGGCATCGATCCGCTGGAAATGATCGAAAAGTACGGCGCGGACGCGCTGCGCATTTCGCTGGCTCTGGGCGTCGCGCCCGGCAACGACCTGCGCATGAGCGACGAGAAGATCGAATCGGCGCGCAATTTCGCCAACAAGATCTGGAACGCCGCCCGCTTCGTGATGATGAACATGGAGGGCTTCGAGCGCCATGGCCTGCCCGCGGACGACAAGCTGACGCTGGCCGACAGGTGGATTCTCGAGCGCTACTGGGAGTGCGTGCGCTCCGTGACCGATCATTTCGAGAGCTATGATCTGGGCATGGCCGCGCAGGAGGTCTATGACTTCATCTGGAGCCAGTATTGCGACTGGTATATCGAGATGGCCAAGCAGCGCCTGAACGGCGAGGACGCCGAGGCGCGCCAGACCGTGCGCGAGGTGCTTGTGTATGTGCTGGAGGGCACGCTCAAGATGCTGCATCCCTTCATGCCGTTCATCACCGACGAAATCTATCGCTATCTGCCCGGCACGGAGGGCACGATCATGCTCTCCGCCTGGCCGACGGCCGACGATATGCGCGCCTATGCCGACGACGCGGCCCGCATGGAGGGCGTTATGGACGCCGTGCGCGCCATACGCAATCTGCGCGCCGAGATGAACGTGGCGGTCGGCCGCCGCGCGCGTCTGATACTGCGCCCGAGCGAGGGCTGGGCGGACACGCTGTCTCATGCCTCGATCTACTTCAGCCGTCTGGCCTTTGCCAGCAGTGTGGAGTTGCTGGGCGAGGACGAGCCGAATCCCGACAAGTCGGCCAGCGCCGTGTGCGCCGCCGGCGAGATGTACGGCCCGCTGGGCGATCTGGTCGACGTGGACAAGGAACTCAAGCGCCTGAACAAGGACCGCGAGAACATCGAGCGCGAAATCGCCCGCGCTGAGGGCAAGCTGAAGAACGAAGGCTTCCTTGCCAAGGCGCCCGCGCAGCTGGTCGAGAACGAAAAGGCCAAGCTGGAGACCAACAGAGCGATGCTCGTGTCGCTGGACGCGCGCATTGAGGAACTCAAGACGCTGTAATGATGAACAACACAACCGAGTTTAAGGACGCGGCGCAGGCCATCGCATGGATCGACGGCCTGCGCTACGCCAGCGAGAAAAACGGACTTGAAAATATGCGCGCGCTGCTTGAATGTCTGGGCAACCCTCAGGACAGGCTGCGCTGCGTTCATGTCGCCGGCACAAACGGAAAGGGCTCGACCTGCGCCATGCTGGAGCGGATGCTGAGGCAGTGCGGCCTGAAAACCGGCCTGTACACATCGCCGTATCTCATGCGCTATGGCGAGCGCATGCGCGTATGCGGCGTGCCCATAGACGATCGGACATTCGTGCACCTGGCGAGCCGCGTGCGCTTTGAAGCGGAAAAGCTGGTGGAAAAGGGGATTCGCCCGACGTGGTTCGAGCTGGGCACGGCGATCGCCTTTCTGTGGTTCTATGAACAGGCTGTCGATGCGGCGGTGATCGAGGTAGGGCTGGGCGGCCGGCTCGACCCGACCAACGTCATTCATCCCGAGCTGTGCCTGATCGGCCCGATCGGCCTTGAGCATACGCGGCAGCTGGGCGATACGCTGGAAAAGATCGCCTTCGAGAAGGCTGGCATTATCAAGCCGGGTGTTCCCGTAGCCGTACAGCGGCAGCAGACCGAAAGCGTGCGGCGCGTGTTTATCGACGCCGCGCAGAAATGCGGCGCGCCGCTGACCGATCTTAGCGATCATCCGCTCGAGAATGTATGCAGCGATCGCTTCGGCTCCGATTTTACGATCGACGGACTGCGCGCGCGCGTCAATCTGCCCGGCCGGCATCAGGCGAACAACGCGGCGCTGGCGCTCATGGGGCTGCGGCTTATGCAGGCGCAGGGCTGGGCCCTGGATACCGGCGCGGCGCTCGAGGGGCTGAAGAAAACGATCTGGCCGGCGCGGCTTGAGTGGATCGACGATCGGACGCTGATCGACGGCGCGCACAACGGCCATGGCGCGCGGGCGCTGGCGGCGTATGTGAAGGAGTTCCTGAAGGGACAGCGCATCGTGCTGGTGGCCGGCATGATGAAGGACAAGGATGTGGCGGAGTGCGCCGCCGTGTATGCGACGTTCGCAGACGCGGCTGTCGCGACGCAGATCAGCTATCCCCGCGCCATGCCCTGCGAGGAGTTGGCGGAAATCCTGAGGAGCCACGGCATTGCGGCGGAAGCCGAAGCGGACGAGGAAAGGGCCGTCGCGCGGGCGCGGGAACTGGCAGGGGCGGACGGCGTCGTGCTGATCTGCGGTTCGCTCTATCTGGCGGGCGATGTGCGGCTCAGGCTGAAGGACGACGGCGGGCGGCTGTGAAAGCGCCATACAATAAGGAAGACATTGCATGAAGAAATCAAATCTCCACACGCATACGCTGCTCTGCGACGGGCGCGATACCGTCCGGCACATGGCCGACCGCGCCTATGACAAGGGCTTTGTGTCGCTGGGCTTTTCGGGGCATGGCAAGCAGACCTGCAATCGGTTCGGCATCCGCGACGAGCATGAGTATGCACGCGAGGTGCGCGCATCCGCGCAGGCCTACGAGGGGCGCATGCGCATATGGCTGGGCGTCGAGCAGGACTATTACGGCGTGTGCGGCGTCAAGTACGATTACCGGCTGGGCGCGGTGCATTATCTGACCGACGGCGCCGGAAAGCTGTACGGCATCGATCACAGTCTGGATACGTTTTCGGAGCTGTTTGAACATTTCGGCCGCGATATAGGGGCGCTGGCAAAGGCGTACTACGGCAAGGTTCGCGAAATGGTGGTCAAAAACCGGCCGGACGTGGTCGTTCACTACGATCTGATCTGCAAATTCAACGAAAACAATCGCTTTTTCGATGAAGAGGATCCGCTCTACAGGAAGATTGCGCTGGAGACGCTCGAGGCGATCTATCCGCTGTGCGATATGCTGGAGGTCAACACCGGCGCGATGGCGCGGCTGTGGCGAACGCGTCCCTATCCCACGCCGGAGCTGCTGGGGCGCTGGCGCGAGCTGGGCGGCCGCGTGATCATCGGCAGCGACTGCCATGACGCGGAGAAGCTCGACTGGGGCTTTGACGCGGCGCGCGCGCTCATTGAGGGAGCGGGCTACAGGACCGTATGGCGGCTGGGCGATGCGGACGAACTGTTTGTTGAGGACGAGCTGTAAAGGAGGTACGGACAATGCCCACGTTTGAAAACAAGGAATGGACGCGGCTGTGGTTCGACGAGGCCGCTGACCGCGAGACGCCGCGCGTCATGCTGATTGGCGATTCGATCACGGCGGGCTATACGCAGGCGGTGAACCGGCATCTCGACAACCGGCTGCGGGCGGATTCCATCGCCAGCTCGAAGGCGCTGGATCATCCGGCCTATTTGGCGGAAATCGACTTTTTCGCCAGCGAGTTCGGCTTTGACTACCGTCTGATTCACTTCAACAACGGCCTGCACGGCTGGCATCTGAGCGAGGCGGAGTACGCCCGGCAGCTGGACACAAAGGTGAACTGGCTGCTGTACCACTTTCCGGGCGCAAAGCTCATACTGGCCACCTCTACGCCGGTGACGGTGAACGGCGATCCTGAGACGCTGAACGCCGAAAAGAATGCCGTCGTCATCGCGCGCAACGAGCAGATGCAGATCATGGCGCGCCGCTACAACCTGCCGCTGAACGATCTCTACGCCGCCATGGCGAACCGTCCCGAATGGCGCAATGCGGACGGCTTTCACTATAACGAGCAGGGCGTGGACGCGCAGGGGCGTCTGGTCGCCGATTTCATACTGAATCAGATGAAGCTCTAAGGAGGAACGATCACATGGATAACACGGGATGCGCCTATTGCTTTGAGGGCGAAGCGCTGGACAAGTTCGGCATAAAGATCTGCGAGCTGCCCGCAAGCAGGCTCTATCTGTTCAAGGAGCAGAGCCACAGGGGGCGCGTGATTGTGGCGCACAAAAAGCACGTCAGCGAGCTGGTCGATCTGACCGACGAGGAGCGAAGCGCCTATTTCGCCGATATCGCCCATGTGGCCGGCGCGCTTCACAAGGCCTTTCACCCCGACAAGATCAATTACGGCGCGTATGGCGACACCGGCTGCCATCTGCACTTTCACCTCGTGCCCAAGTACAGGGACGGCTATGAGTGGGGCGGCGTGTTCGCGATGAATCCGGGCGAAAAATATCTCACCGACGTGGAATATGCCGATCTGATCAATGCGATCAGGGCCAATCTGTAAGTTTTTAGCGCACAATCTCTCCGAACGCTTGACTTTGGAGAGATTGTGTGCTATTCTGTATGACGGTTGTAAGGATGCCGGATGGTCGCAGGCGTTTTCACGTCTGAGGAAAGTCCGGGCACCGCAGGGCAGAGTGCCGGGCAGCTCCCGGTGAAGGCGACTTTAAGGAAAGTGCAACAGAAAATTACCGC
>CAKUAV010000084.1 GCA_934636425.1 uncultured Clostridia bacterium
CCGTAGTACATAAAGCCGCCTTCTCTGAGCGTATTCCTTACAGATGCAGCACGCGCTCCTTGATCTCCTGCGTGCGTCCCTGATTCCAGAACTGCGTGCCGATGTAGCCGCAGGTGCGCCGGGCCACGTTCATCTTGTCCTGATCGCGGTTGTGGCAGTTGGGGCACTCCCAGACCAGCTTGCCCTCCTCGTCCTCGACGATCTGGATCTCGCCGTCGTAGCCGCACACCTGGCAGTAATCGCTCTTGGTGTTCAGCTCGGCATAGATGATGTTGTCATAGATGAACTTCATCACCTGCAGAACCGCCGGAATGTTGTTCTGCATGTTCGGCACCTCGACATAGCTGATCGCGCCGCCGGGCGAGAGATGCTGGAACTGCGCCTCAAAGCCCAGCTTCGAGAACGCGTCGATCGGCTCGGTCACATGGACGTGATAGCTGTTGGTGATGTACGATTTGTCGGTCACGCCCGGAATAATGCCGAAGCGCTTTTGCAGGCATTTGGCGAATTTGTAGGTCGTGCTCTCCAGCGGCGTGCCGTACAGGCTGAAGTCGATGTTGTGCTCCGCCTTCCAGCCGCGGCAGGCCGCGTTCATGCGATCCATGACTTTGAGCGCGAACGGCGTGGCCTCGGGGTCGGTGTGGCTCTTGCCGGTCATGTATTTGACGCACTCGTAGAGCCCGGCATAGCCCAGCGATATTGTCGAATAGCCGCCGTAGAGCAGCTTGTCGATCGGCTCGCCCTTCTTGAGCCGCGCCAGCGCGCCGTGCTGCCAGAGTATGGGCGCGGCGTCGGACAGCGTGCCCTTGAGCCGGTTGTGGCGGCACATGAGCGCCCTGTGGCACAGCTCGAGCCGCTCGTCGAATATCTCCCAGAACCTGTCGAAATCCCCGCCGGAGGACAGCGCCACGTCCACCAGATTGATGGTCACAACGCCCTGATTGAAGCGGCCGTAATATTTCGGCTTTCCGTTTTCGTCCACATAAGGGGTCAGGAAGCTGCGGCAGCCCATGCAGGTGTAGCAGTGTCCCTCGCCGTTTTTGTCCACCTTCAGCTCGAGCATCTTCTTTTCGGAGATGTAGTCGGGCACCATGCGGCGCGCCGTGCAGCGGGCGGCCAGCTCGGTGAGGTAGTAGTATTCGTCGCCCTCGTGGATATTGTCCTCCTCCAGCACATAGATGAGCTTGGGGAAGGCCGGCGTAATCCATACGCCCTTTTCGTTTTTAACGCCCTGATAGCGCTGTTCGAGCGCCTCCTCGATGATGACGGCCAGATCCTTCTTCTCCTGAGCGTTCCGGGCCTCGTTGAGATACATGAACACCGTCACGAACGGCGCCTGACCGTTTGTGGTCATCAGCGTGACCACCTGATACTGTATGGTCTGAACGCCCTTGCGGATCTCCTCGCGCAGCCGCTTTTCGACGATCTGCGAAACGGCCGCCTCGTTCGGCTCCACGCCCAGCGCCCTCACCTCGGCCTCAACGTCGCGGCGAATCTTCTCGCGCGACACCTGCACGAACGGCGCCAGATGCGTCAGCGATATGCTCTGCCCGCCGTACTGATTGCTGGCCACCTGCGCGATGATCTGTGTGGCGATGTTGCAGGCGGTCGAGAAGGAATGGGGCTTCTCGATCATTGTGCCGCTGATGACTGTGCCGTTCTGCAACATATCCTCGAGGTTCACCAGATCGCAGTTGTGCATATGCTGCGCGTAATAGTCGGTGTCGTGGAAGTGTATGATGCCCTGCTCGTGCGCCTCAACCACGTCCTGGGGCAGCAGCAGGCGCTTTGTGATGTCCTTGCTGACCTCGCCGGCCATGTAGTCGCGCTGAACGCTGTTGACCGTCGGGTTCTTGTTGGCGTTCTCCTGCTTGACTTCCTCGTTGTTGCATTCGATCAGGCTGAGGATCTTGTTGTCGGTGGTGTTGGCCTGCCGCACCAGCGTGCGGGTATAGCGGTAGCGTATGTACTTCTTGGCCACCTCAAACGCGCCCTTTTCCATGATCGCGGTCTCAACCAGCTCCTGAATCTCCTCGACCGCCACAGCGCGGTTCATCTCGCGGCACTGCCGCTCGACGTCCAGCACGATTGCGGCGATCTGCTCGGGATCCAACCGGTCGCTCTCGCGCTCGACGTTGCCGTTCGCGCCCAGAACCGCATTGCGAATCTTCATCGGGTCAAAATTTTCCTCGGCGCCATTGCGCTTGATGATTTTCATGCTCTCACTCCACTTTTTCGTTATGCGGCTTCTATTGTCTCTGAAACGCATTTTCCCACAGAATCCGTCGAACAAATGCGAAAAACGCTCGGACACAAAAATACGGGCTCGCAAGCCCACTTCAGACGGCTCTCCCGCCGGCCTCTTCCCGAAGGCCGCCGCGCAGGCTCATCGTCTGTGACTACTATATTAGATATACCGCGTTGTTTCAAGCGCAAAACACCCCTTTTTGCAACTTGGGACAAATTTGTGTAAGATCGCCGCGCCGCCGCTCCCGCCCCGACGCGCACACCGCCGCAAAATGAGCGTGCCTTGGGACAAAACCGCGCGGCCGCGTGCCGTCTTTCGATATCTGTCATATTATCTAATGGCACTATTTTACCATGAATCGGGCTGTTAGGCATCTTTTACAGACCGGCGTCGGGAGTATTGTACGAATAATTATGCGTCAGCGCATGAACATACATCTTTCGTTGTACATAATCAAGGCCGGCGTTCCTCATCGGCGCGCCGGCAGATATAAACATCGTCAGAGTGCATTTCAAAACGCTTCTAGGGTATCATCAGCACCAGCGTGCCGATCAATGTGATGAGCGCGCACAGCGCGTTCCGGCGCGTGATTTTCTCGCGGAAGAACAGCCCGAACACCACCGAGAGCACAACGCAGCCGCCCGTGATTATGGGATACTGCACCGACGGCTCGATGTGCATGATGCTCAGCAGCACCAGCACCTCGGCGACGCCGTTGACCACGCCGTAGCCGCCCGCCGCGCCCAGCGCCTTCATCGAGAGCCGCTTCACCAGACCGTGCCGCGCGCCCCACAGCACCACAGCGCCGCAGAAGAGAACGTTTAATATCATCTTCCAGATGGTAAAGTCGTTCGTGCCCACGATGGCCGTGCCGGCGGCGGGATTTTGATGGATGGTCGCCACAACGCCGGACATGCCGTTGAAGAAGAATATCGCCGCATAGCACAGCTTCGCCTTCCAGCCCTCGCGCTTTGCGCTCTTCTCGCCCGATGCGTTGACATACAGCGCCGCCGCGATCGTGACGAAGCAGACGATCTTCTGCCAGGTCACCGCGTCGCCGTTGAATATAAAGCCGTACAGGAAAGGAATGGCCATGCCGCCCAGCATCATATACAGCGAATATTTCGCCAGATCGGATATGGACAGCGCCACGATGCCGAAATAGCCGCAGCCCACGCTGATCACCAGCGCGCAGACCGCCATCAGCAGCGAAAACGGCTCGAACGACAGCCTGAATCCATTGTAAGCGAACATCAGCGCGCCGAACACAGCCGACGAAATCATCAAAAACCGGCAGGAGCCGACGAACGTCTCGCCGGCCTCGCGCTGATAGACCTTGTTGAACACGAATTGTATGCTGAACAGCGCCGTCGCGATCATCAGCAGCAGATAGTACATCTCTCATCCTCCGCATTGCCCGTCGGGCAGTTTTCTTCCGTAAAGCGGCGCAGGAGCCGCGTCAGCCCATCTCGTAAAACGGCTGAGGGATGATTTCCCGCAGCTTTTCCCCATAGGCCGCGTCTCCATAGAACAGCATCACGCCCTGCATGCCGTCGTCAAATGTGTGGATGCGTCCCTCGAAGCCCTGCTGTGCGAGAACGTCGTTCGTCAATTCAATCGCCTTTTCGTTGAACCAGTCGCCGTAAAAGCCGATCTCCCATTCATAGCGCTCCCCGTTCAGGACAAACGAAACCGTCGTTTTGCCCTCCGCCGCGGGCGCGCTGCCCTCTTCAAAATCGCCCTCGGCGCACTCCTCAACGCTTTCATGAACATCCGTCGGCTCAAATCCCGGAATGATGGCGCTCAGCCCCTGAAAATAGAGACTGTACATATTGTCGATATCGAAAACCTCCGCGTCGAACGCATACACATCCGACGAGCCCGGCGTCCACGCCCCGGTGTCATAATCATATTCTCCGATTCCGACGCTCATCAGCAGGTTCGTGGTGAATGCATCCGCCGCTTCCGGCACATCAAGGCCCAGCTTTGCCCATTCGGCCTGCTGAGAAGCCATGAACGCCTCCGTTTCCTCAACAATCTCCTCCGGAATCTCTATTCCCAATCCCCGCAGGGCAGCGACCGTTTCCGCATGGGTCATGTTCTCCGCTCCTTTCTTTTCAGCATCGCCGTTCAACATTGTATTCATCCCCAGAACAATCAGCGCAAGCAGAAGAAAAGCGACGGCATACCTTGATTTTTTCGACATGGCGCACCTCCTCCGTTCAAATTGCCGCGTCACCGCACGACGATCTTCTCCATCGCCTCGCCCACGCGGCCGCGTATGACCAGCGTCGCGCGCTCGTCCGCGCTGGTCGCGTCGGGATTGATCACCACCAGCTCGCGCCCGCCGAAATAGTCGATGAACGACGCCGCCGGCTGCACGGCCAGGCTCGTGCCCGCCACGATCAGCACGTCGGCCTGCGATATCTCGCGGCACGCGCCCATGATGGTGTATTTGTCCAGCGATTCGCCGTAGAGCACAACGTCGGGCTTGATCACGCCGCCGCATTCGCAGCGCGGCACGCCCTCGCTGTTTATGATCGCGTCCAGACCGTACTTTTTGCCGCAGTTCAGGCAGGTGTTCTCATAGATCGTGCCATGCAGCTCGTAGACCAGCCTGTTTCCGGCCATGCGGTGCAGCCCGTCGATGTTCTGCGTCACGACGCCGCGCAGCTTTCCGGCCTGCTCCAGCTCGAACAGCTTTTTATGCGCCGCGTTGGGCTTCGCATTCGGGAATATCATCTTCTCGCGATAGAATTTGAAGAACTCCTCCGGCTTTGAGTAAAAGAAGCGATCGCTGAGTATCACCTCGGGCGGATAGGCGTATTTCTGATTGTACAGCCCGTCCGCGCTGCGGAAATCGGGAATCCCGCTCTCTGTCGAAACGCCCGCCCCGCCGAAAAACACAATCCTCTGCCCCTTATCGACGATCTCCTGAAGCGTCTTCATGCGCCCTCTCACACTCCCCGCGGTAAAAATCCACGCGTTTATTATACTCTATCGCCGCGCTCACTTCAAGCCCCGCGCCTATCCGCGCATAAATAAAAATGGCTCTTCGCAGAAAGCTGGCAAAAGCAGGGCGCGCCAGAGAGACGCGGGCAGCATGGAAGCAAAAATCGCACTGCTAAACGCGCATTTTTCCCTCTTTGTCCATTCTCTCATGGCAAAGCCATGCCAGAGTGTCGAAAAACCTCAGAGCGTTCGAGAAAGTCAAAGCCCTCTCGGACGTTCAATCGTATCTGTTAGCGCGCACGGTGAATAGTGGACGATTTTGCGGCAGAAAATCCCATTTCCCAGAGCAAAAAACGTTTCCTTGCAGTTTGAGCCCGGAAATCTGAAAGATTTCATCAAAAACTGATAGAGGCGGCTGTGGCGGGGGAGCTTGCCCTCCCGTCCCAGACCGTCGAAAAACCTTCGACGAGCTCGAAAGAGTCGAAGCCCTCGCGAATTTTCAATCGTGTTCGGCGGCGTGGCGGGACGATTTTTCGCGGCAGAAAATCCCATTTCCAGAGCAGGAACCGGAGAGGGGCGCGCGGCAGAGCGCTTACATCTCCGTTCACCAGCCTGTTAAGACCTTTTTTTGACAAGCTGTCACGGCGAAGCCCTGTACTCTGCCGCTACGGACTTGCACTCCCCCCAAGATTCCGTAAAGAGCCAAAAAAATCAGCCGGGGAGCAAACGCTCCTCGGCTGATTGAAACGAAGTTATTCAGGCGATTACTTGTCGGCCATTCTCTTGTAGGTCGCGAGGCGCTTCTCGGCGTCCTCCTCGGCCTTGGTGAACAGCTTCTCGGCGGCGTCGGGGAACTGACGCAGCAGCGAGGCATAGCGGTTCTCGCCCTTGATGAAGTCCTGATAGCTGGCGGTCGGATCCTTCGAATCGAGGGTCATCGGATGCTCCAGCTCGGGGTTGTAGCGATACATCTGCCAGTAGCCCGCGGCGACGGCCTTCTTGATCTCGGCCTGAGCCTGATTCATCTTGATGCCGTGGTTGATGCAGGGCGCGTAGGCGATGATCAGGGACGGGCCATGATAGGCCTCGGCCTCGGTCACGGCCTTCAGCAGCTGGGCAGGATCAGCGCCCATGGCGACCTGAGCGACGTACACATAGCCGTAGGACATGGCCATCAGGCCGAGGTCCTTCTTCTTGGTGCGCTTGCCGGCAGCCGCGAACTTGGCGACCGCGCCGGTGGGCGACGCCTTGGAGGCCTGTCCGCCGGTGTTGGAGTACACCTCGGTATCGAGCACGAGGACGTTGACGTCCTGACCCTGAGCCAGCACGTGATCCAGTCCGCCGTAGCCGATGTCGTAGGCCCAGCCGTCGCCGCCGAAGATCCAGATGGACTTCTTGGTCAGCAGATCGGCGTTCTCGATGACCTCGCGCGCGAGCGTGCAGGCTTCGCAGTCGCAGATCTTGTTGTTCTCGAGCCACTTGGCCTCATACTCGGTGCCGCTGAGGTCGATGCCGTCCTTGCAGGCGGCCAGCAGCTTCGCGCCGGCGGCCTTGGAGCCCTCGGCGTCGTCCATCTTCTCGAGCCACTCGGCGCCGGCTTCCTTGATGGCAGGCTGCGCCCACTCGACGGCGATGAGCTTCTTCACAGTGTCGGCCAGCCTGGCGCGGCGCTGATTCATGGCCAGATTCATGCCGAAGCCGAACTCGGCGTTATCCTCGAACAGGGAGTTCGCCCAGGCGGGGCCGTGACCCTCGTCGTTCGTGGTGTAGGGGCAGGTCGGCGCGCTGCCGCCGTAGATGGAGGAGCAGCCGGTGGCGTTGGCCACGATCATGCGATCGCCGAACAGCTGGGTGATGAGCTTGACATAGGGGGTCTCGCCGCAGCCCGCGCACGCGCCGGAGAACTCGAAGAGCGGCTTCTTGAACTGGCTGTCCTTGACCATCTTCACGTTCAGCTCGCCCTTGTACTCAGGCAGGGTCTGCGCGAACTCCCAGTTGGCCTCCTGAGCGTCCTGGGTGTGCAGCGGCTTCATGGTCAGCGCGCCGCCGTCCTTGACGGGGCAGACCTGAGCGCAGTTCTCGCAGCCGGTGCAGTCCAGCGGGCTGACCTGCATGCGATACTTGAGGCCCTTGAACTTCGGGCCGATGGCGTCCTTGGTGACGAAGGTCTCGGGCGCGGAGGCGGCCTGCTCCTCGGTCAGCAGATACGGACGGATGCAGGCGTGCGGGCAGACCAGAGCGCAGTTGCCGCACTGTATGCACTTGGTGACGTCCCACTCGGGAACCTTCACGGCCACGCCGCGCTTCTCGTACTTGGTGGTGCCGGTGGGAACCACGCCGCCCGCAGCGGCGGTATCCTTCGCGAACACGGACACGGGCAGCTTGTCGCCGGCCTGCGCCAGTATCGGAGAGACGACCGCGTCGAAATACTCGGTGGCGGGAACCTTGACCGGAACGGCGCCGGTGGTGGCGTCCGCCCACTCGGTGGGAACCTTAACCTCGATCAGGCCGGAGATGGCCACGTCGATGGCGTCCCAGTTCATCTTGACGACGGCGTCGCCCTTCTTGCCGTAGGACTTCTTGGCATAGGCCTTCATGTACTCATCCGCCTGCGCATAGGGGATGATGTCGGCCAGCTTGAAGAACGCGGCCTGCATGGTGGTGTTGATGCGTCCGCCCATGCCGACGGAAGCGGCCAGCTTCACGGCGTCGATGATGTACAGCTTGGCCTTCTTGGCGGCCAGAGCGCGCTTCATCGAGGCGGGCAGCTGCTCGTCCAGCTCCTCGGGCTTCCACGGACAGTTGAGCAGGAACACGCCGCCCTCCTTCAGCGGAGCGACCATGTCATACTTGGTGACATAGGCGGGGTTGTGGCAGGCGATGAAGTCGGCCGAGTCGATCAGGTAGGTGGACTGAATGGGCGTGTCGCCAAAGCGCAGATGGGACACGGTCAGGCCGCCGGACTTCTTCGAGTCATAGGAGAAGTAAGCCTGAGCGTACTTGTCGGTGTGATCGCCGATGATCTTGATGGAGTTCTTGTTGGCGCCGACGGTGCCGTCGGAGCCCAAGCCGTAGAACATGCAGCTGACGGTGCCGGCCGGCGCGACGTCCAGCGTCTCGCCCAGCTCCAGAGAGGTGCCGGTCACGTCGTCGACGATGCCCACGGTGAAGTGGTTCTTGGGCTCGTCCTTGGCCAGGTTGTCATAGACGGCCTTGACCATGGTCGGGTTGAACTCCTTGGAGCCCAGGCCGTAACGGCCGCCGACCACCTTGATGCCGCACATGCCCGCCTCGCGCAGCGCGGAGCACACGTCCTCGTAGAGCGGCTCGCCCAGAGAACCGGCTTCCTTGGTGCGGTCGAGCACGGCGATCTTCTTGCAGGTCGCGGGGATGGCCGCCAGGAAGTGCTTCATGGAGAAGGGACGATACAGATGCACCTTGATCAGGCCCAGCTTCTCGCCCTTGGCGTTGAGATACTTGATGGTCTCGTCGATGGCCTCGCAGCCGGAGCCCATGGCGACGATGACGCGATCGGCGTCGGCGGCGCCGACGTAATCGAAGAGCTGATAGTGACGGCCGGTCAGCTCGCCGACCTGCTTCATGACCTCTTCCACAATGGCGGGCGTCGCCTCGTAGTACTTGTTGGCGGCTTCACGGCCCTGGAAGTAGATGTCGGGGTTCTGCGCGGTGCCGGCCTGATGCGGATGCTCGGGGTTCAGGCCGCGGGCGCGGAAGGCCTTGATGGCGTCCCAGTCGACCAGCTTGGCGATATCGTCATAGGCGATATCCTCGATCTTCTGGATCTCGTGGCTGGTGCGGAAGCCGTCGAAGAAGTGCAGGAAGGGCACGGAGGCCTTCAGCGTGGACAGATGGGCGACCAGCGCCATGTCCTCGGCTTCCTGAACGGAGTTGGAGGCCAGCATCGCAAAGCCGGTCTGACGGCAGGCCATGACGTCGGAGTGATCTCCGAAGATGGACAGCGCGTGATAGGCCAGCGCGCGGGCGCTGACATGGAAAACGCAGGGCAGCAGCTCGCCGGCGATCTTGTACATATTCGGGATCATCAGCAGAAGGCCCTGAGAAGCGGTGAAGGTGGTGGTCAGAGCGCCGGCCGCCAGAGAGCCGTGAACCGCGCCGGCCGCGCCGCCCTCGGATTCCATCTCGGCGATATGAACGGTCTGGCCGAAGATATTCTTACGGCCGGCCGCGGCCCACTCGTCGGAGACTTCCGCCATGGGGGAGGAAGGAGTAATCGGGTAAATGGCTGCCACATCGCTGAACGCATATGCGATATGGCCGACGGCAGTGTTGCCGTCCACTGTCTTTTTCATAAGACGGGTACCCCCTTATCGAAATTAAGCTGCGCCGCAGCCCTCCAATTGGACTGCATAAACCGCTACATACTCTATTATAGTAATCATCCCCGCTAAAGTCAAGAAAAAACGACCTTTTGCGCGCCAAAATTCCCGAAAAACGCATGGTTTAACAGAAATCATGTCATTTCTCATTGACTTAATTCCGCCGCGGCGCTACAATAATGCAGGATAGATCGTCATATTCTGACTGTGCCGACAACCGCACATTCAAAGGGGGAGGACTTTTCATGACTTCTGCCGCTCCGTCTCCGGCCGCGCCCGCCGAGAGTCACCAATCCCGCCTGCGCCGCATCGTCCGCGAATACGGCGTGCTGACGCTGGCCACGATCCTGCTGGATCTGGGCGTGTATTTTTTCAAATTTCCCAACAACTTTTCCTTCGGCGGCGTGACGGGCATATCCATCGTGCTCAACCGCATCCTCCCATGGAGCGCCGCGTCGTATAACTTTGCCATCAACATGGCGCTGCTGATCGTGGGCTTTGTGTTCATCGGCCGCAGCTTCGGGGTCAAGACGGTGTATGTGAGCGTGCTCTCCTCCGCCGGGCTGAGCCTGCTCGAGGCCTTCTGTCCGCTCAGCGCGCCGCTGACCAGCCAGCCCGTGCTGGAGCTGATCTTCGCCATCGTGCTGCCCTCCACCAGCGCAGCCATACTCTTTAACGTCGGCGCGTCGGGCGGCGGTACAGACATCATCGCCATGGTGCTGAAAAAGTACAGCAGTCTGGACATCGGAAAGGCGCTGTTCTGCGTCGATCTGATCATCGTCGCCGGATCGTGCTTCGTGTTCGACATACAGACCGGCCTGTTCTCATTCACCGGGCTGATGGCCAAGACGCTGGTCATAGACGGCGTGATCGAAAACATCAATCTGTGCAAGTATTTCACCATCGTGTGCGAGCATCCCGAGCCGATCTGCGATTTCATACACAACAAGCTCCACCGCGGCGCGACCATATTCCGCGCCGAGGGCAGCTTCGCGCATCACGAAAAGACCATCATACTCTCCGTCATGAAGCGCAGCCAGGCCGTGCAGCTGCGCAACTACATCCGCCAGACCGAGCCCCGCGCCTTCATGATGATCACCAACAGCTCCGAAATCATCGGCAAGGGCTTCCGCGGCCTGAACTGACGCATTGCGGCTTCGACCGGACGCGCTGTCCGGCCGGAACCGCTCATTTTTTCAAAAAGGCCTTGCCAAGCCGGTGAACAGGGATGCAAGCGCCCTGCCGTGCGCCCCTCTCTGATTTTTACTCTGGAAACGGGATTTTCCGCCGCGAAAAATCGTCCTCCCCCACCGTACACGCTGCTGGGTATGATTGAATATTCGAGAGGCTTTCGATCCGCTCGAGCTCTTCGAAGGTTTTTCGACGGTCTGTGCAGCTTCGACCGGACGCGCTGTCCGGCCGGAGCCGCTCATTTTGTCAAAAAAGACCTTGCCAAGCTGGTGGACAGGGATGCAAGCGCCCTGCCGTGCGCCCCTCTCTGGCTTTTACTCTGGAAATGGGATTTTCCGCCGCGAAAAATCGTCCTCCCCCACCGTACACGCTGCTGGGTATGATTGAAAATTCGAGAGGCTTTCGATCCGCTCGAACTCTTCGAAGGTTTTTCGACGGTCTGTGCGGCTTCGACCGGACGCGCTGTCCGGCCGGAACCGCTTTGTTCTTTCGCCGCGTTATTCTATTTTGGAAGCGATTCACTCTTCCTCAATCGAGCGGCCGTCTATGCCGATCACCCGAACGCGCACGGGCACGTCCCGCCCGCACCCGGCCGCGGCCTTCTTCACCGCGCGCTCAAGCCCGCCGCAGCAGGGCACCTCCATGCGCGCCACGGTTATATCCCGCACGCTGTTCGCGCGCAGTATTGCGCACAGCTTTTCGGAATAGTCGACGTCGTCCAGCTTGGGGCAGCCGATCAGCGTGACGCACCCCTCCATGAAGCGCCTGTGAAAATCGCCGCAGGCAAAGGCCGTGCAGTCGGCGGCGACCAGCAGACGCGCGTCCTCAAAGTACGGCGCGCGCACCGGACAGAGCCGAATCTGCACCGGCCACTGCATGAGCCGGCTCTCGATTTCACCCGCCGCGCCGTCGCGATATGTCTTTCTCTCCATCCGCTTCATCCGCGCGCCGGGGCAGCCTCCCGCCGGCCTCGCCGCATTCTCTGCCCGGGCCGCGCGCACGGCCGCTTCGTCATAGGCCGCGGCCTCGCGCACCTCAAATGAAATCGCGCCGGCCGGGCAGGCGGGCAGGCAGTCTCCCATGCCGTCGCAGTAGTCGTCGCGCATCAGGCGCGCCTTGCCGTTCACCATGGCGATCGCACCCTCGTGGCAGGCCGCCGCAGCCGTTGCATTTCTCCTCATCAATTCTGACGATCTTTCTGATCATTGCCTCTCTCCTTTCGTGATGATACAGTCATTATAACATATTCCCCCCGTTCTGTCAGCCGTATACGCGCCCTGAAATCATTTTTTTCAAAACGCAATGCCATTCGATTGACTTTTCAGTATTTTGATGTTATAATAACTCATCGGCAGACAAAATCCGTGAAAGGAGAGATTCCATGGACAGAACGGCACAGGCTCTTGAAATCGCCAAATGCCTGGAGGCGCTCCCCTGCAGGTGGAGCTGCGTGGCGGCGTTCACACAGACGATCGACGGCCGGGACTATCTCTTCAACCTCTTCAGCCGGGACGCGTCGGTTGAAATCGTCGCCGACTTCCCGCTCGACTTCCCCAAATCCAGACGTTTCCATTATGAATCCATGGCCGAGGACTTTACGGCGCGCGCCGAAACCGGCCGCTTTTACATCGCCGACGACACGCTGCGCCTGAGCGTGAGCACGCTGCGCCGCGGCGAGGACGACGTCGTGCCCGCCGAGGGCGTCGATTATCTGCTGAAGCAGTGCTTTTCCCTCATCGCCCGGTTCGCCCCCGAGGCGTTCGCCGAGGACGACGGGGACGATTCAAGCGACGTTCACGAAAACGCCTGCCGCTTCTTCCCCCATTCGTTCTTCAGCAAAATGTCCGCGCTGATCGGGCTTGATCCGGACGAAGATCGTCCCCGCGAGGGAGGCCGCCATGAAAAAGATTGATCTGATCATGTCGGTCTACAACGCCGCAGACAGCGCCGACAAGCCGGAAATCTCCGCCGCGATGGACGCGCTGAACGACACGTTCAGGGCGCTGATCGGCTTTATGCCCGCCCATCTGCTGCGCGGCGACAGGCCGGACGCCGATATATTCGACGCGGCGCGCAATGCGCTCCACACGCTCAAGCGCCATGCCGACGCGCTGAATATCGATTTCCCCCTGCCCGAGGACGAGCGCGCCTTCCGGATGTACATCATCGATTACGGCCGCGAGGTGCTCTTCCGCTGATCGTTTTCTTCCGCCTGTTTCCGTGCGCCGGACGATGCTTCCGGCGCGCGTTTTTTTGCCGAATTTCGCTCATTTTCAGGAGCGTTTCACAGCGTTTTGAATGACAGCCCGTCAAATTCTTTCACAGCCGCCAGCGTTTGGCGTATTTTGCATGAAGAATCAGCATAGTTTCACAAAAACAACATAAGTGAAACAAACTTCATCTTGACGATATGCGCTCATTCGGACAATAATAATGCAACATTAGAAGGAAAACGGCTTGTAAGCGAGCGGATATGACGGATTTAGCATTGCCCGCTGCATTTGCTTCCAATCCATGGAAGCGGCGGCGAGCGCCGTTTATACAGTCTGCGGCTGAATAATTCACAGGCTTTCCGCGCCGCTTTTC
>CAKUAV010000085.1 GCA_934636425.1 uncultured Clostridia bacterium
TTGCGCTCCTCGGTGATGCACATGCCGTTCCAGATCGCGTCGATGTTCTTGGAGTTCAGCTCGATCTCCTTGGAATCCCAGTTGATCTCGATGAACTCGACCTCAACGCCCAGCTTTTCGAACGTGGCCTTGGCCAGCTCGGTGTCAAAGCCGATCAGCTCGCCGCTCTCGTCGTAGTAGTTGATCGGGGCGAACAGCGTGATGCCGATCGTGATCTTACCCTTGCCCTTGATGTATTCCCAGTCGGAATTGCCCTCGGCCATCGCCGCGCCCGCGGAGAGAACCATCATCAGAACCAGAACCATGCACAGCAGCTTTTTCATTGTTTTGTCCTCCTCAAATTTGCTTGATTGATTTATCACTGCACTGCGGTGAATCAACTTGACCATACTATACCACTGTAGCACACTAAAGTCAATAGCCTTTTTGTGAATTAACATACGTTATACAAAGCAGGCAGGATCGATGCGGGCGCGGAGGGAATTGCTTCTATATTACGTTGTGGGAGAGGGCTTTTGAGGCGCTGGCCGTGCGGGGCGGGGAGGGAGATGTATGCTTTTTCGCTGTGGCGGTGTGTGCCGGGGCGCGCTTTGAGCTTGCGCGGCGCAAGAACGGTGGAGCGGCTGACGCTGATTTTTGGTTGGTTTGGCTGGGAAATCGGTGGGCGATGTGCGGGGAAAGGGCGCAATGTGCGATCGATTGGAGGGAAGGCGCTTCGAAGAAGCGGATGGCGAACGATCGGAAAAAGGCAAAGGAACGGCAAGGGAGATGCGCTTCGCTGGGCAGATTGTCAGGCAGTGCGGTTTCGGGGCATGGGGGGTGCAGTGGCTCATTTCCGATGTGCGCAAAAGTGGAAACGCGGGCTTATGCGCACGGTTTGGCGCTGGGTGTTGATTCGGGCGCGTTGAGCTTGCGCGGCGCAAGAACGATGCGGGCGGCGGTTGAAGCCACCATGTTGGGCGGCAAGGGGCTGACCGCGCCACTTGCGCGGCACAAGAACGATGGAGATGCGGTTGAAGCCGCTTTTCCCTGACTTGGCTGGGAAAACGGCGGGCGATGTGCGGGGAAAGGGCGCGATGTGCGATTGATTGGAAGGAAAGCGCTTCGAAGAAGCGGATGACGAACGATCGGAAAAGGGCAAAGGAGCGGTAAGAGGGGACGCGTTTTACTGCGCATATTGTCGGGCAGTGCGGTTTCGAGGCATGGGGTTTGCACGGCGGCTCATTTTCGATGTGCGCAAAAGTGGAAACGCGGAGTTATGCGCGCGGATTGGAATGGGGTGCAGATTTGGGTGCGCTTTGCGAGTGCGCGGCGAGAGAACGATGCGGGCGGCGGTTGAAGCCACCAAGTTGGGCGGCAAGGGGCTGACCGCCTCGCTTGTGCGACGCAAGAACGATGCGAGCGGCGGTTGAAGCCGCTTTTCGCTGACTTGGCTGGGAAAACGGCGGGTGATGTGCGCTGGAGCCGGGGCGCGCTTTGCGATTGCGCGGCGCAAGAACGATGCGAGCGGCGGTTGAAGCCGCTTTTCGCTGACTTGGCTGGGGAATCTGCGGGCGATGTGCGGGGAAAGGGCGCGATGTGCGATCGATTGGAGGAAAGGCGCTTCGAAGAAGCGGATGGCGAACAATCGGAAAAGGGCAAAGGAGCGGTAAGAGGGGATGCGCTTCGCAGCGCATATTGTCAGGCGGTGCGGTTTCGTGGCGTGGGGTTTGTGCGGCGGCTCATTTTCGATGTGCGCAAGAGTAGAAACGTGGGGTTATGCGCGCGGTTTGGCGCTGGGTGTTGATTCGGGCGCGTTGAGCTTGTGTGGCGCATGAACGGTGGGGCGGTTGAAGCCACCAAGTTGGGCGGCAAGGGGCTGACCGCTCCACTTGCGCGGCGCAAGAACGATGGAGATGCGGTTGAAGCCGCTTTTCGCTGACTTGGCTGGGAAATCGGCGGGCGATGTGCGGGAAGATGGCGATACTTTTTCACTGTGGCGGTGTGCGCCGGGGCCGGGGCGCGCTTTGCGATTGCGCGGCGCATGAACGGTGGAGCGGTTGACGCTGCTTTTTGCTTGGCTTGGATGGGCATCGGCGGGCGATGTGCGATTGATTGGAGGGAAGGCGCTTCGAAGAAGCGGATGACGAACAATCGGAAAAAGGCAAAGGAGCGGTAAGCGGCGACGCGCTTCGCTGGACAGATTGTCAGGCAGTGCGGTTTCGGGGCATGGGGGGGCAGTGGCTCATTTCCGATGTGCGCAAGAGTAGAAACGCGGGTTTATGCGCGCGGTTTGGCGCTGGGCGCAGATTCAGGTGCGTTGAGCTTGTGCGGCGCAAGAACGATGGGGGAGTTGAAACTGCTTTTTCGCGGGGCGACGGCGCGGGCAGGCTGTTCGGGAATCGGCGGAGCTGGCCGGGCTGCGGCTGGTTCGGGCGCGCGGCGGCTGTGCGATCGGCTATTTTGCGCCGCGCGTATTGTTGGGACGCGAAAGGCGACATTTCGGCGCGTTTGTGTTGCGCGGAGCGCGCTGATCTGATATGATAGATGCGTCGGATGAACACAGGGAAGAACGAAGGAGGAGAATCAATGCAAGTTTTTCTGATCATCATTGCGGTCATCATTGCTCTGGCGGCTCTGCTGCTCATGACCGGTTATCTGAAGGCGCCGCCGGACACCGCCTACATCATCTCCGGCATGGGCAAAAAGCGCATACTGATCGGCAAGGCCGGCTGGCGCATACCGTTCCTCGAGCGCGTGGATAAGCTCTCATTGCAGGTCATGACGGTGGACGTCAAGACCAGCGAGGCCGTGCCCACCAACGAGTTCATCAACGTCATGGTGGACGGCGTGGCCAACGTCAAGGTGTCCAGCGACCCCGCGCTGCTCACCCGCGCCGCAGAGGCGCTCTTGGGCATGAAGCAGAGCGAGCTGATCGCCATGGTCACGCAGGTGCTCGAGGGCAATATGCGCGAGATCGTGGGCTCGGTCGGCCTGAAGGAAATGGTGCAGGATCGTCAGGGCGTGGCCAAGAAGATCACCGAGAACGTCGTGCCCGATATGCAGAAGCTGGGCATCGAGGTGGTCAACTTCAACATCCAGAACTTCCGCGACAACGCCGGCACAATCGAGAACATGGGTATCGACAACGTCGAGCAGATCCGCAAGAACGCGCAGATCGCCAAGGCCAACGCCCAGCGCGACATCGCCATCGCCACCGCCAAGGCGCAGCAGGAAGCCAACGCCGTGAAGGTGGACGCGGACAAGAAGATCGCCGAGCAGAACGCCGAGCTGTCCGTGCAGCAGGCCGAGATGCAGGTGCGCGCCGACACAAAGAAGGCCGAGGCCGACGCGGCCTACTCCATACAGCAGGAGAGCCAGCGCAAGACGATCGAAATCACCCGCGCCAACGCCGACATCGCCCGCCGCGAGAAGGAAGCCGAGCTGGCCGAGAAGGAAATCGCGCTCAAGGAACGCCAGCTGGACGCGGACGTGAAAAAGGCCGCCGACGCGAAGAAGTATCAGGCCGAGCGCGAAGCCGAAGCCATGCTGATCCGCCGCCAGCGCGAAGCCGAAGCGCAGAAATACGAAGCGCTCCAGCAGGCCGAAGCCAAAAAGGCCGAAGCCGACGCGGCGCGCTACGCCATGGAGCAGGAGGCCGAGGGTATCCGCGCGCGCGGTCTGGCCGAAGCGGAAGCCATTGAAAAGAAGGCCGAGGCGCAGAAGCGCATGGGCGAAGCGTCCATCATAGAGATGTACCTCTCCGCACTGCCCGAGGTGGTCAAGAACGCCGCCGCGCCGCTCGCGCAGACCGACAAGATCGTCATGTACGGCGACGGCAACTCGTCCAGGCTGGTGCGCGACGTGATGAACTCGAGCAATCAGATCCTCGAGGGTCTGAAGGAAGCCACCGGCGTGGATCTGAGCGACCTCATGAAATCGGCCGCCGCGCGCACCGCCATGCCCGCCGCGCCCGAAACGCAGTCAGAGGGGAAATAACGCATGAGCATGTTCGGCGCGCTTGATGCGCTGTTTCCGATATTCTTCTTCATCGTGTTCGCGCTGGTGATCGGCACGTTCGTCGTCGTGCTGGGCAAGAGCGCGGCGCGAGGCATTAAGAACAACGCCTCGCCCCGATTGACCACGCAGGCGCGCGTCGTGAACCGCCGCGAGGACTACCGTCGCCACAGCCGCGACATGAGCGGCTGGACGAACTATTTCGTCACATTCGAGGTGCCCAGCGGCGACCGCATGGAGCTGGAGATGGAAGGCGAGCAGTACGGCCTGATTGCCGAGGGCGATGAGGGTCAGCTGACGTTCCAGGGCACACGCTTCATTTCCTTCGAGCGGGACAGATGACATAAAGACCGCGCCGGATCCGGGAGAGATGATCTCCGGATCCGGCGCGGCGGTTTATAGGGGGAGAGCGGTTACTTTACATCCACGACCACGATCGCCTTGTCGTCGGCGTAGCGGTTGTAGGGCGCTTCGTCGAAGCGGGCGGAGCGGTCGAGCAGCTCGTCGGGCGAGAGCGCGGCCAGCTCGTCGATCGGGGCGTAGTAGAGATACTGGTCGACGCCGTCCGAGGAGAATATCACGCGGTCGCCCGGCTCCAGCGCGATGGAGGCGGCGCGCAGGAAGGAGAGCGCGCGCTCGTCGCCGAAAATCACGCCGTAGCCCAGCGGGCTGTCGGGATTGTCGGTGATGGTGTCGTACAGCTCGCGCTTGGTGATGCTCAGGCCCTTTGTCGAGCCGAACACGCGGATGTGCGCCGTCTGCTGCTCGCTTAGGCGGATGCGCGCGCCGCTGCGGATGAGCATTATGACCGAATCGCCGACATAGGAAAAGTGCAGCCGACCCTCCCGAATGGCGCCGCTGACATACACGGCGGCGGCCGGATAGGCGCTGGGCTTCGTTTCATTGTACGCGCCGGTGCGCTCGATCGCCAGCCTGACGGCCTCGGGCGCGGCGGCGGTGGGATCGGCGGCGGGGGCAAGGACGCTCAGTATCGACTCGGCGGTGATCTGCGCGGCCTCGCCGGCGGGGCTGACGGTCATGCCCTCGTGATATTCGTCCATGTTCTGCGTCACGCCGTCGGCCACGACGAACGTATCCTCTGCCAAAGCGATGCGATCCTCGAAGGGCTTGTTAGGGCGGTCGTTTGTGCGCACAGCCTGCCGCACGGTATAGGTCATGGTATTCACGCTCCAATGCACATAATGCTCCTATTATACCACGATGTGCCGATTTGATCAATCGATAACACACAAATGTCACATAGCAGCGCGTTGCATAAAATATTGGCTGAAAAACACAAAAATATTTCAGCGTGAAGCAGGAATTTTACTGGGGACGGCGAATAAAAAACAATACAAAGGCGCAATGAACGCCGGATGAGAGGAGATCGATTCCCATGGCAGCGCATAAGGGGCCTGCCGCCGAGCGGGCCTGACGAGGAAGCAAAAATCATTAAAGTCAGGAGTTGAATTTCATGCGTATTACGATGACCGCCAAAAACTTCACCATCACCGAGCCGATGCGCGTTCGCGTCGAAAAAAAGCTCAATAAAATGGATCGCTATTTCCGCGAGGAGGCGGAGGCGCAGGTTCGCCTGAGCCAGGAGCGCAATGTCCGCTTCATCGCCGAAATGACGCTGCTGGTGGGCGGCGTGATGTTCCGCGCCGAGGAAGAGAGCGACGATATGTACGCCGCCATCGACCGCGCGCTCGATCGGCTGGATCGCCAGGTGCACCGCCACCGCACCAAGCTGGGCAAGCGCGCCTGCGCCGAGGCGTTGGCCGAGCCCGAGGATCTGGTGCCCGCGTGGGAGGAGCAGCCCGACGAGCTGGTTCGCGTCAAGCGCTTCGCCGTCAAGCCCATGGCCGTGGAGGACGCGATCGCCCAGATGGATATGCTGGGGCACAGCTTCTTCGTGTTCATCAACGCCGAGACGGACATCACCAGCGTCATCTATCGCCGCGCAGACGGCAAGATCGGCATGATCGAGCCGATTCAGGGATAATTTCAAAGCATAATCCGGGGCGGAGCGTTCAAAGGGCGCTCCGCCCCGCGCTTTGTATGTGGCGCTTGGCGGCATTTGTGAAGCCGCGGCGGAAAAACGAGCGCGGAGCCATGCGCGCCTTTACGCATTGGCAACGCAAGAGGAGCGATGCGGCATTGTGGAGCCTTGGCGTGGAAACGAGTGCGCGCGGCGGTCGTGAACTCTTTTGAACGCCGGAAGCAGGGGATGGGAAAAGGCTGGCGCGGCCTACCATGGAGAGTCGGGGGTCGGCCGGCCGCAGACGATGGCTTTCACGCGGGGCGCAGATCGCCGCGAATGAACGGAAGGACGGCATACAATGGGAAAAAATTGCTGAAAACCGGTCTTGCGAGGCTTAATTTGCGACATATTTACCCGTTCCAAAAGCACGGAAGCTGTGCTATAATGGGCGCAGGGTTTATTCCTGTGTAATAGACGCGATAGCAGAACAGCGGGAGGACATGGACAATGATTGACATTTCTTCGATGACAAACAGACAGTGGGATCTGATCGTCGTGGGCGGCGGCATGACCGGCGTGGCGGCGGCGGTTTCCGCCAGACGCGAGGGCGTTGAGAACGTGCTGCTGATCGAGAAGGCCGGCTTTCTGGGCGGCGCGGCGGCCACCAGCCTGATTACGCCGTTTATGCGCTTTTACACCACTGTGAACGGCGAAAAGTTCCTGCTCAGCCGCGGCTTCTTTACCGAGCTGCGCGCGCTCATGCGCGAGACCGGCGCTCAGAACGAGACCGATTACGCCATCCATGAGGAGTATCTCAAGGTTGCGCTCGACAGGCTGGTGAAGAAGGAGGGCATACAGCCGCTCTATCACGCCATGCTCTGCGGCGTTCACAAGGACGGCGAGACAATCACGGCGGTCGACGTGGCCACAAAGGCGGGAAAGCTGACGTTCAAGGCGCGCTATTTCATCGACTGTACCGGCGACGCCGATCTGGCCGCGCAGGCGGGCTGCCCGTTCCATCTGGGCCGTCCGGACGGGCTGTGCCAGCCCATGACGCTGTGCTTCCGCGTGGGCAACATCGACACGCCCGCGTTCTGGAAGGGCATGAAGGACGTGCAGGCCAAGTACAAGGAGCTCAAGGAGGCCGGCGTGATCAAAAATCCGCGCGAGGACGTGCTGGCGTTCAAGACGCTGGACGACGGCGTGATTCACTTCAACACCACCCGCGTCGTCAGGCACGACCCCACCAATCCCTTCGACGTGACCGAGGCCGAGATGATCGCGCGCGAGCAGATGGTCGAGCTGGTCGAGTTCCTCAGGAAGTACGCGGCGGGCTGCGAGCACTGCCAGATGCTCTATTCCGCGGGCGAGATCGGCGCGCGCGAAAGCCGCATGATCGACGGCGAATACCTGCTGACCGAAATGGATCTCAAGAACTGCACCAAGTTTGAGGACGCCATCGCCGCGGGCAACTACGACATCGACATACACAACCCCGAGGGCAGCGGCACCAGCCACTACTTCTTCGAGGACGGCACATGGTACACAATCCCCTATCGCAGCCTGCAGCCGAAGAACGCCGACAACCTGCTGGTGGCCGGGCGCTGCATCTCCTCCACGCACGAGGCGCAGGCCTCCTACCGCATCATGCCCATCGTCACCACGCTGGGCGAGGCGGCGGGCGTGGCCGTGGCTGTGGCCAATGCCGACCACACCGGCGTGAAGCAGGCCGACGTGAAGAAGATTCAGGCCACGCTTGAAAAGAACGGGGCGTTCACCGGCCTTAATGCCTGACGCACCACAATCATAACCCGAACGGCGAGAAAACAGGCGGTTCGCGTGCTATAATAGAGTGAAAAGCGCGCGAGCCGCCGCTTTATATGCCGGCCGTGCGGCGCGCTGCGCTTCAGCGTGCGCTCGAAGGCGCTTCCGGAGCGGACAGGCGGCAGGGCATTGCGGCGCGTCGACTCGAACGCTCGGGAATCGGCGACGGCGGTTTCGGATGGATGGCTCTCGGGGCGCGCTTCAAATGCGGCAGGGCATTGCGGCGCGTCGATTCGAACGCTCGGGATTCGGCGAAAGAGGTTTCGGGTGGATGGCTCTCGGGGCGCGCTTCAAATGCTGCAAGGCATTGAGGCGCTTCGATTTGAACGCTCGGGATTCGGCGATAGCGGTTTCGGGTGGCTGGCTCTCGGGGCGCGCTTCAAATGCTGCAAGGCATTGAGGCGCTTCGATTTGAACGCTCGGGAATCGGCAACGGCGGTTTCGGGTGGATGGCTCTCGGGGCGCGTTTCAAATGCTGCAAGGCATTGATGCGCTTCGATTTGAACGCTCGGGAATCGGCGAAAGCGGTTTCGGATGGAAGGCCGTCGGGGCGCGCTGTGAGAGGGCGCGCGGACACACGGGACGCGCCGTTCCTTGCGCGGTTTACAAAAAAGGCATACGCGGCGCGCCGAAAGCGGCGCAAAAAGGCAGGATGACAGACAATGGTCTACGACGTACACGCACATATTTTTCCGGACAAAATCGCCGAAAAGGCGGCGCACAGCATCGGCGCTTTTTACGATGGCTTTCATATGGACTGCGACGGCAGCGTTTCGGGGCTCATAAGGGCGGGCGATCGGGCGGGCATCAGCCGCTTTCTCGTCCACTCCGTCGCGACAGCGCCGGCGCAGATACACAATGTCAACGCGTTCATCGCCGAGCAGGTGAAGGCGCGTCCCGACCGGTTCATGGGCTTTGGCTCGCTGCATCCGGATATGGAGGACGTCGAGGCCGGCGTTCAGAGCATCATCGATCTGGGACTGCACGGCGTAAAGCTGCATCCGGACATGCAGGCCTTCGCGCTGGACGAGGCGCGCGCCATACGCCTTGTCAAGGCGGTCGAGGCGAAGAAGCTCCCCATGATGATCCACGCGGGCGACTACCGCTATCATTACTCGAACCCGCCGCAGATCCGCAAAATGCTTGCCGAAGCGCCCGATCTGACGGTCATCTGCGCGCATTTTGCCGGCTACAGCGTCTGGGACGAGGCCGAGAGCCTGGCCGGCGCGAAGAATATGTACGTCGACTGCTCCAGCTCGATGTACGCCATGACCGACGACGACATCGTGCGGCGCATACGCCTCTTCGGCGCGGATCGCGTGATGTTCGGCACGGACTATCCGATGTGGGAGCCGGAAAAGGAGCTGGAGCGCTTCATGAATCTGCCGCTTCACGACGACGAGCGCGAGCAGGTGCTCTGGAAAACCGCCGCGTCGGTATTGGGAATGTGACAGGCGCTGCGCGGCTCTTCGCAAGACCGAGCGGAGAGACTGCCGCGCGGGCGAATGATCGGGAAAATGCCGCAGACGCGCTGGAGATGTGACAGGCGCTGCGCGCTCCGGCTGGGCGCTGAGAAGCGTCTGACGCGGCGCTGCATGGGCGGCGGCGATCGGTGCGGCGAGCGGAATCCCTTCGGACGGGACGGGAAGGCGGCAAACCGAAGGAAAGCGGCCGCGCTGGAAACGCGAAGGGCGCGGTTCGGCCGAGAGGAAGCATTGCGACTTCACATTTTTTTTCAGATGGACTGCGAAAAGCCGGGCGAACGGCTTGGCGCAGCAAAAAAAAACGGGGCTGAAGCGAATCAGTCCCGTCTTTGCGCACTGCGACTGTCAGAAGCTCAGCATGACGATGCTGCCCGTGGCCAGCACGATGCCCGCGATCTGCACGGGCGTGAGCTTTTCGTGGAAGAGGAAGCAGGAGTAGAGCACGGAGAGCACCAGCACGCCGCCGTTGTCGATTGTGAAGAGCACGGTCGCGTCCACCAGCGTGAGCACATACAGCACCATGTGGCAGGCGATCGTCGCCGACAAACAGCAGGTCAGCAGGTAGATCAGCGATTTTCTGCTCATCCTGAAGCCGCTGGTCAATACGCTCCTGTCGCGCACGAGCTGTATGGCCGCGCTCAATATCGACATGCCGAGGAACGTCAGCACGATCATCTCGTTGCGCTGCGCGCCGGCCATCTTCGCCTGCTGCGTGTTGAGCAGTATGCTGTACAGGCCGTTTGTGGCGAATATCACGAGACACCAGGGCAGGAACGACTTCGTGCTGCCCCTGAGCGACAGACCGCGCAGGTTCATCAGTATGAACGAGACCAGCATGAGGCCTATGGCGGCAAACTGCATCGCGCTCAGCCGCTCGCCCATAAAGAGCGCGTTGAAGACCATGGGCACTGTGATGCCGCCGAAGAGGCACATGACCATCTGGAAGGAATAGGAGCCGCCCTTGCTGGCCTTGATCATGGAAAGATTGTACAATAGCAGCACGACGGCGTTGGTCAGGCCGCACGCCCATGTGACGGGCGAGGGCGCAAAGCGAAAGCCGCTCACCAGCAGCGTGGCAATGCCGGCGAACGCGCCGTAGGAGATCGAGAACACTGTGGACGTGTCCTCATCCGCGCTTCGGCTGGACGAGAACAGCTTGAGAAAGAGCGACTGAAAGGAATAGAGTACAACCATCACGGCGACGAGCAGGGCGGTCGTCATAGAGCATCCTCCGTTTCAATGTAAAAGTGCATGACACCATTATAGCGCTTTGGCGCGATTTGTCAATGCGCATAAAGGACTTGACAGCGGGGAAAATCTTCGATATAATACAGACAAACTGTGATAAACAGGCAGCGATGAAGAAGTGAGTAGCGCCGAAGAGCGCCTTGAGCGAGCCGGGAGGGTGCAAGCCGGCGGCGGCGGGCGGCGTGAATATGGCTTTGGAGCTTTCAGCGCGAGCGTGAAAACCGTGAGCGCCGGACGGAACGTCTCCGTTAAAAGGCGGGTCGGCGACAGGCCGGCCGACGAGTCTCCGCGCGCAATGCGCCGGGGAGAAGCAGGGTGGTACCGCGTTTTATGAACGTCCCTCGCATGGCGAGCGGCGTTTTTTTATTGCCGCTCGATTCGGCGGCCTGCGGACAGACGATATAGACGATACGAAAACGAAACAACGCTCTGCAATCGGGGAGGGATTGATCCATGGTGAATTGTCTCTATGTTGCGCCGAACGGCGACGATAAGGCCAAGGGCACGATCGAGGCGCCCTTTAAGACGCTCCAGGCGGCGCTCAAATGCGTCGAAACGCTGGGCGAGAGCTGCTGGGACGGCGAAATCACCGTCTGCCTGCGCAGCGGCGTGTATCCGATCGACAAGACCGTGTCGATCAGCGTGAACGCGCCGGTGACCGTGCGCTCGTTTGACGGCGAGCAGGCAATATTCGACGGCGGCCGCGTGATCTCCGGCTTTGAGGAGGGCGCGCTTAACGGTCTGCGCTGCTGGACGGCCAGGCTCGAGGACGGCGAATACTTCAACTCGCTGTTCGTAAACGGCGCGCGCAGAACCCGCGCGTTCCTGCCGAAAAAGGACTACTACTACATCGAGGATGTGCCCGGCCAGCCGCTCGATCTGCCCTTCAACGTGCCGGGCGACCGCTTCATCGTGAAGGCGGGCGATTTTAAGCCCACGCGCAACCTGCGCGACGTGCAGGTTCACGTGTTCCACTACTGGTCGGACGAGCTGATGCCGGTTCTCTCCTATGATCCCGAGACGCGGCTGCTTATTTCCGATCATCCCTCCCACTACACGCTGCACGACGACCTCAAACAGCACTATGCCAAATACCGCATCGAGAACCTCTTCGAGGGGCTGACCGAGCCGGGCGACTGGTATATCGACCGCGCGGAAAAGACGCTCTACTATCTGCCCATGGACGGCGAGACGATTGAAAACACCAGCGTCGTCGCGCCGGTGTGCGAGCAGGCGTTTGACATCCACGACAGCTGCGACCTGACGATCGACAATGTGACGATACGCCATTTCGACTGGGCGGTGCATGAGGTGTCCGTTCAGGGGCAGGGCTCCACACAGGCGGGCGGCGCTGTGACGTTTGCGCGCTGCCATCGCTGCGCGCTGACCAACGCCGTGATCGAGCACGTCGGCTATTACGCCATCGATGTGCGCGAGGGCTGCTCCGTGATCAAGCTGTGCGGAAACGTGCTGCGCGACATGGGTGCGGGCGGCGTGAAGATCAACGGAACCGACGCAAAGGGCGCGCTCGAGGGGCGCACGCACCACATCCGCGTGTGCGACAACCTGATTACTGAAGGCGGGCGGCAGTTCCTGGCCGGCATCGGCGTGATCAGCATGCACGCGCATCATGTGACGATCGCGCACAACGTGATACACGATCTGTACTATTCCGGCGTGTCGTGCGGCTGGGTGTGGGGCTATGCCGAGAGCGTGTCCCACGACAATGTGATCGAGTACAACCACATATACGATCTCGGCCATTTCGTGCTGTCGGATATGGGCGGCATATATATGCTGGGCGTGCAGCCGGGCTCGGTCATACGCTACAATCTCATACACGACATCGAAAAGGCCAATTACGGCGGCTGGGCGATCTATCCCGACGAGGGCTCGAGCCACCTGTTGATCGAGAACAACATCGGCTATAACACCACGTCCTCGTGCTTCCATCAGCACTATGGCCGCGAGAACATCGTGCGCAACAACATATGGGCGTTCGGCAGCGAGGGCGTGATCGCCTGCACGCGCCTTGAGGAGCACGTCGGCTTTACGTTCGAGCGCAACATCGTATTGACCGACGATCAGCCGCTGTTCACCGGCTTCGGCATGGCGGGCATAAAGAGCGACATGAACGTCTACTGGGACATTCACGGGAAACCGCTCGAGTATGCGCCCAATCTGCGCAGCCGCGATATACGCGTGCCCATGGACTCTCTGAAGAAGCAGGGCTATGATCTGTTCACCGTTGTGGCCGATCCGCTGCTTCGCGATCCGGCGCACGGCGATTTCACGCTCGATCCGGCCTCGCCCGCGCTGGGCATGGGCTTTGTGCCGATCGACATGACGGGACTGGGCGTCCGCGAGGGACGCGGCAAAGAGTTTGAAAATCAATCCGAGGAGTGAATATATATGGACAAGAAGACATTCTACATCACAACGCCGATCTACTATCCCAGCGGCAACATGCACATCGGCCACACCTACACCACCGTGGCGGCCGACACAATGACCCGCTTCAAGAAGCTGACCGGCTATGACACCTATTTCCTCACCGGCACAGACGAGCACGGCCAGAAGATCGAGCGCAAGGCCGCCGAGGCCGGCGTGACCCCGCAGCAGTTCGTCGACAAGATCGTCGCCGAGACGAAAGAACTGTGGAAGCTGATGGACATACAGTAT
>CAKUAV010000086.1 GCA_934636425.1 uncultured Clostridia bacterium
AGAGAGTTCCGACCCTCTCGAGTTCTCCAAAAGATTTTCGACAGTTCGAGCCGTAAAAAGCGGCCTTTTCTGATATAATAGAGGCGGTAATGAAAACGCTGAAGAAAAAAACGGAACAGCGGCAGGAAATCGAAATACTGTGCATGGATATGATGGCGCCGAAGGAGCATATTTTGCGGAAAATTGACGCGGCGGCAGATTTTTCACATATATGTCCCTTGTGTAAGGCGGCGAAGCGTACCGCGGCCATTGCGCGCTTCTGCGCCGCAGACGGCTGGCGGGACGCGGCGTTTCGGCGGCTCATAATTCACATAAGCATATGATGCATAAAACCGCCGCGCCGCCCCGAAGCGATGGGGAACGGCGCGGCGGACGTATATTCAGCGCGGGTCGGATCGCAGGTCAGCGCTGCTTGAGCATGACGAGTGTGCGCGCGTCGCTCTGACCGCCGAAGAATTTGTCGAGCACGCTTTGATAGAGCGCAGGGTCTTTCGCAGCTGCGGCGAAGAGCGTCATGGAGGAACGGAGCTTCTTATCGTCCGGCGGGTCAAAAACGCTGCGCGGGTTGTTCGTATCCAGCGCGAGCAGCGCCCGGCAGATTGTCTGGAGATTGCCCGCAAGACAGGGATTGTCCAGATAGGCGGCGGCTTCTTCGATGCCGTCTATGCCGTAATAGGCCGACATGCCGCTCCGCCCCAGCCCGCGCAGCTGCGGAAAGATATACCACATCCAGTGACTCCGCTTGCGTCCCTGCGAAATTTCTCTCAGCGCAGTGGGAAAGTCTCTCTCCTGGGCGGCGATGAACCGCTGCAAGTCAAATGTGCTGGCCATGCTGCTCTTCTCCTCTCTGCTTTGCCGTGCGTCTGCCGGCGCGCTGCTTGATTTGTATGATATGATTATATCATGACATATTTGAAAATGCAATATAAAAACACGCCGCGCCGTTCCTCTGAAACTGCCAGAGGGACGGCGCGGCGATTTGCTCTTTACGCGCGGCGAACCGTAAAATGCACGCGCGCGCAGACCGATTCGTCGGAAGCGTCGCAGGCGCAGAGCGTATGGCGGCCTTCGGACAGCGAGGCCGGATCGAGCGCGCCGCCCTCGCCGTAGAGCGGGAAAGCGCCCTCCATGCAGATGTGGACGTTTTCGGGCGAAACGACGGCGGGCGTTGTCCAGACGGCGCTGCCGTCGATCGAGAAGCGGACGGCGCAGGGCGGCACGGTCAGGCCGCGCGGCAGCGCCAGCACGGGAACGGGGGCGGAAAGCACGCATTCATCGGGCAGCGTGAGCGCCAGAGCCGGATGGGCGGGCTCGGAGCGAAGGCCGAATACAGCGTCGCTGGCCAGCGCGCAGGCGCGGCTGATTTCAGAAATGCGGCTTTGCGCCAGATCCCGGTTTGTCGTCCAGTTGTAGCGATAACGTCCGCTGTCTGAAAGCGAGTAGGGCTTGACGGTGCTGACCTCGTAGGGATTGAGGAAAAGCTCCTTGCAGCGCTTTGCGCGCGCCGCCCATGTCCAGCGGGGCGATACGTTCGCCCTGACGGCCTCGGGCTGAGAATCGATCAGATCGGGATTATCCAGCAATTCGCGGAGACTGGCGGGCTCTCCGTCCGGCTTGACGCAGTAGAAGCCGGTTCGGGGGTCGAAATATCCCCAGCCATGTCCGGCATACGCTTCGCAGACCAGATGTCCCGCCACAGTGTGCGTGATGATGCGGGCGGGAATGCCGGCAATTTCGCACAGCGCCGTCATCAGGCGCGCGCAGCATTCGCAGAGCTGCTCGCCCTTTTTGATCAGCTCTTCTTCCGTGCCGCCGTAGAAGAGAATGCGTCCGCCGCTGCGATCGGAAAGATCGCGGCAGAAGTTCATTATGGCGATGACCTGTCCGGTTCTGTTGTCGATTCCCTGAACGATGCGCCGCACCGTTTCCTCCAGATCCTTGCGCGTGCCGGGCACATAGCGCGTCTGACGCCATGCGTCGTCATAGAGCGCGTCCCTCGTGGCGGGACAGAGCAGGATCTGCTGATCGAGCAGCGCGGCGTCGACGTTTTCTGCGTAGTTGGCGCTCATCAGCGCGCCGTTGAGGCGGAACGCGTCTGCGCGCGGCCTGGCCAGACGGTTTTCGATGCGGCGGCCCGTATAGGGCTCAAGCGCGGCCAGTATGCCGGAAAGATTTCCCGCGGGATAATCGCAGGCATAGCGCAGCGATACGTCGACGTCCATCAGATCAAGAGACGCCGCGCCGACATAGGTCAGATCAATGAAGTTGTCGCCGCGCCGGAGCTGAAGGGGATCGACGGCGATTTCCTTGCGCCCCCTGAGCCACCAGCCGCTGCCAAATGTGTTCGTGCCCGAGACGAGGGCGCGGTCGTGATCGAATACGATGGGCGGCCGCATATCGCCCCGGAGCGTCTCGGAATCCGCGCAGACGGGCGCGCAGCCGTTGAGCGCGATGAGCAGCCGCTCGCCGGGCGCGAGCGCGCGCATTGTCGGACAGACGAACGCCGAGACGCGCATGTTGTTCCGCTTCGCCTCGGCGGGTTCGTCAGAAATGCGAAACGGAATGCGCAGCGTCGATCCGGACGATTGAAACGCGCGGGGGAGGAAATCCACGTCGACGAGGGGATAGGTCTTGTCGGCAAAGCGCAGCAGTTCGGGCCGCGTGTAAACGGCATAGTAGGGCTGCCAGGCGTCGGTGTATGGATTGGTGCCGGGAATGCGGCTGGGGTCATAGGAGAAGGCCGTTCCCAGCCCGATCTGCAGGCCGTCCGCGCCGGAGGAGAGCAGCAGCGCGGCGCGCGCGGCGTCGTTTTCCTCGGTGTTCGGGCGATTGAAGCGCCAGACGCCCCGGCTCTCATCATTGGGCTGAGGATCCGGATCGATGGAGGTCAATTTGGGACGCATACAGCCGAAGACCCGCACGGGGGTTCCGCGCGTCGCCCGAACGTATTCGTCGATGGGCACGTCGAACAGCTCGCCCGGCAATATGACGGAGGGAATCAGCACGTCGACGACATTTTCGCGAACCCAGTCGCGCCACAGAAGGCCGCAGCGCTCCGGATGGCGGGGCAGCCGGGCGACGATGTCGATCTTGCGCCCCATGCCGGAAAAGCGCGCGCGCATATCGCTCAGCAGGCGGGTCATGAAGTGACCGTCGCGTTCCGGATTTTCAAAAAACGGCGGATAGACGCAAAAGTCGATCGATACGCCGTCGGCGCCCTCGTCGATCATGTCCTGCGCAATATCGAGGAACAGCGCGCGCACGGCCTCGTGGCGAAAGTCAAGATCGCCGCGCCCGGGGATCAGGTATTCGTCATGCCCGGCCAGACAGGCAGGCCGCCCCTGACGCAGTTCAAAGCGCGCCCACACGCGCATGCCGAGCTCATGAGCGCGCCGCGCCTGAACGCCGAACGGGCTGAGGCCGCGCTGAAGCAAATAGTGTATGTTGGCGATCGCCCGAAGATCGCCCGGCCTTCTGGCCGGCTGGTATCGGCGGTTGTAATCCGCGCAGACGGCGGCGACGTGCTCCGCGCTGCCCGGATTTTCGCAGAGCGCGCGGAGAATGTCCTCGGGAACGCCCCATCCGGTGACGTCCTGCCCCATCAGATCGCCGCGCCGGGTTTTGAAGTTCATGGCAAAGCCCACGCCCGTTCCGATTTCGCGGATATGGGCGATTCCGGCCAGATGATCGACGCACTTGCGGCAGAGCTTTTCCGGGGTACAGGGCGGCGTAATGACATAGAGCGGCGAGAAGCCATCGTCTCGAACGGCGAGGGGAAAGGGCTTCATGGAGACACCTCCCGCTGATTTTATCGGTATCGGACGGCCAGCTCGACGCGCTCGAGTTCGGCCTGCGACAGTACGGGATAACCGGGCGCGCGCAGTATGCGCACGGAGACGACGTTGCGGCCGCGCACGATCAGGCCGGGCTCAAGGGCGCATCGGACGCGGGTGAAGCGCTCGGCGCGCTCGGGCAGAAACGCGGTGTGATAACCGGAGACATATTCGCTTTGCAGCGGACGAATCTGCCTGTCCGCATAGTCTGCAGCGGCGGCGCCGCAAATCTCAACGCCGTTGAGCGCGATGACGAGCCGATCGGCCGGCTGCGCGCCGTAGACCTGCACGTCCAGAAAGAGGCTTTCGACGCGCTCGGCTCTGTGGGCGATGGGATCGCAGACGAACAGAAACACCGATTCGGGCGCGCCGCTGTTGGCGAGTATGCGGGGCAGCTGCTTTTGACTGTTTTCATTGGCAAAGCCGTTGCCCCAGGGATAGCCGCCCCTTCGCTCCACGACGAACGTCTTGTCCAGCGGGGCGAGAAGCGATTCGTCGCCCGCGACCGGCAGAATCTGCTCGAGCGGATGGGCGTGGATCTGAAACGGCGCGGCGGCGGTTTTTTGATAGGTTTCCCAGTCGCAGGCGTAGAGATTGAACAGCGCCACGCCGTCTGCGCCCTGCGCCCACCAGTTGGCAAAGACGGCGTTGAGCACATCGGCGGGCGGATCGGCATAGGCGTCGGTCTGATGGTGCGCGTCGAAGCAGGGGTAGAGCTTGACGGCGCTGCCGGTTGCGCTGCGTATGCTGTCGACGTCGACCTCAAAGGAGCGGGAGCCTATGATGAGGCTGTCGACGAGCCGCTCCTCCGCCCAGGCGGCGATGTCGAGCCCGTCCTGACGGCAGCCGTCGGCGCTCTCGGGCACGCGGGCGGTGAGCAGAATCGGATGTCCCCACTTCTGCTCATAGCCGAGCGTCAGCGTACGCAGATCGCGCAAAAACTGCGTGACGTGCGCGCGCAGTTCCCACTGCCGCCCCGGTTCGAGAAAGGGCGTGTGGCGGCAGAAGTCGACGCAATAGCCGTCGAAGTCATAGCCGTCGAGAATTTCGCGAAAAACGCTCAGCTTGTAATCGCGCATCTCGGGAACGGCGAGATTGGTCATCTGAGTCCAGTCGTTTATGTAGTATTCGGGATGCTCGTCCTTGAGACGATCCCGTCCGCCGACGTCCGGGCCGCCGATGCGGTGGGAGAGCAGGCACTCTATGCCGCGCCTGCGGCAGCCGGCGATGTACTCGTCGTATATGTCGACGCCGCTTTCCCACAGCTGGGCGAATGTGCGCTCATTTTCCTCGGGCAGGGCGCTGCGGCGGCAGAAGGCGATCTGATCGGAAAAGAACGCGTCCCAGCAGATGCTGTCGACCTGTCCGATGCAGCGGTCGATGTAGTTCCACAGGCGCAGTCGATAGGCGTCGAGCAGGCTGAGCCCTTCGGGCGCCTTCAGGCCGCCGCATTCGACGGCGACGTTTCGGGCGTCATAGAAAAGAATGGAACGGCGCGCGCGGCTGGCTGCGCGGATATGCTCGGGCGCGAGGCAGAATGACATGGCGATTCTCCTTTCGGCACGGCCGTCTGATTTTGAAGTAAAGGGCCGTCTTCGCTCAGATTATATCACGGCGTTCGAATAACGCGCAATGCCATCTATCGGCGGGCATGGCGCTTTCTGTCCAATGGCGCAAAACGGCGCGATTTTGACTCAAAAGCGGCATTCGCGCACAAAAATGTCATTGCATATGCGCCTTTGTTGCGCTACGATGAATGTGTGGTTAAGATCGCCGCAAGGCGCATTGAAGGAGGCCGGACAATGCAATCGACGTTCCAACAATCCAGACGATCGCTGACGAAGCGGTTTATACGGCGGCTGGCGGAGGACTGGCCGCTGTACGTACTGCTGCTGCCGGGATTTGCGTATGTGCTCGTTTTCAACTATTTCCCGATGTACGGCGTGCAGATCGCCTTTAAGGATTACAGCACGCGGCTGGGCATATGGGGCAGCAAATGGGTGGGGGTCAAGCACTTTGCCCGCTTTCTCTCCTATCCGGCCTTCTTACGGATTGTGCTGAACACATTGACGCTGAGCCTGTATTCGATTGCGACGTTCCCCTGCGCGGTGATCGCGGCGCTGCTCATAAACGAGCTGGACAACGCCCGATTTAAGCGAGCTGTCCAGATGATCTCCTATGCGCCGCATTTTATATCGACGGTCGTCATATGCGGCATGCTGAAGATATTCTTTGCCCGCAGCAACGGTCTGATCAACAATGTGATTGAAATGCTGGGCGGAGCGCGCTATGATTTTCTGAGCGATCCCGGGTGCTTTCCTCATATTTATGTGTGGTCGGGCGTCTGGCAGGGGCTGGGCTGGAACACAATCATCTATCTGGCAGCGCTCTCGGGGGTATCGCCGGAGATACAGGAGGCGGCGCGCATAGACGGCGCGAATCGGCTGCAGATTGTATGGTATGTCAATCTGCCCACCATACTGCCCACGGTCATGACCATGCTGATCCTCAGCTGCGGCAGCGTGCTGTCGGTGGGCTTTGAGAAGGTCTATCTGATGCAGAACAGCCTGAATCTGGGCGCATCCGAGGTCATATCGACCTATGTCTACGAGGTGGGCGTGAACGGCGCGCAGTTCAGCTATTCCTCGGCGATCGGGCTGTTCAATACGGTGGTCAATATCGTCGTGCTGATGCTGGTCAATGCGCTTTCGCGCAGGCTGTCCCAGGTCAGCATATGGTGAGGAGGGCGCGTTATGAGAAAGACAAGAGCCGACAGGGCGTTTGACGCCTTCAATATCACCGTGATGACGCTGCTTCTTCTTATTATGCTCTATCCGCTTTACTACATTGTGATCGCCTCCGTATCAGAGCCCTACGACGTGGCGATGGGAAAGGTCTTTATAAAGCCGTCCGGATTTACGCTGGAGGCGTATAAGAACGTCTTCGAAAATCGAAAGATCTGGATCGGCTATCGCAACACAGTGCTTTATACTCTCTTCGGCACGCTGCTCAATCTGGCGCTGACCATTCCGACGGCGTATGTGCTCAGCAAAAGGCAGCTGATGGGGCGCGCGTTCTTTTCGTGGTATTTTCTGATTCCGATGTATTTCGGCGGCGGCCTGATTCCAACATATCTGCTGGTCAAAAGCCTGCGCCTGATCAATACGCCGGTTGTCATCGTGATCATGGGCGGCCTGAGTATCTACAATATGGTCGTGACGCGCACATATTTTAGCAATTCCATTCCGGAAGAGCTGTACGAAAGCGCGCGCATCGACGGCGGCAATGAGTTTGTGGGCTTTTTCCGGATAGCGCTGCCGCTCTCTGCGCCGATCATCGCCGTGATGACGCTCTATTACGGCGTGGCGCGCTGGAACGACTACTATACGGCGCTGATCTATATCAGCAAGTCCAGATATCAGCCGCTGCAGATGGTGCTCAGGAGCATACTGATCATGAACGAATCGGCGCTGGTGGACGCGGGCAATCTGAGCGGAGAGGAAATGGAGCTGATGGCGCGGCGCGCCTACATGGCGGAGGCCATGAAATATTCGATCATATTCATAGCCTCCGCGCCGCTGCTGGCCGCCTATCCGTTTGTGCAGAAGTATTTTGTGCGGGGCATTATGATCGGATCGCTCAAGGGATGAGCGCGCATTGTGAATGGATTGCGCGGGGCCGCCTCCGTCGGCGAACGCGTCCAAATAATCAAATACAGGAGGAGACAACCATGAAGAAAATCCTGACGATCCTGCTGGCGCTGGCCATGCTGGCGAGCGGCGTCGCCGCTGCGGAGGGCGCGTCCAATGAGGTTGACTTCGCGGCCTGGGGCGTTACGCTGCCCATCGTCGATCAGGGCGAGAAGGTCACGCTGAGGATTGCCGTTCCGCAGAGCGCGGAGAACTACGATGCGGACAAGGTCTGGTTCTGGAAATGGGCGAGCGGGGCCATGAACATCAGCTTCGACGTCGAGCAGATTCCCAGTGAATCGGTCGAGCAGCGCAAGAACCTGATGTTTGCCTCCGGAGATCTGCCGGACATCATCTACGGCGTGGGCTTTTCTACGGCTGATCTGGTGAAATACGGCCAGTATGAAAAGCAGCTGCTGCCTGTCAATCGGTATCTGAATGAAGAGGTCATGCCTCATCTGACCAGATGGTCGAGCCTTACGTCGTTTGAGCTGTGCGTGGCGCCCGACGGCAACCAGTACGTGCTGCCGTATATCGACCGCGTTGTGCTCAACGACGGAAACGGCCATCCGCTGTACATCAATAAGGAGCTGACCGCGGCGGTCGGCAAGCAGATGCCCACCACCGTAGAAGAGCTGACCGAGCTGCTGCGCGCCTTCAAGGCAGCCTATCCGGACATGATTCCGATGGGCGGCTCTGCGCTCAGCGTCAACTATATCATGGTTCATCTGATGAACGCCTACGGACTGGGTGTTTCCAGCGACAACCCCTATGGCGTCAGCCCCGCGATGCGCAGGAGCGCAGACATTGTGGTTCCCTGCGCGACGCCCGAATATAAGGAATATCTGACCACGATGAACACATGGTTCAGGGAAGGCCTGATTTCGCAGGATTTCTTTACGATGGACCGCGCCACCGACATGGCGCAGGCGGCCGAGGGAAAATATGCGGCATGGTGCTATCCCTACGATCAGGTCACTCAGGATCCCGAGATCGTCCATCGGTATCAGGGCGTCATCAATCTGCTGAGCGCGACGAACGACGTGATTTCCGTGCCCGCGCCGGTCAGAACCCGTCCGGGCAACGCTGTAATCGCCGCGAATACCGAGCATCCCGAGACTTGCGCAAAGTTCCTGGACTTCTTCTATTCGCCCGTGGGCATGGTGTACGGCTGGTATGGTCCGATGGCCGGCAGCAAGGACACGCTGGGCATGGTCGAGGGCTGGTATGTGGATCCCGAAACCATGGCCGTCAACTACAAGGACGTTGAAAACGGCGCGTTCACATCCTCCTATACCTATGCGATCGGCGTCATTGCGCCCTGCTCCGGCGCCCGCCTGAACAACTGCGGCGATTACAATCTGGATCTGAGCAAATACGGCAGCCATGCGGCCATACAGCTGCCGATGGCCGGCTATGATCCCGTTCCGCTGGCCAAGAACCCCGATTTGCTGAACGACTATCCGCTGTGGACGATCTACAGCACCACTGAGTTCAGGTATGCCGAAAAGAGCTTCTATGCCAGCTATACCTACATGGACGAGGAAACCAGCATTGCGGTCAGCGATCTGAAGACGGTCATTCAGAATTATGTGGAGACGGAGACGGCGCGGTTCGTGACCGGCGCGCGCTCTCTGGATGAGTTTGATTCCTATCTGGCCGAGCTGGAAAAGATGAACGTAGACGAATATCTGGGCTATTACACGGCGCTTGCCGAGAAACAGACGGCGCAATGAGGATCGTGCGGTTCTGAATACGGCATGAGTTCACAGGTCCGGCAGCTCCCGCCGACGGAGGCAGAGGGAGCTGCCGGGCATTGCGCGCTGTTCAGAGAAAAAGACGCGGGAGGATGCGGTATGGAAACACGGAGATTGTGCCGGCGCGTCGTTCTTTTTGGAATCGATGGCGGCGGTGTATTCATTGAGAGGGCTCATACGCCGAACATAGACGCGATCGCCGCACGGGGCGTGGTCTGCCATCGGGCGCTGACGGAGATTCCGTCGATCAGCGCCGAGTGCTGGGGCAGCATGCTGCACGGCGTGGGCTGTCAGACGCACGGATTGACCAACTGGCTGGTCAGCCACAATCCCTATCCGGAGGATTCGCCCTGGCCGTCTGTATTTCGGGCGATTCATGAAGCGAGTCCGGAGGCAGGGCTGGCTTCTTTCTGCGAATGGGCGGCGATCAACACGGGCATTATCGAGGAGGGCTGCGGCGTTCATAAAGTCAGCGGCTCGGCGGACGACTTGACGGAGCGCGCCGTTCGGTATATCATGGAGCAGGAGTTCCGGATGATCTTCTTTCAGTTTGACGCGGCGGACGGCGTCGGACATCGCTGCGGCTACGGGACGCCTGCGCAGCTGGACGCCATTGCGCGGATAGACGCGCTCATCGGCCGGATGACCGGCGCGCTGAAGGCGAAGGGAGTGCTTGAAGAGACGCTGGTGATGGTCACAGCCGATCATGGCGGGACGCACGCGCGATTCAACCCGGACATGGGCGGAAATCACGGAGGCGATTCAGACGAGGAAAAATACGTGTACTTTGCGGCGGCGGGCGGCGGCGTCTGTCGGGGCGAAATAGTGGACATGATGACGCGGGACATTGCGCCGATTGCAGCGCGCGCGCTGGGACTCGAGCCGCCCGGATGCTGGACGGGACGCGTTCCGCGCGGGATTTTCCCGGATTATTGGGATAAAGAGCCGAGACCGATCGAGACAGGCGCGCCGGGAGAGACGATCTGGCGCGCGGAGGACGGCGGCTTTCTCGCGGCGTTTTCAGCGCTTCGGCCGCTAATCTATCGATCGTTTGAGGAAGAAGAAGGCGCGGCGGAGGGAACGCGCGTATTTGGAAAGCTGTATCGCGTCCGAGGCGTGCGCGGCGCGGGCATGCGCTTTGAGGACGGCTGTATATCGATGAAAGCGCCCGCGCTCAGCGGCGGCTTTTCCATGCTATTTTGGATAAAGCCGCTCACCGACGCGGGTATGCGCGCATTCATTGCGGACATTGAGGATTCGGACGGACGGAGCGTCATGACGCTGGGACTGTCGCCCTATGGAAACTGTCCGCAGTATCTGACGCTGACGCTTGCGCCGCAGGATCGGCGCGGCATGAACAATCTGATTCTCATTCAGCGCCCCCGGACGATGACGCGGCGCTGGACGCATATATGTGTGAGCGTCGACGTCATGCGCGCTCAGGTGGACGTTGCGTTCAACTTTGGCGAGCACAGGCAGACAATCAGCGTGCCCGAGGCCTGCGGCTGGGCGAGCGGAGAGGGGACAATCACGCTCGGCGGCATTCATGGCGGCGCGCGCGGGGATGGGCTTGCCGCCGTGCTGGACGATTTCTGTCTGTGCGGCGCGCGGCTCGACAGGGCGCGGCTGAATGCGCTCAGAGACTACTACGGGGCGTGACGGATCGGCTCATTAGGCGGGCAGAGACGATAAGGAGACTGTTTGATGAATATGCTGAAGGCGCTGCTGCACAATAAGAGCGTGCTGAAAAAATATATTGTGTCCTATATGATGTTTGCGGCGCTCATCTGCTCTGTGACGGGCGTCGCCATATTCAGCGTGTCGGCGCATGAGCTCAATCAGATGGCCGCGGAAGAAACTGGAAAGCGGCTTCAGGCAATCGCAGACAACATTGACGCGCAGATGGACGTCATGCAGGAAATAGCGCATGAAATTGCCAGCCTTCCGGAATACAAGCTGTCGTATATCGAGAAGCACAAATTCCGCGAGGTGGAGATGCTGGACGGCCTTAAGAAATACATCAGCTATACGCCGCTGATCAGCCGATTTTTTCTGCTGTACAGGGGGCGGGAGTCTGCCTATCTTCTGCCGGACAAGGCGACCAGCCGCTTTTCGGCCATGGCGGCGGCTTATCTGGGATGCGGCACGCGGCAGGAGGCCGAAGCGCTTTATGAGGAAATTCTGTCGCTGCGGGAACGGGCGGTGATTCGCCTTGGGAACGACAATCTGCTCTTCTGCTACCCGATCAGCTACAACTATATGTCCGATGCGACGGCGTTTGTGAGCTTCATTGCCGACAAAAACATGCTGGGTCGGCAGATCCGACTGATTGGCGGTGGCTTTGAGGGCGAGATTCGCCTGCTGTGGCGGGAAAAGTGCGTCTATGGACAAATTGACGATGAAAGGGCGCGGAGCGTCTGCGCCGGGCAATCGGGCGTCAGCGTCGAGCTGGTCAGCGGCGCGGGCTCGCCGTACAGCGGCTTGATTGCCTACGCCAGCATTTTCTGGTGCGTGATGATCGCCGCATTTGCGATGGCGTGCGCGTTGGCGATCATGGCGGCGAAGCGCGCGTATCGGCCAATTCGAGAGCTTGTGGACGGCTTTGCCGGCAAGATGCCGCCCGGCGAGGATGAATTCAACGCCATTTTGCGCCTTTTGAAGCAGAGCCTGGAAGACAACAGAATCACGCAGGAGCAGCTTCAGGAGCGCATGGCGTGGCTGGAACAGCAGCGCCGTCAGAACGAGGAATCCATGACGATGCTGGCGCTGACGGGCAATCTGCACTTTACGCCGCAGATGTCGGCTGGGGAAGAGCACCTCTTCGAGGAAGGGCGGCGCTTTGCCGTCATCTGCGTCGCCTTTCAGGAAAAGCGGCCTGTGGGGGCGTTGTTCGAGCAGATTGCCGAGCTGGGCGATCGGGATGTTCGGCTGTGCGCCGTGCATCTTCCATATGAAGCGCTGATTGCTGTGCTGGTTTCATTCGGCGGCGCGCGCGATATGCGCTCTGTCGCCGAGCTGCTCGGGGAGCTGTTCGACGCTCTCGAGATCAGGGCGACGCTGAGCGTGGGAACCATAACGGACACGCCCAATCACATCCCGGACTCCTTTGCGGCGGCGCTGGCAGGCCTGCGGGCGGAGACGCGCGGCGCGGGCGGCGCGCGGCGGGAGTGGTATGACGAGGCGATTCTCAATCAACTGCTGTTCCAAATCAAAGAGGGGCAGAACGAGCTGGCGCATGAGTCGCTGGCGCTCTGCTTCGATCAGATCGAAGAGGCGAACGCGTCGGTGCTGATTCGCAGCTGCGCTTACAGCGACGTCATAAACGCCGTCATTCGCTTCGCGGCCAAAAACGGAATTCGCATGCCGGAGGACAGCCTGAGCATCGTGCTGCTCTACAATCAGCCGGGGAGGATCAGAGAGCGGTCGTTTGCGCTGCTGGATCGGCTGTGCGCCGATTTCCAGAGCCGGAAGGACGACCGCGACGACGATTGCAGGGCGCAGCTTTTGGCGCATATACAGGCGCATTTTCAGGAATACGGGCTGTGCCTGGCCGAGCTTGAGGAGACGTTCGGCCTGTCTGTGCGCCGGATTGAACAGATCGTGCGCGCGGAGACGGGCATGACATTCAAGGAATACCTGACAAAGCTCAGAATAGACGAGGCGAAGCGGCTGCTGGGCGCGGGCATGAGCGTCAACGACACCAGCCAGGCGGTCTGTTATATGAGTGTGTCGTTTTTTAT